>JAOIUG010000026.1 GCA_028223395.1 Shewanella sp.
CACCACCTTCTGCACTATGGCAAGCGACACAATCGCCTGCATTAATTAAATATCTTCCTCTAGCAACAGACTGAGCATCCAAGCTGGCTAATTTAGCATCATAATCTAATCTTGCACTAGTAATAAAAGCGCCCAGAGCTAAAATTTCATTACGGCTTAACTGACCAGTAAAAGCTGGCATTTTATTACTTAAGCCAAATTCAATGGTATGTTGTATCTCTTCAATGCTACCACCATGAAGCCATATATTATCAGATAACAGTGGTACTCCCATTTTAGTGTTTGCCACTGTACCATCAACATGACAGCTAGAGCAGTATTGTAAAAATATCCTTTTCCCGAGATCAATTTTAACTTGCGGTGCAGATAAGTTTTTACGCTGTAAAGATGCTATGTAATAAGATATTTTTGAGATTTGATCTTCAGACAGCACTTCTTTCCAGCCTGGCATAACGCCATGTCGGCCCAACTCAATGGAGTGCAGTATGTCTTTTTCTGTACCACCATAAAGCCATTCATTATCGATGAGATTTGGAAAATGTTTTTGCCCTTGTGCGTTATCGCGATGACAGGCTGCGCAATGGTTTTGAAACAGTATCTTTCCAGTGCCGGTCACAACAGTATTGCGGGCTAAACTCTTCAGACTGAGATCGGTAAGTGATGCCATTTGACGGTCTAAATCAGTGCTGGGTCGACTTAAGGAGTCATCAATTTGTTTCCAGCCCATTAAACCGCCCCAATTACCTAAGCCTGGATACAGCACTAAAAAAACAACGGCGAGCATAAAAGCAATTAAGTACAGACGAAAAAATATAGGAGGTGGCGGCGCGTCATTTTCGCCAATACCATCAAATGTATCAACGACTTTATTCTTATCGGCTGTATGTTGAGAACGCCAATACTTAAATATGACTAGGGCCATAAAAAGTAAAAATATAACGATGAGTACAACAACCCAAGTGTTCCAGAAAGCAGCCATGTTAACGCTCCTGATCGCCAGCGGTGTCCTTACCTAAGCTTTGTAAATAATGGATCAAAGCTTCCCCTTTTGTTGCGCCTTTCACTTCTAGCCTAGCGCGTCCTATCTCAGTGTCGGTGTAAGGCACACCAAGCCTCTGCAACACCCGCATTTTATCGGCAATGTCATCGCCTGACAGTGTTTGCTCAAATAACCAAGGGTAAGCAGGCATGATAGATGTTGGCACGACTTGCCTCGGATCCATAAGGTGCAAACGCTGCCATTGTTCTGAGTATTTACGGCTCAGGTTGGTCAGATCTGGCCCCGTTCTTTTAGAGCCCCAAAGGTTAGGAAATTCATAAATATCATCCCCTTCTTTACTTGCACGTCCATTACGTACTATCTCAGGCTCAAGACTACGTACCATTTGGGTATGGCACACATGGCACCCTTCACTAATATAAACGTCTCGACCTGCAACCTCTAATGCAGTCAGCGGTTTTGCATGTGAAATCGCACGAATATCATCAGTGCGAACCAAGTTAGGCACAACCCAAACAAGTAGCGAGCAGCTTGCCACCGCGACTGTAGATATAATCAGAATAACCAGCGAATGTGTGAAGTCCTTACTCAGCATAAGCAGTGCCCCCTTTCGCTAAAGAAACGGTCTTAAACAAATTAAATACCATCAGTAGCAGGCCAAATACAAAACAACAACCTCCTACAAACCGCATAAATAACCAGGGCGCTTTAAAATCCATCGCCTCAACAAAGCTATACACCAACGAACCGTTTTCTTGCTGAGCAAGTAACATATAGCCTTCACCTATCCCCGCAACCCATAAGGCTACGGCGTAGAGCATTATCCCAAGATGAGCCAACCAGAAGTGACATTTCAGCAATTTATTCGACCAAAGCTGTGTTTGCCCCCATAACCTCGGAATGAAATAGTAAAACATGGCAATACCTGACATCGCCACCCAACCTAATGCTGCCGAATGGACATGGCCAATCACCCACTCAGTGTTATGCGCCAACATATTAAACCAGCGGATCGCCAACAATGGCCCCTCAAAGGTGGCAAGACAATAATAAAGAATCGATGACATAAAGAACCACATGATGTAATCGGTCTTTAATTTTGGTCGATTTTGCAATAACGTCATTGCGCTATTAAATGCGCCTCCCCAGGAGGGAAGCCAAAGAATAAGCGACATCACAATGCCAATGTTTTGCACCCACACAGGTACTGACGAGTAAAGTAGATGATGAGTACCGGCCCACGTGTAAAAACCAACTAACCCCCAAAAATGGATCACTGATAGACGGTAAGAATAAATCGGTCTTTCTGAAATCTTAGGTATAAAATAATAATTCATACCGATAATGCCTGCGGTTAATAAAAAACCAACAGCATTATGGCCCCACCACCATTGAATAATCGCATCTTGCGCCCCTGCAAATATTGAATACGACTTTGTTGCAGACACAGGCATTGCCAAATTATTAAGAATAAAAATCATTGCCACAACGAGAATAAAGGCGCCAAAAAACCAATTAGCAACAAAGATATGGTTAACCTTTCTCTTGGCTATTGTGCCAAAAAAAAGTACTGCATATAGCACCCAAATAAGCACGATGAGTATATCGATAGGCCACTCAAGTTCAGCATATTCTTTCGTTGTGGTGTAGCCTAGCGGTAACGTCACTAAAGCCAAGAACAACACAAGCTGCCATCCCCAAAATACCATCCAAGAAAGGCTTTGATTAAATAACCTTGTTTGCCCAGTTCGTTGCACGATATATAAAGATGTCCCCATCAACATATTCACAACAAACCCAAAAATAACCCCTGATGTATGCAGCGGTCTTAGTCGGCCAAATTGAATGTATTCAGAATCAAAATTAAGCGATGGCCAATAAAGCTGAGCGGCCAGTACCACACCAATAAACATACCTGCAACAGCCCAGCCAACTGCCGCGATGATAAAGTAACGCACCACTTTTACATCATAAAGCTCCATGCCTTGTGACATAAGCTACTCCCCCTCTTTTTGAGTACCAAGCACTGAGTAGTAATAGGTAATATCTTTAATATCTTGCTCTGATAATGCGTCAACCTGTTGTTGCATTAAAATGGCGAGACCACTGGAGCGTTGTCGAGACTGGTAATCTTTCAAGGCGGAAATTAAGTAACCTACTTTCTGGCCACGCAAATTAGGGTAAGGATCTATTGTAGAAATCCCATCTTTGCCATGGCATGTCATGCATACCTTAGCTTTTTGCTTACCTATTTCGAATGAAGGTTCATAATCAGCATTGGCATAAATGCTAAAGAACATCAATATTACGGGTAAAATTATTCTATTCATCTGCGCTCTCGTTTATTTTTAGGCCCCTTATAAAAACTAGTACTAATTGCTCGATTTGCCATAAATACTGACTGAGATCTTAAAATATTCTGGTATGCCCTCACCTTTCATGGAGCATGGATTAAATGATTTCATCTTAAGATGATCTTAGGGGCTGTTGATCTTTCGAGCTGAGTTTTTTGTTCGAACTCAATAATTTTAGTACAAGGCTTGAGCGATGATGCTTAGCTGGCTAAGTGAAAGGCGCCTAACGCACTCTAGTCATAAAAGAATAAAAGAATTGAAACGAACCTAAAGGGCCGCGTTTCTTGGCTATTTTGACTGTGTTGTAGGCTATTTGTGGACAATAGCTAAACGCCGTAACCTCCGCCTTGTCAAAATAGCCAATAAACTGCGGAAAAAACAACCGTGAAAGATCAACAGCCCCTAATTAATCCCACCTTTGTTCGCGCCTATACGTCATGTGTAAAGCGAATAAAATCACACAATAACGGTGCAAACTCTGCTTCATGAACGAAAATACACGATCAATACCTGTACTATACCGCTGATTTTATCTATTCAATAAAGAGCTACATAGGAATGGCATCGCTGGTTTTTAGCAATATGGAATGTGGGTCGATACGGAGCATGGAGCTTTAGCAAGATGGATTTTACTGTGTGGCATGTTTTATTCACTTCAATAATTTGAAGCGGATGGCTTTTGCTATTGCCATAAAAAAACCATTCAAGCACAACACTTAAATGGTTTCTATACATCGACTATGGCTTTAACGGTTTATTTAACCCGCTTTACGTTACCGCCAAGGCCGTCAAACTTTTCTTCTATATGTTCATAACCACGATCCAAGTGGTAAATTCTGTCAACAGTCGTGATGCCGTCAGCGACTAAACCTGCGATCACTAAGCTGGCTGAAGCGCGAAGATCCGTTGCCATCACTTGTGCACCATTGAACCTTTCAATACCATGAATAATGCAAGTATTTCCCTCGAGCTCAATAGTCGCTCCCATACGGCTTAACTCAGGTACATGCATAAAGCGGTTTTCAAAAATGGTCTCTGTAATTGTGCCTGTACCATCAGCTAACGCATTTAATACACAAAACTGCGCTTGCATATCAGTCGGAAAACCTGGGTATGCAACGGTTTTTATATTCACCGCTTTAGGACGCTGACCACGCATATCAAGCTCAATCCAATCATCACCTGTCGTGATCCTGGCGCCTGCATCTTCCAGTTTAGCTAACACTGCTTCTAGCGATTTAGGATCAGCGTTAATACAACGAATTTTTCCGCGAGTAACGGCGGCGGCGACCAAAAAGCTGCCTGTTTCAATTCGATCAGGCATCACATGGTAGTCACAGCCTTGAAGTGACTCAACGCCTTGAACTCTAATAGTGTCTGTGCCTGCCCCATCAATGTTTGCCCCCATTGCAATTAAGCAATTGGCCAAATCGACGACTTCAGGTTCACGCGCAGCATTTTCAATAATCGTCTCACCGTCAGCCAACGACGCTGCCATCAATAGGTTTTCAGTTGCACCGACACTGATCATATCCATAAAGATATGCGCACCTTTTAATCGACCTTCGACGCGTGCTTTAATGTAACCTTCTTTGACCTCTATTTTCGCGCCCATCTGCTCTAAGCCCTGCAGATGTAAGTTCACAGGTCGAGCGCCAATAGCGCACCCTCCAGGTAAAGACACATCGGCTTTACCGTAGCGAGCAAGCAAAGGTCCTAAGATAAGTATCGACGCACGCATGGTTTTAACTAACTCATAAGGCGCGCAAAACTCATTCAGATCTGTCGTTGAAATACAGACTTTATCCTTACCCGATCGAGTCACTTCGGCACCTAAACAGCGCAAAAGTTCACAACTGGTATTAACGTCTCTTAAATTAGGCACGTTAGTGACATTAAAGTCTGTTTGCGCAAGTACGCCAGCCATTAAGATAGGCAAAGCCGCATTCTTAGCACCTGAGATAACCACGTCACCTGCAAGTGGAGCGCTTGCTTCTATTTTTAATTTATCCACATTAACTCTCTAAACTCATGATTACATGTTAAAAACTTTTTCACGTTTCCATTGAGTTGGCGTGAATGCATTAATCGTAATGGCATGTAATTCACCACTCGTAATGTGAGCCATTAACGGGCCATAAATAATTTGTTGCTGTTTTACACGTCCCATGCCATCAAAACACTCCCCAACGGCAACAATTTTGTAGTGAGTCCCCTCTTGAGTGACCTTGACTTCATCTAGAGCTAACGCACCCAACAAAATTGTTTCTATTTCTTTACATTCCATGGAACTGTTCACCTTACTGTGCTTCTTCTGTAAAAAAGTCTTTTAAATCATATAAAATAATGAGTTTCTTTAACTGCTCTGATGCAGATACTAATTGTAAACTGCGCTCATTTTTAGCAAAAATATTGACTAGCTCAAACAAGAATGCAACGCCTGCGCTATCACAATATTCCACATCTGCTAAATTCAATAATGTTGTTTCGGAAGTTAATAACCCTTGTCTATTATGCCAAAGATTAATAACCGCCGCTTGATCTAACCGTCCGTGCACCGCTCCGATATTACCCTGTTGTTGAAAGCTTGCCATTACTTTGTCTGCTCGTGTTCACTGGTATCAACATGAGCCTGAGAATGTTCTATGAGCATTTTAATCACTGGTTCAACGCCTTTTTGGCGCACTAAATTTGTGATTTCTGAACGCTTTGAAGACAGTAAACTCACGCCTTCAGCAATGAGGTCAAATACTTTCCAAGAGCCATCTTTAAGTCGTCTCACCTTGAACTGCAGCTTAATACTGGGTCGGCCTGTTTCGACAACCTCAACATTAACATCAACAATTTTCTCGTTAGAAAAATCCTTTGCTGGAGCAAATTTTACGGTTTGATCTGTGTATTGTGTAAATGCTTGAGCATAGGTAGAAATAAGGTAACCGCGAAAAGCATCAACAAAGCGCTGGCGCTCATCTTTAGTTGTATCACGTAAATATTGCCCCAACACTTTGTATGAGGCATATTTGTAATCAACATAAGGCATGAGTTCTTCGGTCACAATTGCCTTTAGGTGATCCGGATTTTTAGCGATAAGTTGCTTATCTTTGTTAAAGCGAGCAAAAGTTTTCTCAGCAACCGATTTAACAAGTGAGTAAGGGTTTTTAGTGTCAATTTTTGTCGGGGCGCTATCGCTGTCTGCAGCGTGAGCCGAAAAGTTCAACAACACTATTGAGGCGAAAACAAAACCGCGGAAAAATTTATTCACAGTGTTCATATTGCTAATCCTTCTTGTTAGAATTGTAGAGGAATTGACCAATCAAATCCTCAAGAACCAAAGCTGAATGAGTATCATCAATGCTATCGCCGTCAGCTAACATGCTGACTCCGTCATCGACAAAACCTGGAGTCAGCCCCAAAAACTGCTCGCCCAATAGACCCGAAGTTAAAATAGATAAAGTACTGGTCTCAGGAAAGTCACTGTATTTTTTATCGATTAACAGCGTCACCTTAGGAACCAGTCCTTTAGGATCTAATGAAATCGCACTGACACGACCCACTACCACCCCTCCGACTTTTACAGGAGAGCGGACTTTCAATCCACCAATATTGGTGAATTTAGCACTCAAGCTATAGCTATCATCACCGGTTTTGATATCAACATTAGCGACATTAAAAACCAATATTAAGAACGCTGCCAATCCTGACAATAAAAACAGACCAACTAGTACCTCAATTTTCCGTGTCAACATAACTCATTTACCACTCTATTTAATAAATCTAAACAATAATTAACTCAACCATTTCAACAATGAATGTGTGCTTAATTACCAAACATCATCGCCGTCAGTAAAAAGTCTAACGCTAAAACAGCTAGGCTTGATTGCACTACTGTTTGAGTCGTGGCCCGACTAATGCCTTCAGGGTTAGGGATCACATAATAACCGCGATAAAGCGCAATCCAAGTTACAACTATCGCGAAAAGCACACTCTTGATAATACAGTTTACAATATCTTGGCGCCATTCAACGGATGATTGCAAAATAGACCAAAAAGTTCCGCTATCAATGCCTTTCCATTCAACGCCCACGATATGGCCACCATAAATGCCGATAGCGGTAAACATCAACGCGAGTAAAGGTAAGCTAATCACCCCTGCCCAAAAGCGTGGTGCAATAATTTGCCTTAACGGATCTATAGCCATCATTTCTAAGCTAGAAAGCTGCTCAGTACTTTTCATTAAGGCCAATTCAGCCGTCAATGCAGACCCAGCACGTCCAGCAAATAAAAGTGCGGTGACAACCGGCCCTAACTCACGCAATAAGCTCAAAGAAACCATTGGTCCTAAGCTGTCTTCAGTACCAAAGCCGACCAAAATAGTATAGCCCTGCAACGCCAACACCATACCAATAAACAACCCAGATACAGAGATAATCACCATTGATTGCACACCAATGACATATAACTGCTTTATAAGTAACGGCACACCTTTTTTCGGTTTTGGAATGTGCGCTATCGCCCCCCATAACATGAGCCCCGCTTTACCAATTCCGGTAACGAAATCAATCGAACTTCGACCTAATTTAGCGATTTTATCAACCAAGTTCACTGAGTAATTCCTTTTTGTAATCCGCGGCAGGGTAATGAAAAGGAACCGGTCCATCCGGTTCACCACCAATAAACTGTTTAAGTTGCGGGTTATCTGCCAAACGAAGCGCAGCTGGCGTACCATGAGCTATAATTCTTTTATCAGCTAAAACATAGACATAATCTGCAATACCTAACACTTCATCTACATCATGAGACACCACGACAGAGGTTAAATTCAATGCATCAGATAACTCTCTTATCAGTTTAACTAGCACCCCCATAGAAATGGGATCTTGCCCTGCAAACGGTTCATCATAGAGAATAATTTCAGGCTCAAGTGCGATGGCGCGTGCCAGTGCTGCTCTTCGCTGCATACCACCAGAGAGCTCTGTCGGCATCATACTCGCGGCGCCGCGTAAACCGACCGCTTCCAATTTCATCAGCACGATACGGCGGATGATTGACTCAGGTAGACCCGAGTGTTCTCTTAGGGCAAAAGCAACATTGTCAAAAACATTCATGTCAGTAAACAATGCACCACTTTGAAACAACATGCTCATTCGTTTACGCAAAACAAACAAGTCGCTTCGGTTACATTGATGGACGTCAGTACCGTCAAAAAGGACTTTGCCTGCATCAGGTGTTAGTTGTCCGCCAATTAACTTTAATAACGTGGTTTTACCAATGCCACTCGGACCCATTATCGCCGTAACTTTTCCCTTTGGGATCTGCAAACTGATATCTTCATAGATAACATGAGAGCCTCGACTAAAGGCCATATTTTGGATTTCGACCAACGCTTTATGGTTTTGTATCATGCACGAGCCCTGCATTCGAATTTATAAAACTTCCATTTATCCCTTTTGGGAAGGGATAAATTGTACGTAATAGACCAATCAGGCACAACCAAATCAGTACTATCTTCTCTCAATACTTTCATTTTTCTTAAATTACAGCGAAAATACCCGGTTATATCCTCAGAAACTTAGAATCCTTAGAATCAATGTTATTTAATATATTTTTGTTAGTCTTCGGTTTAATCGCTTTAGTCTGGAGTGCTGACAAGTTTGTCTACGGCGCCGCCGCCTTTGCACGTAATTTAGGCCTTCCACCTATGCTTATTGGCTTGACTATTGTCGCAATGGGCAGCTCGGCTCCAGAAATGTTTGTCGCTGCAACCGCTTCTACAGCGGGAATGACAGACACGGCAATCGGCAACGTGCTAGGGTCAAACATTGCCAACGTCACCTTGATCCTAGGTATTACCGCCTTATTGGGTGCGATATCGGTGAGCTCACAAACACTCAAGCGTGAGATCCCATTAATGCTAGCCGCTACACTTATAGTAGGTTATTTTTTACATGATGGCTTTTTAAGCCGTATAGAAGGGATAGTTTTACTCTTACTGTTTTTTGCACTGATGGGATACTTGATTTGGCATGCATTAACCAATAAAAATCGCGATGCTCTCGAAGCTGATGCGAACGACGAGATCCCAGCGAATGTAACAACAAAAAAGGCGATTTTATGGCTCATAGTTGGCATGATATTACTGCCTTTATCGGCCGACTGGATGGTGCAAGGAGCTGTCGGAATAGCAAAGGCTTATCACCTTTCAGATCTCGTGATTGGGCTGACCATCATTGCAGTTGGTACTAGCCTCCCAGAATTAGCCGCTTGCGTTGCAGGTGTACTTAAAAAGGAAGATGACTTAGCGATTGGTAATATTGTAGGCTCCAACTTATTTAATATTCTAGCTGTACTTGCCTTACCGGGGATCATCGCGCCCGGTGTGGTCGATAGCGCAGCCAGTTCACGGGATTTCTATATGGTATTTGCAACAAGCAGCGCTCTTGCAATACTGATTTTATTGACCGGACGTGCAAGGCAACTAAAACCATGGCATGGCGTCGTACTACTGATAACATTTGTCGTATACCAAGCAATATTGTTCTTATCTTAACGATGGGTATGACATCTAAAGCAGTAAATCATAGAGAGACAAAAATGGTAGATGAACAACAATTGCGCCAATGGGGCGCCAAAGTGATTGAGACTGAAAAACAGGCAATAGATAATCTTCATCAATATGTAGACTCCGCCGAATTTGCCCAAGCATGTAAACTCATCTTACAATGCACTGGTAAAGTGATTGTCATGGGAATGGGAAAATCAGGACATATTGGTAATAAAATATCCGCGACTTTAGCCAGTACCGGCACGCCTGCTTTTTTTGTCCACCCGGGAGAGGCAAGCCATGGTGACTTGGGCGTATTAAGTGAGAACGATATCGTACTCGCAATTTCTAATTCTGGTGAATCCAGCGAAATTTTAACGCTAATGCCAGTGATTAAGCGCATGGGATTGCCGATGATTTCCGTCACAGGTAAGCCTAGTTCTAACATGGCTAAGCTCGCGCACTTGCATCTTTGCATTGAAGTACCTGAAGAAGCCTGTCCACTTGGACTTGCGCCAACTTCAAGTACCACTGCCACATTAGTCATGGGAGATGCCTTGGCCATTGCGTTATTACAAGCTCGTGGATTTACAAAAGATGACTTTGCCTTATCTCATCCAGGAGGAAGTCTTGGACGTAAGCTATTATTAAAAGTTAATGATGTGATGCATAGTGGTCAGGAACTCCCGACCGTGCAGCATGACATTTGCATTAGTGATGCTCTGTATGAAATCTCGAAAAAAGGGCTCGGCATGACGGCAATCATCGATGAAGCAAGCACCTTAGTGGGTATTTTCACCGATGGCGACTTACGCCGCGTCATTGATGCGCAAGTCAATCTACGTACAACACCTATCGCTGATGTAATGAGCAAAGGGTGTGTTACCATTACTGATAATGTGTTAGCAGCACAAGCACTAAAAGTGATGGAAGAGAAAAACATTAACGGGCTTATTGTCATCAATGCACAGCAACAACCTATCGGCGCATTAAATATGCTCGACATGGTCAAAGCAGGAGTGATTTAACATGTCAAAACAGGGATTTTACGGTCCAATAAGTGACGAGATTTGGCAAGCTGCGAGCAAAATAAAACTGTTAATCTGTGATGTGGATGGCGTATTTTCTGATGGCTTAGTATATATGAGCAATGCTGGTGAGGAACTGAAAACATTCCATACTCGTGATGGCTACGGTGTTCGTTCAGTACTCTCAAGTGGTATAAATGTCGCCATTATAACCGGTCGAAAATCACAGATTGTTGAAGATCGAATGACGGCATTAGGTGTCACACACATATACCAAGGCGTGGATAACAAACTCAGCCCTTACCATGAATTATTAACCCTTTATAACGTCAAGCCTGATGAAGTGGCCTACATAGGTGATGATATGGTCGACTTGCCCGTCATGAAAGAAGTCGGCTTATCAGTGTGCGTTGCAGACGGTCACCCTTATGTAAAACAACATGCATTAATGACCACTCATATAAAAGGGGGCCACGGGGCACTGCGAGAGCTAACGGATCTCCTCCTGCTGAGTCAAAACAAGTTCGATTCAGCCCACGGAATGAGCATATGAACCGGGTCACGCTGGCAATTGTCGCCTTATTTGGCACAGCATTAACTTTATACTGGCAAGTGCAATCCAAAAAAAATGACCAAGATCTTGAAGGTCACTCCAGCGAGCGGCCAAATTATGTTATCGATGATGTTCGCAGTACTGAGTACAATAAAGAAGGGTTAGTCAATAGCAAAGTGACCGCCAAACACATGGAGCACTATGAAGATGCAGGCATGACTTATTTCACTCAACCCGTGTATTTGATCTACCCAGATAATGGCAAAGCAAAATGGCGTTTAAGAGCTGATAAAGGCAGCCATAACAGCGTGACACACAAAGTGTCATTAGATGACAATGTGGTGATAAAATCCATTACTCCAAACGAACCTGTTCAGACACTCTCAACATCTCATTTAGAACTGTCTTTAGACACCATGATCATGACCTCTGATAAAATGATCCATATAACAGGTAATAAATTTGTTATTCAAGGCACAGGTCTTTATGCTGATCTCAATGATCAAAATATAAAATTGACCAGCCAAGTAGAAGGCACCTACGATGCTCAATGAGCACATTAATACACTCACTCGTACACCACTTGCAATGACGAGTAGAAGGACGTTATGAAATACAATCAACCAATACTGGCAGGGCTACTGTGCCTGATCAGTATGAATAGCAACGCAGTCGTCGATGATCTCACACAAGAGATCAAGATTGCCTCCGTTAGCCAAGAAGCTGATATAAAAAACAACCAAGTGATCTTTTTTGGGCCTGTGAAAGTGTCACAAGGCTCAATTAAAATGAATGCCGAGCAATTACGCGTATTTTCAAAAGATCAAGACAGCGGCAAAGTATTAGTTGCGACAGGAAATCCAGCAACTTACACTCAAATGATGGAAAATGGTCGCCCCGCAACGGCCAGCGCAAAAGAGATCCGCTACGAATTAGCCAGCCGCATGTTGGTGTTAATCGGCGATGCGATGCTCGAGCAAGAAGGTAGTCAAGTCACTGGTAACCGTATCAAATATAATATCGATCTTCAAAAGCTGATTGCAGAAAGCACAGGAAAAGGCAATGACCGAGTGGTCACGATTATTCAGCCTGAAGCATATAAAGATACGCCACCTAAAAGCGTAGCTGATCCGGTAAAAGAGCAGGAGCAGCCATGATAGAAAAAACATTAACCGCACGCAACCTTGCTAAAAGTTATAAAAATAAAACTGTTGTTCAGGATGTGAGCTTAACGGTGAAAACGGGGCAAATTGTTGGCTTGCTAGGGCCTAATGGCGCTGGGAAAACCACGACTTTTTATATGGTTGTAGGCCTAGTTCACAGTGATAAGGGCAATATTTTTATCGATGATGATGATCTCACTTTAGATCCAATGCACCTCAGAGCACGCAAAGGGATCGGTTACCTGCCACAAGAAGCCAGTATTTTTAGAAAACTGTCAGTACGCGACAATATTATGGCTGTGCTGCAAACCCGCCGTGACATTGATGACACCCAACGAGAAGAACACTTAGAGAGCCTACTTGAAGAGTTCCATATCACCCATATTCGCGACAGCCAAGGCATGGCACTATCTGGTGGTGAACGCCGCCGGGTTGAAATAGCGCGAGCTTTAGCCGCTAACCCTAAATTTATTTTGTTAGATGAACCTTTTGCCGGTGTTGATCCTATTTCGGTTATTGATATCAAGAAAATTATTGAACAGTTAAAAAATCGTGGTTTAGGTGTACTGATCACCGATCATAATGTCCGCGAAACGCTCGATGTGTGTGAACACGCATATATTGTCAGTCATGGAAATCTCATTGCCGAAGGCACACCTGCTGAAGTCTTAGCCAATCAACAGGTTCGCACAGTGTACTTAGGTGAACAATTCAAGTTATAGTGAATCCATAAATGGGTGTTTGAAGTGCAACATTTACTGTTGTACTTTTACGTTCTCTCGTCAGCAAGTCAATGAGCTTTAACGTTTAATGACAGTGTAGGAATAGCGGTAAGATGAAAGCGTCACTTCAGCTCAAAATGGGTCAGCAGCTCACCATGACCCCCCAATTACAACAGGCCATCCGTCTATTGCAATTATCCTCTTTAGAGCTGCAGCAAGAGATCCAGCAGGCATTAGAGTCTAACCCTTTACTTGAATTAGATGAAGAACAGTCTGACGGTGAGCCTATCAGCAACGAAGATCGCAGCACCAATGACACTGATAATGAATACAGTGCAACCGCTGATCTCGAACCTCAACACGATAATGTCGCCGTCGATACGTCAGATGCGCTGACCAAAGACTCAATGCCGGATGAACTCCCCATGGATACGACCTGGGATGAAGTTTATACCGTATCTTCAAACGCCAGTTCAGGCGGTGGGTATGACGATGATACACCTTTTCAAGGTGAAACCAGTGAAGGTCTCTATGAGCATTTAGAATGGCAAAAGAACTTAACGCCTTTTTCAGATAACGATCTTGCCATTGCAACCGCAATTATTGACGCCATTGATGAGCGAGGTTATCTCACCCAAAGCTGCGAAGACGTGCTAGAAGCAATGGGCGATCCTGAAATAGAATTAGATGAAGTCGAGGCTGTGTTAAAGCGAGTACAGCATTTTGATCCTATCGGAATTGCTGCACGAGATTTAAGTGAATGCTTACTTATCCAACTTGCGCAATACCCTGAGTCTACACCCAATATTGATAATGCACGTTTGTTGATCAAAGATTATCTCGATCTCATTGCAAGCCGTGATTTTAGGGTATTAATGCGTAAGACTAAGCTCAAAGAAGATCCGCTACGCGAAGCTATCAACTTGATCCAAAATTTAAACCCAAGACCTGGATTAGCCATCGCCCGCAGTAAAGACGAATACGTTATCCCCGATGTTTCAGTCACTAAACAAAAAGGCCGTTGGGTAGTCGAGCTGAATCCAGATTACATGCCAAAAATTAATGTTAATCAACATTATGCTTCAATGGCTCGCAGTACTAAAAACCAAGCTGATGGTCAGTTTATTCGAGGACATCTACAAGAAGCAAAATGGTTCATTAAAAGTTTAGAGAGCCGTAACGACACATTGCTTAAAGTGAGTAACTGTATTGTTAAATTTCAGCAAGGTTTCTTTGAGTACGGTGAAGAAGCGATGAAACCCATGGTATTAAACGACATTGCTGAAGCCGTAGAAATGCATGAATCTACAATTTCACGCGTGACCACGCAAAAATATATGCATACTCCTAGAGGTATTTTTGAGCTCAAGTATTTTTTCTCCAGCCATGTCGCTACCGACGGTGGAGGAGAGTGCTCATCGACTGCCATTCGCGCCTTAATTAAGAAACTGGTCGCAGCGGAGAATCCTCAAAAACCATTAAGTGATAGTAAAATGGCGCAACTCTTGGCCGAACAAGGCATTAAAGTTGCTCGACGCACTATCGCCAAGTACCGTGAGGCCATGCTAATCCCTCCCTCTAATCAACGTAAAAGCCTATAGCTTAACCAGCGCGACACGCTTTAGAGACACTCTCACTGAACAGATAGGTCGTTAAGGTGAATGGGGTGCTTGAATTTACTGCACACAGACCATAAAAATGCAAACTTTGAAGTCGAACGTGTATATACTAACGTTAATATACGTCAGATCATGACTGTCTAATAATTATGCGCCTTGTCGAAGAAAAAATAGCGCAGCTTGAACACGATTTAGATAAGCATGATAATGATGCAATATTTTGAATGTAAGGCAGTAAAAAAGAGCCATTAAGCGTAGTAACTCGACAAAATAATGTTACCGCTGATAAAGAGCAGACACTTACGTTGCAATTGACTTTCTAAACGAAAATTAATTCATAACATCATTACACATAGAGAAGCTGATAAAATACTAACGATGGAACTACGTACCATCCTGCAGCCGGAATGCACGACCTGTGCCACCCCGGGCAGTAAGAAAAAAGTACTGGAACTCATCAGCGATATCGCCGCTGCCCAGTATCCAACCCTATCTTCACAAGAGATATTTGAGAGTCTATTGGCTCGCGAAAAAATGGGTAGCACAGGTATAGGTAATGGCATTGCTATCCCTCATGGGAGGCTTGCTAACATTGACCACCCACTGGGTATATTAATCAAGTGTGAGGCGCCGATCGCTTTTGACTCAATAGATAAGCAACCTGTTGATATATTATTCGCTCTACTTGTGCCAGCAGATCAATGTGAGCAACATTTAGCAACGCTGTCATCCATGGCTGAGAAACTTAACGACAAAACCATTGTAAAACAGTTAAGAAAAAGCAAAAGTGAATCAGAACTGTACGACTTAATCACCCAGTAACACCTCGCGATTAAATTTATTTCACTCAGTCAATTGCCTTCATCAAGCCGTGAGTTATTTTACTGACGGCCTTCTTCATTTTCGATTAGCTAAATAAATGAATTTATTCTTCATTTATTCATTATTAAGATCTTGCTTTAAAACTAAAAAAAGTTAATCTATTGTCTTATATATGCGTTCTACAAGCCAAAATCAATTAACGTCGTCAGGAAGTTATCACTCCATACTATTGATTTTAAGCAAATTATAATAATGCACTTGTATCCATAGCTTGCCAACACGAGGTGATACCGAACTCGGAGCAAGTACATTACGTTAATGATAAACCGCTTATTGCCTTAGCGAGAACCTGCCTGTGCAGATCATATGATAAGGCCAGATAGCCATTTGAAATTGAGTTAGGTAGCCAAATGAAACTTGTTCTAGTATCTGGTCGCTCCGGATCCGGTAAATCTGTACTGCTAAGAAT
This sequence comes from Shewanella sp., assembly GCA_028223395.1. GTDB lineage: Bacteria > Pseudomonadota > Gammaproteobacteria > Enterobacterales > Shewanellaceae > Shewanella. The sequence continues at coordinate 16,272 of JAOIUG010000026.1, forward strand.
GTTAGAAGATCTTGGCTACTATTGTGTCGACAACCTGCCACTGCCAATGGTCGGAACCTTGCTCGATCAACTTATGGGACATTCAGAACTTGTCGCCATTAGTGTTGATATCCGTAACATGCCAACAGAAGATGCCGATAAAATAGATTTCATGACTAACCTGCCAGCCAATGTGGAGCTAGTCAGTTTCTTTTTGAACTCAACCGATGAAGTCTTACTTAAACGCTACAACGAAACCCGCAGACTGCATCCTTTATCTCATGCAAACATTTCTCTCAAAGAGGCAATTCAACAAGAAGGCCGACAACTTGAAGCGTTAAGTAAAAGAGTCGACCATTACCTTGATACCTCAAACCTTAATATTTACGATTTAAATGATAAAGTCAGAGAAATACTGCTTGGCACCATCAATAAAGAGTTGATGATTAAATTTGAATCCTTTGGCTTCAAACATGGCATGCCCACCGAAGCTGACTTTATGTTCGACGTACGCTTTTTACCCAACCCTCACTGGGAACCCGAGCTCAGGCCCATGACAGGGCTGGATAAACCAGTGCAAGACTTTTTAAACCAACGTCCACTCGTTAATAAATTTATCTGGCAGATAGAGAACCTATTACAGACTTGGTTACCTGATCTCGAGCGCAACAATCGTAGCTATTTAACCATTGCCATTGGCTGTACTGGCGGCCAGCATCGCTCTGTTTACATCGCGCAACGGCTAGCGGAGCATTTCAACGCAGGTAGGCACAAAGTAACAACAAGCCATCGAGAGCTCGATAATGCCAACCATTGAGCGGCAAGTCACCATCAGTAATAAGCTTGGGCTACACGCTCGAGCGGCAACAAAACTGGTGGTACTTGCGTCTGAATTTGACGCACAGATCACTATCATTCAAGGTGAGAAAGAAGCCTCAGCGGCCAGTGTGTTGGGCTTATTAATGTTAGAAACTGGTATGGGTAAATCCATCAACTTGCTAGCAACAGGCCCTGATGCAGAATTTGCGCTAGATGCTATCTGTAGCTTAATCAATGCCAAATTTGACGAGGACAATTAACCTTCACCTTAGTCAGACTCACTGCGCCATCCCATAAACCATCATCGATGATCCCTTCAGGGATTTTGTGGCAGTCAAAATCACTCATTAATCAGTGTAACAAATCAAAGTATCAGCATATTTTACCTTCAATAATCCGACAGATAATTAATGCGCTTGCTATGATTTACGTTATGATATGCGCCTTTCAAGCCGCCCTATGGGGGAGCCATGCCGATTGAAGTTTTAGACAATGAAGCCACAGATCAACGCCTCAATCAGCTCAATCAAGCTTTGGGCAGCGGAATGTTTGTCCATGTCCGCAACATGCTTCAGGATATGGCTGCAACCGATATTGCTTTTATACTTGAGTCCTCTCCGCCACGAACTCGCCAAGTATTGTGGCAATTAATCGACCAATCACATACCGGCGAGATCCTTGATGAACTCGCAGAAGAATTAAAAGATAGCCTCATCAGCCAAATGAGCCCTGAGCGTGTTGCCAAAGCGGCTGAAAGCATGGATACCGACGATCTCGCGTACATCTTACGGAGTTTACCCGATAGCATCTTTAACGAAGTCCTGCAATCGATGAGCGCTCAAGATCGGGTCAGAGTGGCGCAAGCGCTTTCCTACCCCGAGGACACTGCCGGAAGTATCATGAACACCGACACCGTCACTTTGAGGCCAGATGTCAATATCGATGTCATTTTGCGCTACCTAAGAATTCGAGGCGAACTGCCAGCAGCAACAGATATGCTCTACGTGGTAGACAAGCAAGATCGGGTGCTAGGCGGCGTTAGAATTGCAGATTTACTCACGTGCAATCCTGACGCTTCCATAAAAGCCATTATGGCCGACGATGTAGAACCCATTCCCGTCAGCATGGCCGATAATGAAGTAGCGCAATTGTTTGAGCGTCATGACTGGGTATCTGCCCCCGTTGTCGATGAAAACAATCGGCTGTTAGGACGTATCACTATTGATGATATCGTCGATGTCATTCGAGAAGATGCTGAACATTCCATGATGGGAATGGCGGGAATGGACGATGACACCGACACCTTTGGCCCCGTACTAAAAAGCACTTTACGTCGCTCTTTATGGCTGACTATCAATCTGTTTGCAGCTCTTCTTGCCGCCTCTGTCAGTAACATGTTTGAACACACCATCGAGCAATTTGCAACGATTGCCATTTTAATGACAATCGTCCCCAGCATGGGAGGCGTGGCAGGAAATCAAGCGTTAGCTCTGGTGATCCGCGGTATTGCCTTAGGACAAATTGGCCAAAGTAATTTCAAATGGCTTATCGGTAAAGAGTTATCCATTGGCTTTTTAAATGGCTTGCTGTGGTCAGTGTTAGTTTTCGTGGCTGTCTGGGTATGGAAAGGCGATGCTATTCTTGCGCTGACCATTGGCGGAGCCATGTTAATCAACATGACTGTTGCAGGCCTTGCTGGTGCGAGTATTCCGTTATTGCTTAAAAAAATGAACATTGATCCCGCACTGGCTGGCGGCATGGTACTGACCACCATTACCGATGTTATTGGTCTCTTTTCCTTTTTAGGCCTCGCCACGTTATTCTTATTACATTAACGAAGGTGCTCTACGATACCGTTGAGCACCTGGCGGCTTGGTTTAAACTTGCAACTAAAATGGCCTCTATTTATCAGCCACTTAATGCGCCAAAAATACCTTAAACTGATTAGCTAATGCTTTGTCATCTTGTTTGCCGTATTTAATCAAGATGTCCTCTTTACCATCACCATTTAAGTCATCACTTTGCAGCATGCCACCATCAACTGGCAGTTTTAAATCATGCTTTTCAGCATTACGACTAAACAAAGTATCGCCAGTCGCGCCGAAATAGATCTTTAGCGTGTCTTCATCATCCGACAAAATTAACTCTTTAAGGCCGTCACCATTAAGATCCGCCAGCTTGACCACTGGACTACCACTTTGCCCTGAGCTCAAACTAAAATTAAGCTCCACCTCTTTACTCACATTCGCCTGCGCAGCAAACCGTCCTTGGGAATCCATTTTAAACAGATGCACATCTTGATCGATACTGCCAGACAGCAAAGCACCAATGATCTGTGATACGCCAATATCAAACCCAGCCACCATCACCTCGACTTTATCGTCGCCATCAATATCAATAAACTGCAGCCCCGTTAAAGTACCTTCAGCCTTAACAACGCTATTGGCCACTTTTGGAAACACGAGCTTGCCCTTTTGGTTTTCGCCAAGATAAACCTCATAGTCATTGGCTCTATCTAATACGCCAGAGCTTTTGGTATAGCGCACCACAAGGTCGGTAATGCCATCGTTATTAATATCCTTAAGCTCCTCCACTTTACGGTACACTAACTCACTCTGGTCAAGCTGCTCGCCGTAAGCATCGCGCTTGTTCCACCAATCAATTCCACTTATCGGCTGCCTAACAGAAACATACTCAGCAATAGGGTTAAATAACTTATCTTGTGTTTGACGATATAGCTCTAATTCACCTTCACCAATTTTGACGATATCAACTAAACCATCAAAGTTGATGTCAGCAATGTAGAGCTTAGATTGGGTGTAAGTTGCACCATCTTCAAATAGTCGAGACTGAGGTTTTATCGGCAGTTGTTGCTGTTTAAATTCGCCGTTATCGGCAATAAACAATTGCAACTGATTAAAGCCATGGATCAAAATATCATCTTCACTATCACCATTAAGATCGGCAATAAACTCGCCTTCACTCAAGTAGTCAGGACGAGACTTAATCGATAACGAATTGATATTGGCAATTGCCGCTAATTCCGCTTTGGCTGTCGCAGTTTGTGGCTGAAACACATGCAGCTTATCTTGGGACAAAAAATACAGTTGCTGAGTCTTGCCCTCTTGATACTGCGTAATGTCAAAAGAATGCATTGCTTGAGGCAGCGCTAACTTTAGCGCTAACGTGTACTGTCCTTTTTCTAAACCATAAATGGCCATCCAGCGCTGGCTTAAATCATCAACACCAAAAGCGATTAGCTCTTTACCAGAACTAGGCAATAAGTCTGCTGCCACTATCGAATGAGTCAAATTAAAAGGCGCGTGTAATGTTGACTCTGTTAAGGTCAATTTAGGCGTAGATTTAGCCTCTGTAGATTGAGCTACGACCACTGTGATAAGCGCTAAGCTCACCCCTAAGCCTTTTAAAAACGATCCCATGTTATTTTGCTCCATTAACAATCACAAAAGTATGAACCTTGAAGCTAGCGGTTTTCAGCGCAGAGTAAAAGCAAATTTAACAGTTTGTAACAGAACGCTATGCTTTAGGTGAAGTTTTCATGTTCAATCGAGCTTTATGTCCAAAAGTTAGCGCCCAAGCAATGTAAAATTAACCCTACCAGTACGCCAACACTATATGTTAAAGCGACATGAGGCACCGTTTTACCTAAACGCTGTGACATCCAATGTGGACAACCTACAGAAAACTCAAATCACCCACAGGACGATTGAAACAGTACTCAACCATTAATCCCCAGCGGCAATGATATTTATCGCATTAAATTTGTTATTATTAGCCCGTCCTGTCTGCCTTTATTTCAAATGAGCCCATAATTTATGTCGATAAGCCCTACGCCTCAGTCAATTTCACAAGCTTTGGCGTCCGCCATTAGTCAGCGTACTCAATTTCTTGCTCACGCCGAAGAACATGACACTAACTGCTATCGTATTTTTCACGGCACTGTCGAAGGTGTTAATGGCCTCAACATCGATCGTTACGGCGACGCTTGGTTGGTTCAAAGTTTTCATCAGTCATTGACCGAGGAGGAGCTCGCGCAAGTATCAGAGCAGCTCACTCAACAAACACCACTACCGATTATTTATAACGATCGCTCCAACAAAAACTCTCGCGTACTTAACCCCTTAAGCGACGAGAATGAAACCTTTGCCACCTGTGAGCAGAAAATGCTGGAAAATGGCATCTTGTTTAGCAGTAAATTACGCCATGAAGGGCAAGATCCACTGCTATTTTTAGATATGCGAGTGGGCCGCGAATACGTCAAAGCGCACAGTGAAGGTTGCAGCGTACTCAACCTATTCTCCTACACTTGTGGTATTGGTACTGCAGCAGCGGTTGGCGGTGCATCTCGAGTGATAAATATCGATTTTTCCTCATTTGCGCTGGCTGCAGGCAAGAAAAATGCCCAGCTTAATCATGTTGAAGATGTATGTGAGTTTGTACAAAGCGATGCATTCCCTGCGCTCAGACAATTAGCAGGACTTAAAGTGGGAGGACGCAGAAACCAAAAACTTCCTGCCTATCCGAAACTCGCAGCAACACAATTTGATTTAGTCTTCTTAGATCCACCAAGATACGCTAAGAGCCCATTTGGAATTGTCGATCTGATTAATGACTACCAAAGCTTGTTTAAGCCAGCACTGCTCACCACCAAAGCAAAAGGCACCATTGTGTGTTGTAATAATGTCGCCAAAGTGGATCGCCAAGCTTGGTTTGACAGCTTAGTGCGCTGCGTCGAAAAACAAGGTCGCCAAGTCACCCAGCATACATGGCTGGATTGCCATGAAGACTTCCCCTCGTTTGACGGCAACCACCCACTAAAAATAGTGGCTCTGACCTTAAGTTAGCCACTAGTATCAGTGG
>JAOIUG010000027.1 GCA_028223395.1 Shewanella sp.
GGTGGGCTGTGAAGGATTCGAACCTTCGACCAATTGGTTAAAAGCCAACTGCTCTACCAACTGAGCTAACAGCCCTTACTGGTATAACGTTATTCTGATTTTATTTGCTAAACACAAATCCACCTCAGAAGTGGTGGGCCGTGAAGGATTCGAACCTTCGACCAATTGGTTAAAAGCCAACTGCTCTACCAACTGAGCTAACGGCCCATCTAGTAGTTCTACGTTTGTAAAATCGTTACTCAATAACGGTTATACAAACACCAGAAAGACTCCGTCTCTCTGAGGGCGCCTATAATACCTTTTTCATTTTCTCATGCAAGTGCAAATCTTCCATTTTTTATCGTTTGCATGAAAAACAGACTAACTATTCGTTATTTGAATAAATCGCCATCAAAGTGCTGAAAGTTGTTGCTGTGCTATCCGCGCGGCAGCGCTATTAGCGTATTGTTTGATCACTTTTTGATAATACACTCTAGCGTTAGTTTTATCGCCTGACTTTTCGGCGATCATCCCCAGCTTCACAAGGCTCTCGCCACGCTTGCCAGAATCCTTAAATTTATCCACAACAGTGGTAAAGGCAACTGCTGCTTTAATATATTCGCCTTTATTATAGAGTAACTGGCCTAACCAATAGTTAGCATTCGGTGCATAGCTTGAATTAGGATAGTTAGTGATAAAAGCTGAAAATGCCGGGATAGCTGCAGCATACTTTTTGTCTTTCAGTACCAAATTGACCGCTTGCTCATAACTTGCTGTTTCACCAAGCGTTGAACTTGACTCAGATCCATTGTTATCACTCACGCTCGCAGCCGGCTCTACTGGCTGACGTGAAAGGTTGGCGATATCTTCATAGAGTTGACGCTGCCTTTGTAACATCTGGTCTATTTGATAAGATTGTTGCTCACTTAATCCTCTAAGATCGAGCACTTCTTGTTGCAATGCCTCTAGACGTTGCTGCATCGCAAATTCAGTTTGCTGTTTTGCTTTTACAATGCGCTCAAGACGAGACACTCTATCATTTGAAGAAGAGCCACCAGCAATATCCACAACAGGCGCTGGCGCTGCATTTGCAGTGCCAGCTAGGATAATTGCCGCTGATATCACGGCGTATTTCATAGGGTAAACCTTTTACCTTAAATTAATAAACAAGAACTGCACGACGGTTTTTGGCGAAACCTGCGTCAGAGCGAGAAAGATCCATCGGTTTTTCTTCACCGTAGCTAACAATACTCATTTGGCTCGGCTGGACGCCCATCCCTTGTAAGTATTTAGCGACAGCTTTAGCACGGCGCTCACCAAGGGCAATGTTGTATTCAGGTGTGCCACGCTCATCTGCATGGCCTTCAATCATCACTCGCACATTTGGGTGCGCGACAAGGTAATCTCCATGGGCTTCTAATATTTCAGCAAACTGTTGAGAAACGGAGCTACGATCGAAGTCAAAATAGATAATGTGCTCTTTTCTTAATTCTTGAAACTTCAGTTGTTGTTGCTCTGCCGGAGTCAGCACTGGCGCGACGCCTCCTGTTTCAACACCATTATGAGTCTCTGCTGTCGTGGTCGTTGATGATTCCGTTGAGCTAGTCGCATCTGTTTCAGACTCAGAAGTCGAGCTACAGGCGCTCAGCGCCATAATAGGAAGTACGACTAACATGGCTTTAGATAGCTTATTGAGATCCATTATAAATCCTTAATTTTTTATCGTTAGAGAAATGGTGACCAAGAAGGTGATTTCACTTCACCTTGACCGACGGGCAGTCTGGCCTTAAATCGTCCATCCATAGAAACCGCCGCTAATACCTGTTTACCTTGGTATGTTGTTCCGTAAATCACCATCGTACCGTTGGGTGCTATGCTAGGCGATTCGTCAAGTCGTGTGCTGGTTAGCACTTGCATAAATCGTGTTTCAAGATCCATTCTGGCAATATTAAACTTACCATTGGTACGATTGACGAAAATAATGCTGCGACCATCAGGTGAAATAGAGCCGCCGAGGTTCCATTCACCTTCAAAAGTCAGTCGAGTGATCTTACCGGTATCCAAATAAGCACGATAAAGCTGCGGACGACCACCACGCTCTGATGTGATCAGTAACGACTTACCGTCAGGAAACCAAGATGGCTCAGTATCGATAGCATAATGCTGAGTAACACGCTTAAGTGCACCAGTTGCAATGTCTACCACATAAATATCTGGCTGCCCGTCTTTTGAAAGGGTGATCGCCAACTTTTTACCATCGGGCGAAAATACCGGTGCGCCATTAATACCGTTAAAACTGGTGACTTTTTTGCGCGCCTGGGTGTAAATATTTTGTACAAAAATTTCTGCTTTACGATTTTCAAAGCTAACGTAAGCTAACTGCTGTCCATCAGGTGACCATGACGGCGACATCAATGGCTCAGGAGAGCGCAGTAACATCTGCTCGTTATAACCATCGTAATCGGCGATCATTAACTGGTACGGTGATTTTTCACCATGCTTAACAACAACATAAGCAATACGAGTCAAAAAAGCACCGCGGATGCCAGTTAACTTTTCATAAACTACGTCACTAATACGATGACCGTACTGACGAAACTGAGCAGCACTAATGACTGTCTCACGGCTATCAATCACTAAATCGTTAGCAGCTTGCGGCCCTGCATCCGATTGTAATTGCGCTTTGACTAAATCTATTAATTGAAAGCTCACTAAATATTGATCGACGCCATAAGGCTTAACTGACCCCATCACCACCGCTTCAGCTGGTTGCGCCATCCACGCTTTAGCATCAAATTGAGCCAAGGTACTGATATTGCGCTGTGGCAAACTAAGCGTATCGGCTGGGCTAAATGTGCCGCTGCGCGCAAGATCAGACATAACCACATCCGATATTTGCGAAGGCATAGGGCCGGTGCCTTGCCAAACAAAAGGGATCACCGCAATTGGCCTTGCTGCATCAACGCCTTCGGTGATCACAATATCCAATGCTGCTTTTACAGGCATACTGCAGATCAGTAAGCTCACAAATAACCATTTACCAAAAATCTTCATGTGATCCCTTTAATTAAACTCAGGTTGAACTGTTAAATTAATTTCTTTTAGCTTGTTATACACATCAGGTTCCTTTGACACCGGTAGGCGGCCAGCTTTATTTATCGCCGCTTTAGTTGCACGACAAACAACGCTATCACCTGATAATGTTTTACTGCCTGTAACAAAACCATCATTTGCTAATCGAATAAACACACGGCAACTTTTACCTCGCATTGATTCATCGACCACTAAGTTACGCTCAATAGTGGCACGGATCATTGAGGTATAACGCTGCACTTCGCTCATGACTTGTTTATTACGAGTCTGTGAAAGCGCTGCTTGCTCAGCAGCTAACGCCTCTTGCATCATACGTTCTTGCTCACGGCGCGCTTGCTCTTCGGCTTTGCGTTTACGCTCCGCTTCTGCTTTACGCTTACGCTCATTTTCAGCTTTTAAGGCTGCGGCCTCCTCGGCTTTACGTTTATCGGCAGCTTTTTTAGCTGCTGCTTCTGACGCTTGGCGCTCTTTTTCCTTTTGCTTACGAGCAGCTTCAGCTTTGGCGGCTTTTTCTCTTTCCTGCTTTTGCTTTAACTGCGCCGCTTTGGCCGCATCGTTTGCTTTTTGTGTTTCAATCTCTTTTTGCTTTCGCTCTTGCTCAAGCTTTTTAATACGATTTTGCTCACGTTCACGCTCTTTACGTGCTTCACGAACGCGTCTATCAGCATCTGCTTGGCGCGCCTTTTCTTTTCGCTCCGCTTCACGTTTCTGTGCTTTTAGCTTTTCAACATGCTCAGCCACTTTTTGCTGATCAACCACCACCGCTTGTACTGCGGGCGCACTGGCCCGAGGCTGTGGTTTGGGTTTCTCAGAGAAATCAACACCGACCGCGAGAATAACTATCACACCAATATGAATCGCAGCTGAAATGGCGCCCGGTAAGATCAAATTAGGTTTAGCCGACACTACTTATCCTCCGGCGAATCAGTCATTAAGCCAACAGACGGCACACCCGCGTCTTGCAGCGCTACCATTAACTGGATCACTTTCTCATAAGGGATTGTACGGTCCGCTTTTACGACCACAGGGCGCTCTGGCTCTAATTGAATAATCGCCCCTACCCTAATCGCCACTTCATCCAACTCCAGTACCTCTTTGGTGCTTGAACTGCCGACGTCTAAGTAGTATTCGCCCAATTCATCGATAGACGCCACGACCGGAGGTTTACTGTCCGCAGGTAGCGACTCAGCTTGCCCTTGTGGCAGATCCACTTTAACGCCCTGAGTCACGATAGGTGCGGTGACCATAAAGATAATCAACAACACCAACATCACATCGATATAGGGCACCACGTTAATTTCAGCGACCGGACGACGGCGCTTCCTCTGGTAGCCTTGTTGCATTATGCCTGTTCCTTCTCACTGTATGCTTGACGGTGCAAAATGCTAGAGAATTCTTCCATGAAATTTGCGTATGACATCTCTACTTTTTCAACTTGCGTTGAAAAACGGTTGTATGCAATAACCGCTGGGATCGCGGCAAATAATCCCATCGCGGTTGCGATTAACGCCTCAGCAATGCCTGGAGCGACCATCGCAAGCGTGGCGTTTTCAACGGCGCCTAGTGCAATAAAAGAGTTCATGATCCCCCAAACCGTACCAAACAAACCAATATAAGGGCTAGTTGAACCTATGGTTGCAAGTAAAGGTAAATGTGTTTCAAGCTTTTCTAGCTCTCTTGACAGTGACACACGCATAGCGCGATAACTGCCGTCCATGACCGCTTCAGGTACGCGACCATTTAGTTGACTTAACCGAGCATACTCTTTAAAACCGGCCACAAACAACGCTTCGAGGCCTGCATTATTGTCTTGTCGAGCAAGCAACTCTTGATAAAGCTTATTAAGATCAACCCCTGACCAAAACTTATCTTCAAATTTTGCGGCTTCAGTTTTGGCCGCCGTCAGCAATTTACGACGTTGTAAAATCACTGCCCACGACACAATAGACAGTGTTAACAGCGTCAACATAACAAACTTTACTAACAAACTTGCTTGCAAAAATAATCCAATAAATGAAATATCAGCTTCCACCGTGAAACTCCTGAGCTATATGTTGGGGAATGGCTTTAGGTCGCATACGCGACAATAAAATACAGGCGACTTGGATGTCAGCTTCACAGTAGAGCACGCCTTGCTCATCTACTAAGCGCTGTCTAAATGTTAACGATGCTTTCTTTAATTGTATCACCTCTGATTCTACCTGCAGTTCTTGTTCAAAACGTGCTGCTTTGCAAAAGTTCAACGCCGCATGCTTCACTACAAATGCAGTGTCATCTTGTAATAATGCTGTTTGACTGACGCCCATGGATCGTAACCATTGAGTACGCGCTTGCTCAAAAAAGTTCAAATAATTTGAGTGATAAACGACGCCACCAGCATCGGTGTCTTCGTAATATATAAAAATAGGCCAACGAAACATAAATTTAAACCGCTAATGAGCATTAGATCAAACAAGTGAACCACTATACCTAGCCAATGTGCAATTGTGAATGGGGAGGAATGAGAAGCACTGCGCATCTAGGCAAAAACATTTAACGATGTTTAGTCTGTTACAACAATTGTAATTCAACGCCTTAGCCAAGGTGATCAGTTTATCTTCTCTCACGGCTCTTTCACTAACTTTTACAAATAAAAAGGAAGCTTACGCTTCCTTTGTCATGTATTTATTGGCTTATCTTTGTGGGTACTGACAACCCAAAGTTATGCCAAAGAAAACTGTAAATATCGGCAAACTCATCAATCTTCATTGCTGTCGGTTTACCTGCGCCGTGGCCTGCTTTAGATTCTATGCGCATGATCACTGGCGCATCGCCTTGCTGCTTCTGTTGCATCATGGCACCAAACTTAAAGCTATGCAGCGGCACAACTCTGTCATCATGATCTGCAGTCATCACCATCGTGGCTGGATACGATTGCGCTTTCACATTGTGATACGGCGAGTATGCATATAAAGCAGGGAACTGTTCTGCGTTATCGGCGCTGCCATACTCACTGGTCCAAGCCCAGCCAATGGTGAACTTTTGGAACCTAAGCATATCCAGTACACCTACAGCAGGTAGCACAGCGGCAAAGAGCTCTGGACGCTGCGTTAACGCTGCGCCCATTAGCAGGCCGCCGTTACTACGACCATAAGCACCAAGCTTTGTACTATTTGTGTAGTTCTGGTCGATTAAGTATTCAGCAGCGGCATAATAGTCATCAAACACATTTTGCTTTTTATCAAACATACCCGCTTGATGCCAACTTTCGCCATATTCTGCACCACCACGTAGGTTCGGCACCGCGTAAACACCGCCCATATCCATCCAAGCGATATTCGCTGGGCTGAAGCGCGGCGTTAATGAAATCGCAAAGCCGCCATAAGCATACAGAAGCGTCGGGTTATTACCGTCTTTTTTCAGGCCTTTTTTGTAAGAAATCATCATTGGCACTTTTGTCCCATCTTTACTGATATAAAAGACCTGCTCAGATGTGTAATTCTCTGGGTCAAAAGACACGGTAGGTTTTGTGTAAAGTGTTGACTCGCCTGTCTTAAAATCAAACTTATACGTCGTTTGTGGCTGAGTGTAGCTATTAAAAACATAGTAGAAGTAGTCTTTACTGCGCTTACCGTAAGGGCCTGCAACCTTACCTTTACCTGGCAGTTTTACATCTAGGCGTTTATCGCCATTCATGCTGTAAATAGTTAGCTTACCCAAAACATCATGCAAGTAACTGACGACAATATGATCATTAACAATCGCAATATTGCTGATTGGATCGTTAAGCTCAGGAATAATCGTCTTCCAATTGTCCTTCGCGCTGTTATTTACATCAATGGCAATCACTTTTCCATTGGGTGCTTGGTAGTCAGTTTTAAAGTAGAAAGTTGATTTGTCGTTACCAATAAAGCTGTACTGCGCTTCTAGGTCAGCAATAAGTTCAACCACTTCTGCTTGTGGTTGTTTCAGCGACTGATAGAAGAAACGATTACGGCTGTCAGTACCTTGAGAGATATAAAGCAGTAAATAGTCGCCTTTATCAGTCACTTCAATACCAAAACCCCAATCTTTGTTTTGCGGTCTTTCATACACCAAAGTATCTTGTGATTGCTCGCTGCCGATCTTATGGAAGTACACTTTTTGGTTAAAGTTAACATCAGCCAGTGCGTTACCGCCTTCAGGTGCATCATAACGAGCGTAATACACGCCCGTGTTATCGCTGTTCCACACTGCGCTAGAGAACTTGATCCAGTCTAATTTATCGGCTAACTTTTTGCCTGACGCTATATCGACAAAATGCCATGTCTGCCAATCCGAGCCTGATTTCGACACGCCATAAGCCAATGTCTTACCGTCGTCACTCACCGATGTACCTGAAAGCGCAATGGTGCCGTCAGCTGAGAAGGTATTTGGGTCGAGCAACACCTTTTCATTACCCGATGCATCTTTAACATATAAAACAGACTGTGCTTGCAGCCCGTTGTTGCGATAGTAAAAAGTATTACTGCCCTTTTCATTCGGTGCAGAAATTTTTTCGAAGTTCCACAACTCAGTAATCCGGTCAACAATCGCCTGCTTGTTTTCGATGGCGGCTAAATATGCTTCTCCATCTTGTTGCTGCTGCTTCACCCATTGATGCGTCTTATCTGACTCCACTTCTAAATAACGGTATGGATCGGCAACCTCAACACCGTGAATCGTTTCAACAACACTGTCTTTTGTTTTGCTCGCAGCGCTTAACTCATCACCCGTTGATACCTGACAACCCGTTAAGGCTAAGCCCAAACCGATCGCCAATAACGGCTGTCTTGCTAATCGTAAATTTATTTGCATACTGTAGATCCCTAGATTGCCGAACCGTAATGATGCTTCACAACACATTCATCAGGTTGGCTTTGTTATTAATAAATCGATATGAATGGAAAATTCATGCGCGCACTATACAAATTATAAAAAAACAGCGCAAAAAAATTTAATCAAACCCACTGGCTCAATAAAACCAAGCGGATATTGCGCTTTTGGCCACAAAGATTAATTAGATGTTAATTCGGAGGTCCTGCAAAAGCGTGACTCATCGCACGTCATATCAGCATAAAGACGGAGACACAAGCTAGCACAGTGTCAATCCATTATAAAAACTAATCCATAGATTGAATAATTCTAGTTTGTCAGTCAATAAAGCCCGCTCTATAATTCACCTCGTTTTCAGGAAGTGTCTGCCTAGCAGATTCGAAAACAAAGAACACTAAAACTTTGGTGGTTATCCACGGAAGTTTCATCCCTAGTTCTTAGCTTGACTTCCTTCCTTCCTTCAATTTGTTGATTGCAAACTATATTTTTTGCAGCCCGCTGACTTATGTTAGCGGGCTTTTTTTTGCCTTCTACATCCAAAACACCTCAAAATAGCCGCTAGACATATTATTGCGCTAGCAAATAATAATGATCAGACAAAGACAACAATAAACGTCAAGTCTCTGCTTTATATTGGCATTAAGAGTGAAACAAACTTGCCAAAAAGCGTATAACCCCCAAGTTCTTGATCCTTGTTAGAGCACATTAAAATGATCATGCCAAACAGGCACAATAGCAATAATACCGATGAGTGTGGACGCTGTTAAATTGAGGGGACTGGAGGGCATACTCAATCAGAGTCGCTAGCGTGGCCTACACGCTAGCGTTGATTATTCACGCTATAAAGGCTTACTTATTCTAATCACGACTCTACGATTTCGGGCGCGCTCATCAATGGTTTGGTTTGAAGTGACATGGCGGCGCTCGCCGTGCCCCATGGTATGAATACGATTTTGAGGGATCCCACTGGCAACAAAAATATCTTTCACACTGTCAGCGCGCTGTACTGACACCTGCTGATTTGCACTACGATCGCCATAGCTATCGGTATAGGCATCAATCAATACCACATCAACATGCTGATCATAAGCCAAGTATTCCTGCACTCGATTGATTTGAGCTTTAGCGTATCGAGTCAACTGTGTTCCGCCTGACTCATAAGTAAGCACTGTAAATGCAATATCTTCAAATGAGTAAGGTAACAATGACGATAAACACGCTTTAAACTGCGTGTATTGCCGCCTGAAATTAACTGCTGATAACCCTACCGCAATGTGATTAGTTTGGTTATACCAATCAGCATAATAAAAAGTCGGTTGCATGCCGCTTTCCAATTCAGCCAACATAGACCAAGCCGCATTTCGTGGCACCTCACCATTGAAATATTTCTGATAAGTCAGATCCGTAATCGCTTTGCTCAAGATGCCGGGCCGCCATGCTGGCGCTTTACTTATTAGCTTTGCTTCAGTCACTTGATCAGGCTTTACCCACATATCCAAGGTAAAATTTAAATTATGATGCTTGCCTGCCACACTGGTAAATACCGCTTTTCCATAAGCCGGTATATCATGTTCTAAACGGCACATCACCGGATTATTCCCGCTGATCCGCCACTGCGACTCCTCTAAAGACGCAACATAATGTTTGAGATCTGCATTAGCCAAAAAAGGTAACCATAATAATGAGATCAATAGAGCACTAAGGCGCATAAAACCGCTCTCCGTAATTGAATTACCTCTCTATCGGCAAATAATTCTTTTTCTTTAGCTGATAAAAACAACAAACTGACATGACAGCCACTATCCGTTGCCCCATAATAGGCGCCTGCTAATTTTTGGAATAACTAAATGACTGACGTGTTAGAGCACAACAAATTGAAAAACCGCTTTAGAGGGTACTTTCCAGTGGTGATCGATGTTGAAACAGCCGGGTTTAATTCAAAGACCGATGCGTTACTAGAAATTGCAGTCACGATGTTGAAAATGGATGATGACGGGGTACTTCAATTAGACAAAACACTGCATTACCATATCGAACCGTTTGAAGGCGCAAACCTTGAGCCTGAAGCCTTAGCGTTTAACGGTATTGATCCCACAAATCCACTGCGCGGCGCAGTCAGTGAAAAAGAAGCCTTTTTAGAGATCTTCAAAGAGGTCAAGAAAGCACAAAAAGCCTCTGAATGTCACCGCAGCATTATTGTGGCTCATAATGCAGCTTTCGATCACGGCTTTGTGAGCGAAGCCATCGAGCGTAATGGTCTTAAACGTACACCATTTCACCCTTTTGCAACCTTCGATACCGCCGCATTAGCAGGCCTTGCTATCGGTCAAACAGTATTAGCAAAAGCCTGCGCAATGGCCGGCATTGCCTTTGATAACCGCGAAGCGCACTCCGCACTGTATGACACTGAACGTACCGCAGAGCTGTTCTGCCTCATAGTGAATCGCTGGAAGTCACTCGGTGGCTGGCCATTTATTCATGCCGACGACGAGTCAGCACACGATGATGTTACCGATTAATAACACGCAGCCGACAATGGCTATTCAGGGTTAAGTATTCAGTGGCTTGTGTCGTTGTAAATCGTGCTGTATGACTAGAAGTAGAAGAGTCAATCGCTATTTTAACAAAGCGAAAATGTTACGGCTAAGCGCCTTTCAAGCCTAACGGTAACAGCGTGAGTTAATGGTGTTCATAAAGTAAGGGATCTCGTTGTACGTCACCAGAGTCACCTTAAACAAAAAGCCGACTGTAAACAGTCGGCTTTATCGTTTAAAGCATTATTTTATTATTTAATATTAACGACCAAACTTGCCCCAGTGCTTGTCGGTGCACCGTTTGCTGTAAGGTAGTACCAACCTTCCGCTGGAGCGTTAAGCGTTAAACTTTCTATATTGTCAGCGTTATCAGATTTTATTTCATAGGCCGTAGATGTCGCCCAAGTTCTGCTGTTACCGTAAAGGTCAACATTACCTGTACCATGGCCACTGGTCACATTAACTTCACTCGTGTTAGCGGGAATATAGAAGTAATAACTAGCACGACCATCTGCAATACAAATTGCATCATCAGCGTTTAACTGTCCGTAACTGTATGGATTCTCAGTGGCACATGCATCAATAACTGTAGGCTTAGGGCTTACAACAGGATCAGGAACTGTCCCTACTGGATCTGTAGGTTTTGTCTCACTCACTGACAAGGTGACCCCTTGATATTCAGCTTCTGCGTTTAATCCAATGTAAACCCAACCGCGATTTGCTATTACGCTAACCAGCTCATTGTTACCAGCACTGTCTGACTTAGCGGTATAATTAGACGTACTTGCCCAAGTGTTTTGGTTAAAGTACACATTGACATCACCGCTGCCACCTGCAGTCGAGATATATAACGGTGTATTATCAGCATTAACGTAAGTGTAGTAAGAATTTAGCCCTGTACCCGATACACATTCATCACGATCTGCAATAAGATTTCCCCCTGAACTTGTCGTTACACCACAGCTCTCTACCACTGGTGGTATTATTTCGTCAGGAGGAGTGCTCCCCGTAGCGATCCCTTCATCAGTACTGGTAACTGTGGTAAGCCATGTATTCCATTGCTCATCATAGCGTTGACCTATGCTATTAATGTAGTTTAGCCAGTTGACGCTATTGCCAGCACGGGCGTGTACGAGTAACTCATCCACATCTGCGCGGTGTTCTTCAAACATGAAGCGTACAGCCAAATAGCCCCAACTATAAACACGTTCGGTACTACTGTCATAAGTGTTCGCCATCACTTCACTTAATTTGAATGCTTGAGTGCGAGCCAAATTTATCACATCATCATTACGATTTTGCTTAGAAATATATTCAGCTAGGCCTTCTGTCCACCAGACTACTTTTTGTGTACTTTGATCAAAATGACTTTGCGCACCGTACAAGTTAAAGCGAGCGTCAAGATAATGGACATATTCATGGCCTAAATTCCACACTAACACATCATCACGCCACGTCGCTTCATGAGCAATAAAGCGGGCTTGATTACCTTGCTCGGATGGTATTCCTTCAAGGTAGATACCACCATTATCTGTATTAATGCCAAAGATTGTTCCTGCAAAATCCTTATACTCATCAGCACTGTTGAAGATATTAACTTCAAGTTCAGTGTTGTTGTCATCGGCGACGGGTTGTCTCCCAGTTGCCAAGATCTCATGAAATAGTACTTCTTCCTTTTCCATTAGATCGCAAGACTGTTGTAATTCAGGTGTTGTCATCTGTTGTGCACGGATCCCGACAGTGCTATTACAACTGTAATTAACGGGGAGCACATTGGCTTCTAGATTTTCTTTCCAATTACACACACCAAATTGCTGACAATTATTTGGATTATAATAAGACAAGTAATCGGCAACATTAGCCCATTGTGGGCTATATAACTCAAACTTGTCTTTATAGGCTACTGCACCATTATTTAAACGCGTTTTTAACGCTGCGGATAAGTTGTGATTTTGATGATAACTGTAAAAACGACCAAACTCTTTAAATGCATCTGATGACTGGAAAGCAGATGTTGAATTAATGATATAGTCAGAGGTTGCCACTTTCTCTAATGCATTGAGTAAGTCACCATAACGATCTGCATTTAATGTAAAGTCTGTGTAATTGCGAGCAAAATATAATGTTGTAAATGCTTTAGTTAACGCTGTACCGTGTTTAGCACTCGCTAAATGCTCTGGAGTGATACTGTTTAAATACCGTGTAATACTCGGCACACTTTCTTGATACCCTCTTGTATTATCCCAGGCAATAAAGAACTGTTTGAGTGTATCAGCCTGCATGTCACTGCTATCACCAAAGTAAGGGTTCGTGCCATAAGCGACTAAAAACTCAATAACAGCTTTAACAGCGCGAGTGTCTGTATAGGCCAGGTTATCATTATAAAATTCAACAAAAAAAGCACCACGTAAGAAAGTAATCAGTTTCAGTATTTCATTGCCATTACTGCTATCATAACTTGTGGCAACGCTAAGTGCTCTATTAGCCACATCAACAACATTTTGGCTCTGGTAAGCCGCGACAGACGTTGCATCATTCTCAAAAAGTTGATTAACACATGAAACATCAACACTTCTAATATGATTAAATAACGCTTCACCTGTTAAAGAGGCGAACTGAGCATAGTCTGTACATTGTGCAGCAGCCTGTGGCCCCACGGCTCCTTTAAGCCCTTTTGCTCCTTGTAAGCCTTCTATCTGACGCGTTTTGTCTGTGTCTTTAACGTCTGGTAAATATTCATTTTTATTAGCTTGATGCTTATCGCCTCCAGGGATAGTGTCACCACGCTCAAATCGATGAGATTTCATTTCTACGTGAGCGGGTTTTTCCGCAAGATCTTTTGGATCAGGTTCAGCATGGGCCATGCTAACGGCAGGAAAAAGTGCGCTAGAGCAAGCCAGCGCTACAATATGGGCTTTAAACGTCTTCATTTTATGTTGCTTACTTAATACCTTCAATAATTCTTGTTGCATAAATCTCTCCGATTATCGCGATGAGTCACATTAACGTACTCTCAAAAAGTTGAGTTAATGACGCACTAAGTTGTGCTCACTCCCTATATTATTATTTTACATGTAACGCTAAATTAACAATAACGCAACAATTGTGTCACTGTATACCCTATATTGTATACATGTCAACATTGATGTAGTTAATATGACTGACAAGTTGCAATAGGAATAACCCGCGCTACGCACCAACTAAAATGCAATGTAAAGTCGCCGTCAGTGTTTATCTGTCACTTGGTGACACCGCCAGCTTAAGGTAGAATGCAGCGCCTTTTGCAACATGATGAGTAAATGCAGTGCGAATAATTTTGGCGCCTATGGAAGGTGTTGTAGACGATTTAATGCGTGATATCCTTTCAGCCATTAACCCGTACGATCTGATGGTGACTGAGTTTGTACGCGTCGTTGATCAACTGCTACCCGAGAAAGTGTTTTATCGGATCTGTCCCGAGCTGAAAAATAATGGTCTAACCACTTCGGGAACGCCTGTTAGAGTTCAACTCCTCGGACAAGAGCCTGGTTGGATGGCAGAAAATGCAATACGAGCCATAGAGTTGGGCTCAAAAGGGGTCGATGTCAATTTTGGTTGCCCTGCAAAAATGGTGAATCGCAGTAATGGCGGTGCCGTCATGCTGCAATACCCTGAACAACTTTATAATGTCGTTAAAGCAATGCGTGATGCCGTGCCTGCGCAGCAGCCTGTCACCGCAAAGATCCGCCTTGGCTTTAATGATAAAGCTTTGTATATGGAAAACGCACAAGCTATTTATGAAGCGGGCGCGAGCGAGCTTGCAGTACATGCACGCAGTAAAGTCGATGGCTATAAGCCTCCTGCTTACTGGGAATACATTACTGAGATCAACAAGAACCTACCTATTCCGGTTATCGCCAATGGTGAGATCTGGAATAAAGAAGACGCTGAGCGTTGCATTAAAGTCACAGGTTGTGACAGCATTATGATCGGTCGTGGGGCGATCTCATTACCTAATTTAGCGGCCAGTATAAAAGGTCACACACCTTTTACTTGGCAACAAACCTTGGCGCTGATGCTCGAGTATACTAACCGAGAGTTGGGTGGCCGAAAAAGTACTTATTACCCAGCACGCATCAAACAATGGTTTAATTACTTAAATCGTCAATATCCAGAAGCAGACACGCTGTTTCGTGAACTCAGGATTTTTAAAACTGCTGAAGAGATCATTGACGTGTTACAACACGCCAACCATCAAATGACCATCAACACACGCCAACCATGATTATTGTTAATAACTTGCGCTGTTTTGATCTTAATCATGGCCTGAAACTGAGACATGATTAGACTAATAAATCATAATATTGATACTTGAGGCCAAGCGTGGATACCAAACAAATTAAGCAAACTCTTTATAATATCGAGATAGAGTTAAGGCAGAAGGTTTGTCAACTGCCTGATCTTCAAGCCCACTTGTTGATACAAACTCATGATTCACTTAGTGAAATCATTAAAAAAATGACAGATGCTCAATTATGTGAACACCCACTATTTTTTAGATTGATGCAGTTAGATGCGGCATATTGTCAATTAGCAATGGGGCTGTATGGTGTGTGTTCTGACTGTGAAGAAAACATTGAAGCGCAATTATTACGCGCAGAGCCTCTTGAACAGCGCTGCTTGGCTTGCAAGCAGCGAAATCAACAAGAACACCGACAAGAGCTGAGATTAAACCACTAAATGGGAGCATTCACACTCAAGCCAATAGGCAGAATATGCATCGGCTATTGTGGTTTAATGTGATAGTAGTCAAGTAGCAATCAAGCCGATCCCCAATGAACGTCGCTCCTAGCCCTGGTTTCAATTGAGCATTTTGGCATAATGTTGCTGTTTGATATCCACAACTTCCATACTAATACTGCTCACCGAGTGAGTGATCAGCGAAATGGCTTCGCAAACTCGCTCGAGCAACAAGCCTTTTTGTGCATCCGTGCGTCCAGGCATGATAGCAACATGCAAGTGAATAAATGTGCTCTGTTCATCTTCACCCACACGAGAATACTCAACCTCATGAGCTCGAGTTTTAACGCTTTGGGGTTCAAACAATAACGAATCAATCAACGCTTGATGCGTCGCTTCCACTAACGCAGGGATAGAAATGACGTGCTTTAATGGTTTAGCATACTCAATAATACAATGTGGCATATTCAACGCTTCTTATTTTGTTTTTATGATGATAGGGATTCAGACCATACCGCAAACTCATTGCCATTGGGATCTAGAAAGTGAAAACGGCAACCGCCAGGAAAAGAGAATATTGGCTGACTAATGGTGCCACCAGCAGCAGTAATTGCTTGTTGTGTGCTGGCCAGTTTTTGAGAATAGAGCACTAACAAAGGAGAGCCATTGGCTAAGGTGAAATGTTGTTTAGAGAGGTAAAATCCGCCGTTGATCCCAGCGTTTACAAAACAGCTATATTCTGATCCGTAATCAACAAACTCCCACGTAAACACCTGCTGAAAAAATTGTTTAGTGAGCGGTAAATCACTCACTGGTATTTCAATATAATTTAACGTGTTATGTAAGTTCATCCATAGCTCCCGTATCGTTATTACACGACCATAACACGTTCTTTGCAACCTGTGTATCTTCTCGCGGTTATATGAGCACTGACACTATCACTATCACTATCACTGTCATTGAGCACTCCGTGACTCACACTTGAAAAATAGCAGCCACTAATCCAATCAATCCACCAAAAATACCGCCCCACACCACTAGCCAGCCGAGGTGCTTTTTAATCATGTCTTGCACAATTTCTTTGACTAATTGAGGCGTTAATTCGTTTAAACGCTGATGAACAATGTCTTCGACTTTAACGCGCATGTCATCAACCATATTACCTTGTTCCAACTCCGCTTTTAGTAAGCTGTGAAACTGATCCGATTGGGAGATCTCACTCAAAGAGTTTTTCATTTTCTCTATAAAAGGTTCGCGCAAAGGCTCAATCGCATCAGTACCACCAAACATCGATAGCATAGCGCCAAAAGAAGATTGTGACACAGTACTTATCAGCGCATCGAATGCTGGCGAGAGGTCAATTTTTTCAATGACAGGCTGTAAATTGATACTGTGCTCAGCATCACCTTGCTGCGATAAAAACCGTTCAATGTTCTCAGCGGTAAAAAATTGCTTCATCATCAAGTGAGCAATGCCTTCTTTAAACTCTTCAAATCGAGACGGCACCACACCAGAGCCATAAAGGCCGGGCACTTTTTCAAATAGCATATAAATTGCCAGCCAATTAGTGAGTGCACCCGACAGCGCAAATAAACCAACTGATAACAAAATAGGTTGTGCCAAAAAATAACCCGCGAATACTGCAAGCGCAGCAATAACATTGGTTGTGATACTTTTATCCAAGCCAATTCCCCATAAGCATAATTGAAAGCCCGCTATGTTACCTCTCGATAAACGCACTAAGCAATAAAATTATCAGCCGTATTAACCTGTCGGTGCTGTTGGCCAAACCATTGCTATTGCATTTAGTGTAAATATACATGAATATCAATTAACTATCAGTCGTTATTACGCTTATATCTCTTTGTGGAGCCCCAATGAAACTCGCATTAATTAGCCAGCCAACAACGACGAACGCCTTAGCAGCAATACAGTCTTTACTTGATGCAACCACCGCATCTCGTCAATCTCGACCGGTCAACATTGGGTATGTTGCATCGGCGCCAGATCCTGAACGTGAGTATTTTAAGCAGACTCAGCAACTGTACTTGTCGTTAGGCGCCAATATGGATACCTATTTAGAGCTCGAGACAGGCTTTAGTCAAGCCGCATTCACCGCTCTACTCCAATGTGATGTGATCCATCTTTCAGGTGGGGATACTCAGCGCTTTTTACGTGCAATAAAACAACGTAACATGATCGATACCATTAAACATTTTGCAGATAACGGTGGCGCAATAGTTGGAGTGAGCGCTGGCGCGATGCTGTTAACACCGTCAATAAGCAGCGCTGCACTGTGCGGCGATAGTATCACCGATGCAGCTTGTGTATTACACGCACTCCACTTAGTTGATTTTCAATTTGTCCCCCATGCAACGCTAGCACAAACACGCCAGCGTGCATTTCAGCAGCAATTGCAGCAACTTAAAGGGCCCACTTATGTGTGTGCAGATGATGACGCCTTGGTGATCATTGATCAGCAATTAACACGCTTTGGCCAGCCACAATGGATCCAAGCGGTCTCATCTTAGTCAATCAAGGCTGTTAACTGTGCAAGCCATCAGGTAAAATCAGGGCTAATTAAAATACACTAAGGGTTGTAAATGTTTGCTATTCGTTGGTTTTTAGGCCGGATCATTTTATTGTTAAACTTTGTTTTTTCTCCTAAAAAAATGAAACGTCCACTCGCAGAGCAACAAAAAATAGATAATGCCACTAAAAATATGACTCTGTACGAGTACAAGGCTTGCCCTTTTTGCGTCAAAGTGCGCCGCTCATTACGTCGCCAAGGCCTTAACATTGTGACTGTCGATGCCAAACAGCAACCACACAAAAACACCTTGCACAGTGAAGGTGGAAAGTTACAAGTGCCTTGCTTAAAAATTGTAGAGGCGGGTCAAACCACTTGGATGTATGAATCATCTGAGATCATCAGCTTTCTATCAAAGAAAGTTGCTTAATCTGTACTTGCTTAGCCTGTCAGTGCCATAACAAAAAAGGTAGCGTAATCGCTACCTTTTTATTGCTATCTGCTGCATAACAGGCAATCATCATGTGACATTATTAAGCATGCCTTTTAGCACAATATCATGGTAACTCACCAAACCCACGATTTTGCCTTGCTCGACAACTGGCGCTTTAGTGATCCCAAAACGGTCAAATAACCGAGCGCAATACCTGATATCCATGCCACTGTTGACTGACAATACAGGTTTTACCATCACTTCGTAAATATTCACTCGCTCAGGGGCTTTGTCTTTAGCCAATACTTTTTTAGCTATGTCACTCATCAATACCATGCCATATTCATCATCGTCATGGCGTTTATTCACAAATAACACATTCACTTGATGAGATAGCGCTTGTTCAATCGCCTCAGCCACCGTCTGCAGCCCGTCAACCATAGCGTAGTCTTGGCACATAACATCACGATTGCGGATCAGGTCATGCTTACTCATATTTGGTCCTCAATATCTTGACTTAGCTGCTGTACTTGGTGCGCGACTCCAACGGCATCCTCTACATCTATTTGCAGGGCAATACCTTTTCCAGAGTCGCTATCAAACTGCCCGACTTCATTCACCGTTTCTAAAATAACGCGGCTTAAATGCTCTTCAACAAGTAATAACACCATATCCCGCTGAATATCTAATGATAAGCCCATAAATGTTTTTTGTTTTTGTAACCCTTCACCACGAGCATGGTTAATGACCGTTGCTCCGGTTGCTCCCTTGCTGCGTGCAGCGTCAAGAATTAAGTCGGTACATGCATCATCAACAAACACAATAATCAATTTAAAGCGCATTATCTCGCTCCTTCTTCCTGTTACTTTTAAACGCGACTAATTGGGCATAACCCATCACAGTGATCATCGGAAATAAACTGGCAAATGCAATCAAACCAAAACCATCGATCAATGGATTACGGCCCTCTACATTCGTCGCTAAGCCCAAACCAAGTGCAGCAACGAGTGGCACCGTGACTGTAGATGTGGTGACGCCGCCAGAATCATAAGCTAAAGGGACAATCATTTTAGGTGCATAAAAGGTTTGGACCACCACAATCATGTAACCTGCCATAATGTAGTAATGGATAGGATCGCCCACCACAATGCGAAAACACCCCAGTGAGATCCCAAATGCAACGCCTATCGCCACCGAGATCCGCAAACCTTGGATCCCGATATTGCCACCTGAAACTTGATTAGCTTTAATCGCCACAGCAATTAAAGAAGGCTCTGCAATCGTAGTACTAAAACCAATGGCGGCGGCAAAAATATAAACCCAATAATAATCCTGCCAGGTATTAACTGTTGCAGTGGGATCATCTGCGTGGATAAAACTTGCTGAAGTTAATTGCTCAGCCATAGCCTCACCTAACGGAAAGAGCGCTAACTCAAGTCCAACTAAAAAAAAGCTCAAACCAACAATAACATAAGCAAAACCTGCGGCAACGCGTTGCCAGTTGGCCACGGGTCTTTTTAGCACACCAAGTTGAAAGGCAAATAAAATAATCGCAATGGGGATCACATCTCGTGCAGTCAACATTAGTGTTTCCAGCACGTTATAAAACAGCTCCATTACAGCACCACCATTCCGTAGATCAATACAAAAATCATTGGCATTAAACTCGCAAAAGCAATCAAACCAAAACCATCAAGCATCGGGTTTCGCCCTTTAATCACACTCGCCAGCCCTACGCCTAAAGCCGTCACTAAAGGCACCGTTATTGTTGAGGTTGTCACCCCGCCAGAGTCGTAAGCAATACCGATGATGTTTTCAGGTGCAAACGCGGTCAGCGCCATAACTAAAACATAGCCACCAATAATAATATAATGAATAGGCCACCCTTTTAATATTCTTACCACGCCGAGCAAAATGGCGAGACCAACAGACAAAGCAACAGTCAGTCGCAGCCCCATAGCATAACTGCTCATTGCCGCTTCACTATTAATTATGGCATTCGCATCTGCAGCCACCCGTGCAGCTTCATTGGCAACAGCTGTTAATGCTGGCTCTGCTAATGTGGTACCAAAACCTAAAGAAAATGAGAAAATCACCAACCAAAATACACTGCCCTTTCTCGCTAAAGCTTGCGCCAGTGATTCACCGATAGGAAATAGCCCCATTTCTAAACCAAACACAAAAAATGTCAGGCCAACAACAATAAAAATGAGCCCCACTAAAATGGATAGTAAATTGTCCGGGGCCTGCTGTAAGACAACGATTTCAAAAAAGCTGACGACCAAAATGATCGGCACAAGATCTTTAAAGCTGCTTAACATTGCTTTCAATAACTGACTGATAGAAGCCATATTTACTCCTTTGAGGCGACAGTGTCAGTGTCGCCAAAACACCCAATAAAAACAACATTAAATTAACAAAAGGAGTGCATTCTGTGAGCTAGGTCATAGAAAGGTATCAACCTGATCTCAACTGGCATAGCAAATGGCATAATTGGTAGGTCATCGAGTTAATAAGAGTGAACCTCATACGCAGAACAAAAAAAAACCAACAGCAAAGCCATTGGTTTTATAGATAATGTTAAGTGCTACTTAGCCGCCAGTACCGCCAGTACCTGTACCACCAGTCCCACCAGTCCCGCCGGTGCCACCTGTACCATCGGTATCATCACCGCCGTCTGTATCATCACCGCCGTCTGTATCATCACCGCCGTCTGTATCATCGCCGCCGTCTGTATCATCAGGGTTTTCAGGTTGCTCAGCAACAACAAAATCGGGTATGACTATGATTGCTGGTGGCTGAGTAGGATCATAAGCTGGATCGGTCAACACATCTGTGTTTTGAGATAACTCTTTAACATTCACGACAACCCATTCCTTGTTTTCATTAAATGGGTAAGTCGGAAATTGTTCCAACAAAGTATCGGTTAGATTAGCAGCCACTGTGGCCATTTTATCTGCTTCTAGATCTGGGTTCGCTGCCAGCGTATCTGATAGCACTACGTTGATTGCAGATACTTTTTTAGCAAAATCATCAATTTCGCCAGTTTCTTGCATTCTTATGATGCTGTAATCCACATCACGTAAAAATTCAGTCACTGAGATCCCTGACTTGCTCGTGAGTTCTCCAAGGCCAAGCGTCTCTAACACTTCTTGCGCTGTTGATTCATCATACACAGCATCACCAAGCGTCTTCGCGATTAAAGTTGAAATTGGCGAGGCAGTGTTCAGAACCCTTGCATCTTCTTCATCCTCATCTTCAGCGACGGCACTCGCCAAACCGAAAGGAATAACATACGAAACGTCACTCATATCTTTACCATTAGAGGTATCAACGGCGCCTGTTGTTTCTATAAAAGTAAATTGACACTTCTCAGGGTTACTTAAAGCTTGCTCATTTGATTTGCCCTCAAGCGCCGTTTCACCATAGAAATCCGTCTTTGGCAACGTACCTTTACTGCCATCTTCACAGATGTATTCTGAGTCCATCTTCCACACTGCGCCATCAAATGCTTTGAAGTAAATAATGGACTCAGTGATGGAGTCTGTAGGCTCAGGTGTTGGCTCAGGTGTTGGCTCAGGTGTTGGCTCAGGTGTTGGCTTATTCACTTCTGGCGAAGAGACACTGTTATTGCTACAGCCAGCAAGTAAAGCCGCCGATATGCAAATGGCTAAAATTTTATGTTTCA
>JAOIUG010000028.1 GCA_028223395.1 Shewanella sp.
TTACACCTGTAAATCATGTTTTGAGACTCGACTCCAGCGCATTCGATAGCTATAATGTCGCGTCTTGAACATTATGAACGAAACTAAACCAGTGTTGAATCGAGTATTTACGGGCATTCTGGTTAAACTTACGTGTCAAGAAACGAATACCTTAATAGTTGACACTTCGACTATTACAAAGGACGACAGACATATTTCGAGGTAAAAAAATGCAAGTTTCTGTAGAAACCACACAAGGCCTAGAGCGTCGCCTAACTATTTCGGTACCTGCTGAGCAGATCGAAAACACAGTTAAAGAAGCATTAAAAAGCGAAGCTAAGCGTGCTCGTATCCCAGGTTTCCGTCCAGGAAAAGTACCTGTAAGCGTGATCAACAAGCGTTACGGTCAAGCGATCCGTCAAGACATCACCGGTGAGGTCATGCAGCGTAACTTTGTTGAAGCTATTGTTGCTGAAAAACTAAACCCTGCAGGCGCTCCATCTTTTGCACCAGGTAAAACTG
This sequence comes from Shewanella sp., assembly GCA_028223395.1. Classification (GTDB taxonomy): domain Bacteria; phylum Pseudomonadota; class Gammaproteobacteria; order Enterobacterales; family Shewanellaceae; genus Shewanella. Next base: position 502 of record JAOIUG010000028.1, read on the forward strand.
AAGGCGAAAGCTTTGAGTTTGTGGCGACGTTTGAGATCTACCCAGAAGTCGCGCTTAAAGGACTAGACGCAATTACCGTTGAGCAGCCTACAGCAACAGTCACAGAAGCTGATGTTGACGCAATGATTGAAACACTGCGTAAGCAACATGCGACTTTTGAAGTTGTTGATCGTGCTGTCGAAAGTGGTGATAAAGCGAAGTTCAATTTCGTTGGCTCAATTGATGGCGAAGAGTTTGAAGGTGGTAAAGCTGATGACTTCGAACTTGAAGTTGGCAGCGGTCGTATGATCCCAGGTTTCGAATCAGGTGTAGAAGGTCATAAAGCGGGAGAAGAATTCGATATTGAAGTCACCTTCCCTGAAGACTACCATGCAGAAAACTTAAAAGGCAAAGCGGCGACGTTTGCGATTAGCCTAACTGAAGTTCAAGGCGCGAACCTACCAGAAGTTAACGATGAGTTCGCAACATTGTTTGGGATCAGCGAAGGCGGCATTGACGCGTTACGTGCAGAGATCACTAAAAACATGAGCCGTGAACTTGAACAAGCGCTTAAAGCGAATGTAAAAGATCAAGTCTTGAACGGTCTTGTTGAGCAAAACGCATTAGAATTACCGAAAGCATTGGTTGAAGGCGAAGTTGAAGTATTGCGTAAGCAAGCAATGGAGCGTTTTGGCGATCAAGCGGCAAGCATGCCTGAGCTGCCTGCGGATCTATTTAATGAACAAGCTGAACGTCGTGTTAAAGTGGGTTTATTACTTGGTGAAGTTATCAAGACGAATGAACTTAAAGCTGAAGATGAACGTGTTCAAGCGTTAATTGCTTCTATGGCATCAGCTTATGAAGATCCAAGTGAAGTTGTTGCTTACTACAATGGTAACGAAGAACTTATGCAGAACATGCGTAATGTTGCACTTGAAGAGCAAGCAGTAGAAGCATTACTCAAAACGGCTACTTTGACTGAAAAAGAAGTCAATTTTGAAGAATTTATGAACAAGGCTACCGGTCGCGTATAACGATCGCTTGACTTAAATGGCTATTAGCCATTTATAATGGCTCGTATGGGGATCCTCATACGGGCCATTTTTATTTAGGGAAATTAATCATGCACAAAGCACCAGAATCAGTACTTAATGCACTCGTACCTATGGTTGTTGAACAAACAGCTAAAGGTGAACGCTCATATGACATTTATTCTCGTCTCTTAAAGGAACGTATCATTTTCTTAGTCGGCCCTGTAGAAGAGCATATGGCTAACTTGGTTGTTGCGCAGTTGCTGTTTTTGGAGTCAGAGAGTCCAGATAAAGATATCTATTTGTATATTAACTCGCCAGGTGGTTCAGTGACTGCTGGTATGGCCATTTATGACACGATGCAATTTATTAAACCAAATGTCAGCACCGTATGTATTGGGCAAGCAGCAAGCATGGGCGCGTTTTTATTAGCCGGGGGAGCAGAAGGTAAACGCCATTGTCTACCTAACTCACGTGTGATGATCCATCAACCTTTAGGTGGCTTCCAAGGGCAAGCATCAGACATTGCGATTCATGCGCAAGAGATCTTAGGCATTAAGCATAAGCTTAACACTATGTTGGCTGAACACACCGGTCAACCGCTAGAAGTGATTGAGCGTGATACCGATCGCGATAATTTTATGAGTGCAAATGAAGCGGCTGAATACGGTTTGGTTGATTCAGTGATGAATAAACGAGGCTGATTTTTACAATTAGCTGAGCTATGCTGAGTGCTAGAAGTCAAATTGAGAATTCTGCAGCTGACTAGACTGCAAACAGAGGTAAGGTAATGGGCGAAAACAAAGACTCCGGTGATGGTAGCAAGCTGCTGTACTGTTCTTTTTGTGGAAAGAGCCAGCATGAAGTCAAAAAACTGATCGCTGGACCTTCTGTGTATGTGTGTGACGAGTGTGTAGAGCTCTGTAACGACATCATTAAAGAAGAAATAAAAGAAATATCTCCTAAGCAAGATCAAGAAAAACTGCCAACACCGCATGAACTAAGAGCGCACTTGGACGATTATGTGATTGGGCAAGATAAAGCAAAAAAAGTGCTATCGGTCGCGGTATATAATCATTATAAACGCTTGAAAAATGCCAGCCCTAAAGATGGCATAGAATTAGGCAAAAGTAACATTTTGCTGATAGGCCCAACCGGAAGTGGTAAAACATTACTGGCAGAAACCCTTGCTCGGTTCTTGAATGTGCCTTTCACCATGGCTGACGCAACGACGCTTACCGAAGCGGGCTATGTCGGTGAAGATGTGGAAAACATCATCCAGAAACTGCTACAAAAGTGTGATTACGATGTCGACAAGGCCCAGCGTGGTATCGTCTACATTGATGAAATTGATAAAATCAGTCGTAAGTCTGACAATCCGTCCATTACCCGTGATGTTTCTGGCGAAGGTGTGCAGCAAGCATTACTGAAACTCATTGAAGGAACAGTGGCAGCGGTGCCGCCACAAGGTGGGCGTAAACATCCACAACAAGAGTTTTTACAAGTCGATACCTCTAAGATTTTATTTGTCTGTGGTGGTGCTTTTGCGGGCTTAGAAAAAGTCATCGAACAACGTTCTCATGTGGGAACAGGAATTGGTTTTGGAGCTGAAGTCAAAGGCGAAGCTGATAAAGAAACCATTTCGAGCACATTACAGCAAGTTGAGCCTGAAGATCTGGTTAAGTTTGGTCTTATCCCAGAGTTTATTGGGCGTTTACCGGTGTTGGCCACATTGGCAGAGCTTGATGACGCCGCGTTAATCCAAATTCTTTCAGAGCCTAAAAATGCCATCACCAAGCAATTTGCTGCATTGTTTGATATGGAAGGCGTGGAATTAGAATTTAGAGACGATGCGCTAAAAGCGATTGCACTAAAAGCGCAAACGCGCAAAACAGGTGCTCGTGGTTTACGCTCTATTGTTGAAGGCATTTTGCTTGATGTCATGTATGACTTACCGTCAACGGCGGATGTGATTAAAGTGGTTATTGATGAGTCAGTGGTAAAAGGTGAATCTGATCCCATCTTACTTTACGCAACAAGCGAAGCCAAAACAGCAACAGCTGACTAAAGTGTCGCTAAAGTGAATTTAAGGAGCCTATAGGGCTCCTTTTTTGTACCACACTTTATTTTATTGGTATTGGCCATTGAAACCTATCTAATCATCCCAATATACTCTTAAGTATTCATATAAAACGGAATCGAGTTATGACTCAAGAGCGTGATACGCGAATCGAACTACCCGTACTGCCACTGAGAGATGTAGTGGTTTATCCCCATATGGTAATTCCGTTATTCGTAGGACGAGAAAAGTCCATTCGTTGCTTAGAAAAAGCAATGGATCAAGGTAAACAGATTATATTAGTCGCTCAACGAGATGCTGAGTTAGACGACCCAAGCAGTGATGACATCTTTGATGTCGGTACCGTTGCCTCTATTTTGCAACTTCTTAAACTTCCTGACGGTACAGTCAAAGTCTTAGTTGAAGGCGGTCAGCGTGCTCGCATTGATAATTATTCTGAGCAAGAAGATATTTTCCAAGCAACAGCCCATTATTTAGCGGCCGATCCTCTGACGGAGAAAGAGGAAGAAGTGCTCGTGCGCTCTGCTGTTGGTCAATTTGAAGGTTACATCAAACTTAACAAAAAAATTCCTCCAGAAGTCTTAACTTCACTATCAGGTATTGATGAAGCCGCGCGTTTAGCAGATACCATGGCCGCTCATATGCCGCTGAAGCTTGAAGATAAACAATCAGTCCTTGAAATGGTCAATGTCGGTGAGCGAATTGAATATCTGATGGCGATGATGGAATCGGAAATTGACTTATTGCAAGTTGAAAAACGCATCCGTGGTCGCGTTAAAAAGCAGATGGAAAAGAGCCAGCGTGAGTACTATTTGAATGAGCAAATGAAAGCCATTCAAAAAGAGCTAGGCGACATTGATGAGTCTCACGATGAATTTGAGAGCCTGGCGAAAAAGATAGAAGAAGCAAAAATGCCAGCAGAAGCGCAAGATAAAGCCAATGCTGAGCTGAATAAACTTAAAATGATGTCACCGATGTCCGCCGAAGCGACAGTCGTGAGAAGCTACGTAGAGTGGATGGTGTCAGTGCCTTGGCATAAGCGTTCAAAAATCAAACGTGATCTTGCGAAAGCACAGGATGTTTTAGACACCGATCATTTTGGTTTAGAGAAAGTAAAAGAACGTATTTTAGAATATCTTGCCGTACAAAGCCGTGTTAAACAGCTAAAAGGGCCGATCCTTTGTTTAGTTGGCCCACCAGGGGTTGGTAAAACATCATTAGGGCAATCGATTGCCAAAGCAACTGGACGTCAGTATGTCCGTGTGGCTTTAGGTGGAGTCAGAGATGAAGCGGAGATCCGCGGCCATCGCCGGACTTATATCGGATCGATGCCGGGGAAAGTGATCCAAAAAATGTCCAAAGTGGGCGTGAAAAACCCATTATTCTTGCTCGATGAAATAGACAAAATGAGCAGTGACATGCGTGGCGATCCATCATCTGCTCTGCTTGAAGTTCTTGATCCGGAGCAAAATACTACGTTTAGTGATCATTACATGGAAGTCGATTACGATCTTTCTGATGTCATGTTTGTAGCCACGTCAAATTCAATGAACATTCCAGGTCCATTATTGGATCGTATGGAAGTGATCCGTTTATCAGGTTATACCGAAGACGAAAAGCTTAACATCGCCAAACAACATTTACTGCCGAAACAAATTGAACGAAACGGCTTAAAAGCAAAAGAAGTGACGGTTGATGATAGCGCTATTATCGGCATCATTCGATATTACACGCGTGAAGCGGGTGTGCGTGCCCTCGAGCGTGAATTGTCGAAGATATGCCGTAAAGTCGTTAAACAGATCTTACTTGATAAAAGCATTAAACATATTGAAGTGAATCAAGATAACTTGAAATCCTTCCTCGGTGTGCAGCGTTGTGACTATGGTAAAGCAGAGTCAAATAACCAGATAGGTCAAGTGACAGGCCTTGCTTACACAGAAGTAGGAGGCGACTTATTAACCATTGAGGCGACCTCAATGCCTGGCAAAGGCAAATTGAGTTATACCGGCTCTTTGGGAGATGTCATGCAAGAATCCATTCAAGCGGCAATGACTGTGGTAAGAGCCCGTGCTGAACAGATGGGCATTAATCCTGATTTCTACGAAAAACGTGATATTCATGTGCATGTTCCTGAAGGGGCGACACCAAAAGATGGCCCGTCAGCAGGCGCTGCTATGTGCACCGCTTTAGTGTCGAGTCTAACAGGGAACCCTGTTTGTGCTGATGTGGCAATGACGGGGGAGATCACGCTTCGCGGTGAGGTTTTACCGATTGGCGGCTTGAAAGAGAAATTGCTTGCGGCTCACCGTGGTGGCACCAAAGTGGTGTTGATCCCAAAAGAGAACGAACGTGATTTAGAAGACATTCCAGCCAATGTGATTGCAGATCTGACGATTCATCCTGTTAAATGGGTTGAAGAGGTACTCAAATTTGCGCTTGAGCGGCCAGTTGAAGGTTTTGAAGTTGTTAAAAGCGACAGTTAAGCCACTAAAACACGAGTTTAATAAAAAAAATACGAAAAGGGCTTACCAAAGCAATTAGCTGTGGTAGCCTAGGTCGGCAGAGAGTCAGTTGCTCCAGCCCTTGGAGTGACTGCTTTAGAGCCGTATCGTAAAATATTATTGGGTTTTCCTATAAGGCTTGAACTTTGCTTCTAAGCTTGTTATAAAAAGCCTCCGCAAACCGCCCTAGACAAGGATTTGGGTGCGGGACAAAAATTACATTCAAGGGGATGACATGAACAAATCTGAACTAATCGAGAAAATCGCTTCTGGTGCTGATATTTCTAAAGCCGCTGCTGGCCGAGCATTAGACTCTTTCATTGGTGCAGTGACTGACGGTCTAAAAGAAGGCGATAAGATTGCTCTAGTTGGTTTCGGTACTTTTGAAGTCCGTCAACGTGCAGAACGTACGGGCCGTAACCCGCAAACGGGTAAAGAAATCAAAATCCCAGCCGCCACAATCCCAGCTTTTAAAGCCGGTAAAGCGTTAAAAGACGCTGTTAACTAAACAAGTTAATTGCGGCCTTTGTAAGATTTTATAAAAATGCTCTTCAATACAGCATTTTTATAACGAATAAGACAACTAAGCATGTTTTAGTTGTCAACAAGAGTAAAGGTTTCCTTTATTACTTAATTACAAAAAGGCGCATCCAAGCAGTGATGCGCCTTTTTATTTTATTCATCGCAACCAGCGAGAAGTCTGATGTTAGAAAAGATTCGTGAAGGATCACAAGGCGTTATTGCAAAAAGCATTTTAGTCTTAGTGATACTTTCATTTGCATTTACGGGTGTGAGTAGTTATTTAGGTTCTTCAACAGAGGTTGCAGCCGCTACCGTTAATGGTGAAGAGATCAGCAACGCAGCGCTTGAGCAAGCTTATGACAATGAGCGTGGCCGTCTTGAGCAGCAATTTGGAGACATGTTTGCGACGTTATCTGCCGATGAGAGCTACATGCAAGGCGTTAAGCAAAGTGTATTAGAGCGCTTGGTGGCAGAAAAGCTACTGGATCAAAATGCAGCTGAGCTGGGACTGCGAGTATCGGATGAGCAGATCCGTAATGCGATAAAGCAAGAACCAGCATTTCAGACCAATGGAGCGTTTGATAACGATCGCTACCTTGCGATTTTACGTCAACTAGGTTATCAGGCTAACTCGTTTAGAGATATGATGCGTGTTGACATGACACGCCGTCAGCTTGTGGCAACCTTAGTGGGTTCTGAGTTTGTATTGCCAAGTGAAGTTGAGTTTTTAGCAACAATCCAAGAGCAAACACGTGATGTTGATTATAAAATAATTGATGCAAGCCCATTTCTTGCAGAGACTAGCGTCACTGATGAGCAGATCCAAGCGTATTATGATGCGAATTTGGCACAGTTTCTTAGGCCTGAGATCATCAGTCTTGATTACATTGAGCTTGATGCTAATCAGTTAGCCAAAGACATTACGATCACCGAAGCTGACGCACAAACTTACTATGATGAGCATAAAGCACAATATTTACAGCCTGAAAAACGCTTAGCCGCCCATATTCTTATAGGGCTAGAAGATGATAATGCGCAAGACAAGGCCCGCGCTATTTATCAAAAGCTTCAAAATGGTGAAGATTTTGCTACCCTCGCTAAAGCGGAATCACAAGATACTTTTAGTGGCGAACAAGGTGGTCAACTCGATTGGTTTGAGCAAGGGGTGATGGATCCTGAGTTTGACGAAGCGCTTTTTGCCTTGAATAAAGGCGATTACAGCGACGTGGTGAAAACCAACTTCGGTTACCACATTATTAAAGTACTTGATATTCAAGCCGGTGAACAAGCACCGTTTGCAGATGTTAAAGATGAAATTATCGCGCAATTGCAACAGCAAGAAGCCGTTGATAAATTTTATGAATTACAGCAAGTACTTGCTGATACGAGCTACGAGATCCCTGATACCTTGGCTGAGTCAGCGAAAGAGCTTGGTGTTAAGGTGAAAACAACACCAGAGTTTACACGCAATCGTGCTCCAGAATTGTTTAGTCATCCAGCAGTGCTAAAAGCGGCATTCTCATCTGACGTCTTATTAGATGGCCTGAACAGTAGTGTGCTTGAAGTGGCTGCTAATCATGTTGTAGTACTGCGTGTTAAAACACATAAAGCTGCAGGCACAATGGAACTTGCTGAAGTGAGAAACGGGATCGCAAGTCGCTTGAAACAAGAACAAGCCAATGAACGTGCTCGTGAACAAGCGCAAGTGGCGATGGAAACATTCAAAGCGGATGGCATCACGACAGATTATCAAAGTAAGCATAAATTAGCTCGCTTTGCACAAGATCTTGATTCTGCAATTGTTACTCGCGCATTTTCTATGGCTCAACCAGCAGGCACTCCAACGGTTGACACCGTAGCACTGGCCACCGGTTACGCCGTTGTTGTGTTGAATAAAGTGAATGCAGCAGGCGAGATTGACGCTAATCTCATTGACGCCCTAAAACAGCGATTGAACACGCAATATACTGAGAATGATTATCGCGCAGTCGTCGCCGTGCTGAAGGCTGAAAGTGAAGTGGATTATCCTATCGAGGAATAACTCGCCAACTTCGCAGCAACATAAACTCATCTAAAAACCAGTGCAACGTTATTTGCACTGGTTTTTTTATGTTTTTATTTTAAGATGCTCGAGTATGGTAACTGTCGTTGCATTGATTTTTTATAACACATTTTATCAAGGTCTCTAACATACAGCCTTGACTTGGCGCTATTCAGTAAGGATAACCGCCTGCAGTGATTTATCCATCTTAACCGCAAACAGCGCTCGACATTGATATCACTTTGGCAGTAGCATGGAGATCCATTTTATCGCAGGCTCAGGTAATTAAGGTCGGTATTTTGCCCTACATTGAGACTGATTTGACGTTGTATCATGGTCATTATTGACCCATAGTGCGATTGCAGTAGGAAGTAACATGGATGAAAAAATGCGATTACTGGCAGCTGGTAACTTGTTAGAGGCACATACTTGGAAGGGCATGTTAGAAGCCCTCGGTATTGCAGTTGAGCTAAAAGGGGAAGCATTACTTGGCGGAGTGGGCGAATTGCCGACAGGGCTTCAGAATGTAGAACTGTGGGTAATTGAAGCTGAATTTTGCCGTGCCAAAAAACAAATGGCTTCTATCAATGCTGAGCGTCCAAGATGGAAGTGCTTAAATTGTCATGAGATCAACGAAGCCAGTTTTGAACTGTGTTGGAATTGCAGCGCAGAAAGGAGTGAGAAATATAGCCGATGAAACATAATCCAGCGTTTTTAGCTTTGGTGAACACTATTTTACCTCAAATCACCGAGATCACCATTGAGCAGTACCAAGCCGACATGACTTTTACGCTGATCGATGTACGTGAAGATCATGAGTGGCACAAAGGTCACATACCCAATGCACATCATTTAGGCAAAGGTATTATTGAACGGGATATTGAAACGCGCTTTCCCGATAAAAACGCGCCGCTAGCGCTCTATTGTGGCGGTGGTTATCGCTCAGCTATGGCTGCACTGAATTTACAAATGATGGGTTATGCCAATGTTGTCTCCATTGCTGGAGGTTATAAAGCATGGCTCGATAGTCAATAACCGCTTCTTATAAGTCACGCTATAAAATCTCTTCCTTTTCATCACAGTTTTAAGGTTTGTTTGCTTCATGCAGTATTTTCCATTATTTGTAGATACCCAATCGTTAAATGTGCTCATTGTCGGTGCAGGTGAAGTCGCCAGTCGAAAACTGGATCTATTAAGTCGCACAGATGCCAATATCCATGTGATCGCCAAAGTCGTTTGCAGTGAAGTGCAAGCATATCAAGCTTGCGGACGTATCACCTTAGACGAGCGTGCGGTGCTCAGCGAGGATATTAACCAATGGGATTTAGTGTATCTTGCCACGGCAGATAACCAGCTAAATGAACAGTTAGCCATGTTGGCAACAAAGCGTGGTCTATGGGTTAACGTGGTGGATAACCCAGAATTTTGCCGGTTTATTACCCCTTCCATTATTGACCGCGGTCGTTTGCAAGTTGCCATTAGTACCGCCGGCGCGGCGCCAGTGTTTGCTCGGGAGCTTCGAGCACGGTTAGAGTCGTGGCTACCGCAATCTATCACCCCGTTATTTGATTTTATTGCCGAACGTCGCCAAGATGTGCAAAAACGATTACCGATATTCAAAGAGCGAAGAGTATTTTGGGAGCGCTTTTTTGATCTGAACCAGTCACGATTTGACTCGCAAACACAAACGCATTACGACGCTAGTTTTTCGCTAAGCGATCCACAAGGGGCGTTATTTCTTATCGATTCAGAAGTTGAGCCTGCTCTGTTACCTATTGCTGCGATGCCGTATTTACAGAAATTAGATATTATTTTTAGCGAGCGAGTGTTACCGCATGCGTTAAATGAACTATTGCGACGTGATGCAGCAAGAAGCGCTGGAGGATCTGATGTCGAACTTAAGCAAGCATTAGCAACAGGCGAACAGTGTTTAGTCTATGCTGCAAGCGCTGAGAACGATCGCTTAATGCAAGTGTTTCCTGACGCTAAGCGTTTTAAAGAAGGCGCAATATCCTCAGCGCACTGAGCGGTGATAGTATTATAAGCTCATGTGTACTGGCATTTGTGAGGTATCTTTGAGTTAATGCAGCTTATGTCAGTGCTTTAGCCTGCAATAGGCAATTAAGTGGCTCAAGATAAGGTACACTGAGCCAATCATACGATGTTGGAACTTCTCATGGCTTTAAAAGCAACAATATTCAAAGTGTCTCTTCAAATTGCAGATATGGATCGAGGTTATTACAGTGATCATCAATTGATGCTAGCGCAGCATCCTTCAGAAACAAATGAGCGGATGATGGTAAGGTTGCTGGCTTTTGCAATGAACGCCAGTGACTCACTCAGCTTTAGCAAAGGCATGTGTGTCGAAGATGAACCGGAACTTTGGGATAAAACATTATCCGGTGAAATTGATCTTTGGATCGCCTTTGGTCAAAGTGATGAAAAATGGCTACGTAAAGCGTGTGGTCGCTCAAAACAAGTTTTACTTATCACTTATGCTGGCCGCAGCGTCCCTATTTGGTGGAAACAAAATGAAGCAGCGCTAACACGCTATGACAACTTGTCGGTGATAAATATTCCAGAAGATCCCGTTAAGGCGATGGGGCAACTAGTGGATAAGAATATGGCTTTACAGATCAATATTTGTGAAGGTCAAATTTGGATCTCAAATGAGCATGACAGTGTGCTGATTGAGCCTGAATATTTGAAAGCTGAGTAAAAGAGATGGATGCCGTAAAGCGAGGCACTTGGCTCGACGTTAACATTGCCGACTGGATCAAAGTTTGTAGATAAAAGTTCATGTATAAAGTGCTTTATCAACACAACTTATGTCGAGGATTTATGTCTGGATCAATACATGGTCACCAAGTGATGGAAATGATGCTAGAGCAGGGCGAACCACTCACTCCAACAGCATTAAAAGCACGAATGCAGGCAAAGTTTGGTGCAGAGGCTCGGTATCACACTTGCTCAGCGCAGAATATGAATGCAGATGAATTGCTTATCTTTCTTGAAAATAAAGGTAAATTTATACACTGTGATACAGGAGTGACCACGACTGCTCAGCACATTTGCGGTCATTAATGTTTTAAAGTCAGTAACAATGCTTAATCTATGGTTTGAGCATTGTTATTATTATCATTGTTACCGTTACCGGTTATACACAGTGACAATGGTGCCCTTCAACTCATGGATCTTCTCTATTACGATATAAAATATTGAGTGCTTTGATGTGTGATGATTGGGGCAGGGATCATGCTTAAGCAAGTAAGCGAATAGCTTTTCGCTGATAAAACAAACGGCCCAAAATAGGACCGTTCACATCTCAATAAGTCGATACACCATCCATTAAAGCGAACGGTATTAGCTTATGCGATCGCTTAATATCAACGCAGTCATTTAGTTGGACTGCATCATTAGCGTTTTAGTGCTTCACTCAATAATGGACGGAAGGACTTGACTAGTGCGGTGGTGGTTTTGGGAGAACCTGCAATAATGTTACCTGAAATCAGGTAATTGTGGTTACCAGTGAAATCAGTCACTGTTCCACCTGCTTCACGTACAATCAAATCACCGGCTGCAATGTCCCAAGGCTTGAGGCCTATTTCAAAGAAACCATCTACACGACCAGCAGCAAGATAAGCAAGATCTAAGGCAGCAGAACCTGCACGACGAAGATCAGCACATTGTGTGAACGTTGATGCAAACAGCTTCATGTAAGTTTCGGTGTGTTGCTTTGCTTTAAAAGGAAAACCGGTTGCAATAATGTTGCTGTTGAGATCATTAGAAGGTTTCACACGGATGCGGAAATCATTCAGTTTTGCCCCTTTGCCTCGAACAGCAGAGAAGAGCTCATCACGAATAGGATCGTAAATAACGGCGACTTCTGTTTTCCCTTTGAACTGCATTGCAATAGAAACAGCAAAGTGCGGGATACCTCTGACAAAATTATTGGTGCCATCTAGCGGGTCAATGATCCAGACATAATCTTTATTACTGCCTTTATTCTCACCTGTTTCTTCACCAATGATAGTGTGATCTGGGTAAGCTTTACGGATCTGATAGGTAATTGCAGCTTCAGCGTCTTTATCAACATTTGTGACAAAGTCATTAGTCCCTTTTGAAGTGACTTCAATACGGTCTAATTCTGCATAAGCACGTATAATCGTTTGGCCAGCAGCGCGAGCGGCGCGCACAGCAATAGTATGCATTGGAAGCATTGCAAATCCCCTAGATGTAAAAGAACAGATATAAATTATCGGAGCCGAATTATACGCGTTTTTTCTGCTATATCAAATGCTGATTTTTGTGTACATAAAAATAGTTTCAATGTGGTACTATCTTTTCAAGTGTTCTCTCATATAAATTAAGTAGTTTCATGCTCAGCAATATTCGCGTAGTTCTTGTCGGTACATCTCATCCAGGCAACATTGGTTCCACTGCTCGTGCAATGAAAACCATGGGCTTGTCTTCTCTATATTTAGCTGAACCTAAAGTGATGCCAGACGGCCACTCAGTGGCCTTAGCCGCCGGCGCTTCTGATATTCTCAAGCACGCCGTTACGGTCAATTCCGTTGAAGAAGCGATTGCCGATTGCAGTTTAGTGATAGCGACTAGCGCAAGAAGTCGCACGCTTGACTGGCCAATGCTTGAGCCACGAGAAGCGGGTGAAAAGTTGGTTGCTTCAGCCCTTACAGGACCTGTCGCAATTGTATTTGGGCGTGAAAATAACGGCCTTACCAACGAAGAACTACAGCGATGTGATTATCACGTCGCCATTCCAGCTAACCCTGAATACACGTCACTCAACTTAGCACAAGCAGTGCAGATCATCTGCTATGAAGCACGGGTTGCCCACCTCGCTCAGGTGCAAAAAGAGTTTGAAAGTAATAAGCCTGAAGGTTTTGTTGAGCCAGAAAATGAATATCCATTTTCAAAAGAGCGTGAAAATTTCTTCGAACATATGGAAAACACGCTGCTCTCAACCCATTTTATTGTTAAACAGCATCCAGGTCAGGTGATGACCAAATTACGTCGACTCTTTAGCCGTGCGCGAATTGAGCGTCAAGAGATGAATATCTTGCGTGGAATTCTGACTTCGGTTGATAAAATTGTTGCCAAAAAAGACAGTAACGAAAAATAAAGGGAAGTAGTTAGCATGGGTGTTATTGCGAGGCTAAAAGACGACATCGCGTCTATTTATCATAGAGATCCGGCAGCGAATGGAACAATTGAAATTTTATTTAATTATCCAGGCATGCAAGCGATATGGATCCATAGAGCGAGCCACAAGTTGTGGAACAATAACTGGCGTTTACTCGCACGGTGTTTGTCAACTTTCTCTCGTTGGCTAACCGGTGTTGAGATCCATCCAGGCGCAACCATTGGCGATCGCTTTTTTATTGATCATGGCATGGGCGTTGTGATTGGTGAAACAGCAGAGATCGGCAATGACTGCACTTTATATCATGGGGTTACTCTTGGTGGAACGACATGGAAATCGGGCAAAAGACACCCGACATTAGGCAATAATGTTGTCATTGGCGCAGGCGCAAAAATTCTCGGCCCCATTACCATGAATGATGGTGCAAGAGTGGGATCTAACTCTGTCGTTGTAAAAGATGTGGCGATGGATTCAACCGTCGTTGGGATCCCAGGTCGCGTGGTTGCCAGTGCCTCAAAACAATCGAAAGAACAAGTCGACAGGCGCACAGAAATGGCCAAAAAGTACGGCTTTGATGCTTATGCGGTATCGCCCGACAATCCAGATCCTGTGGCTAACGCCATAGGTCAGATGTTAGATCATATGCACCTGATGGACTCTAAGGTACAAGAGGTTTGTCAAGCAGTGCAAGGTCTGGGTGGAAGTGTCTGTGCAGATAAACTGCCTGAACTGGAAGTTGATGCATTTAGTGAAGCAGAGATGGCTGCAGCGCAAAAACGGCAGAAGTCTTTAGATGAGTTTGATCCCATTATCTAGCTTTTTGTGAACCATTTTTAATGAATGACATTGTATCTTGCACCATAAACAGGTTAAATAGCGCAGAAAAATAGCAAGACATTGTCTGTGCAGAATACGGCGATAATACTTGAGCAAATCACTAGGTTTTATACTTGACTAAAATACTCGGGTATGATGAAATTAGCCTACGCTTGTTTGGGAGACATAGTCGCAATGAAACTTACATCGAAAGGTCGCTATGCCGTCACTGCAATGTTAGATGTTGCCATGCACTCTACTGATGGACCTGTGCCATTAGCTGACATTTCAGAACGACAAGGGATCTCTCTATCTTACCTAGAGCAACTTTTCGCAAAACTTAGAAAAAACGGTTTGGTATCGAGTGTACGAGGCCCAGGTGGCGGATACCGTTTAGGTAATGATGCCTGTGAGATTTCTGTTGGCATGGTAGTGAGAGCGGTTGACGAGTCTGTTGACGCCACACGCTGCCAAGGCAAAGGAAATTGTCAAAGTGGGACACGTTGTTTAACCCATTCATTATGGGGCGATTTGAGTTCTCAGATCTCAGATTTTTTAAATGGCATCTCACTGGCAGGTTTGATGAGAAAAAGAGATGTGCAATTTATTTCTGTTAAACAGGATAAATTGCAGCAGGAACAAAGGATGAGCGTGTAGCCGCCTTTGTTATTTAATATAAAAATAATTTTTTGTACGTTGTAAGTGGTAGTTAACACTGCCACAAAGTACGGAGTGTGTGATGAAGCTACCTATTTATTTAGATTATGCGGCAACAACGCCAGTTGACCCTCGTGTTGCTGAAAAAATGATGCAGTGTATGACAATGGACGGCATTTTTGGTAACCCTGCGTCTCGCTCGCATCGTTACGGCTGGCAAGCTGAAGAAGCGGTTGATATAGCCCGTAACCAAATTGCTGATCTTATCAACGCGGATCCTCGTGAAATTGTCTTTACCTCAGGTGCAACAGAGTCAGATAACCTGGCTATCAAAGGTGTTGCACACTTTTACCAAAAGAAAGGTAAGCACATCATCACCAGCAAGACAGAACATAAAGCAGTGCTGGACACGTGTCGCCAGTTAGAGCGTGAAGGGTATGAAGTGACTTACCTTCAGCCTGAAGCGAGTGGCTTGATCCCAGTGTCAATGATTGAAGCGGCAATGCGTGACGATACTTTGCTTGTCAGCATTATGCAGGTGAACAACGAAATTGGCGTGATCCAAGATATCGATGCCATTGGTGAACTTTGTCGTTCACGTAAAATAGTATTTCATGTCGACGCCGCGCAAAGCGTGGGTAAAATACCCGTTGATGTACAGAAGACCAAAGTCGATTTGCTGTCTATTTCTGCACATAAAATGTATGGCCCTAAAGGAATTGGCGCATTATATGTGAGCCGTAAACCACGTATACGCCTAGAAGCGGCAATGCACGGTGGTGGTCATGAACGTGGTATGCGCAGTGGCACACTAGCGACTCATCAGATTGTGGGTTTTGGTGAAGCTGCCGTCGTGGCAAAAAACGATATGGCGTCTGATAACGCACGTATTCGTCGTTTACGTGACAAGTTGTGGAATGGCATCAACCATATTGAAGAAACGTATATCAACGGCGATATGGAGCAAAGACATTGTGGCAGCTTGAATGTTAGCTTTAACTTTGTTGAAGGTGAATCTTTGATGATGGCATTAAAAGATTTGGCTGTCTCTTCAGGTTCTGCATGCACTTCAGCCAGTCTTGAGCCAAGCTACGTTCTACGTGCGCTAGGCCTTAATGATGAAATGGCACACAGCTCTATTCGATTCTCGATTGGACGTTTTACCACCGACGAAGAAATCGATCATGCAATAGAAACCATTAAAGAGTCTATTGGTAATTTAAGGGAAATGTCTCCACTGTGGGAAATGTTCAAAGACGGTATTGATTTAGACTCCGTTCAGTGGGCACATCATTAACCTTAACGACATTCACGAATAGATAAATTGGAGTAGTATCATGGCTTATAGCGAAAAAGTAATCGATCATTATGAGAACCCACGTAACGTCGGTTCATTTGACAAAAATGACGCATCAGTTGTCACCGGTATGGTTGGCGCGCCTGCTTGTGGTGATGTAATGAAGCTGCAGCTACGCATTGATGACAACGGCATTATCGAAGATGCTAAATTTAAAACGTACGGCTGTGGCAGTGCTATAGCCTCTAGCTCTTTGGTAACTGAATGGGTCAAAGGCAAGAGTGTTGAAGAAGCTGGTGCGATAAAAAATACTGACATTGCAGAAGAATTGGCGCTTCCACCGGTTAAAATTCACTGCTCTATTTTGGCTGAAGATGCCATTAAAGCAGCATTGGATGAGTACAAAACAAAGCAATCTAAGTAACATCTGGAGTTAAGATGGCAATTAGTATCACTCCCGCAGCGGCCGAACGCGTTAAGAGCTTTTTAGCTAATCGTGGTCAAGGTTTAGGCTTACGTTTAGGGCTAAAAACATCAGGCTGTTCGGGAATGGCTTACATACTTGAATTTGTTGATGACTTAAATGACGACGATGAACTTTATGATATCGATGGTGTAAAAATCATCATCGATGCTAAAAGTTTTATTTATCTTCAAGGAATTGAGTTGGACTTCGTTAAAGAAGGCCTTAACGAAGGTTTCCAATTTAATAATCCGAATGCGAAAGGCGAATGTGGTTGCGGTGAAAGTTTTACCGTATAAGCTTTGAAAGTTAAACTATGAATTATTTTGAGTTGTTTAGTTTATCTCCTTCCTATGACGTCGATATCACCCTCCTTGCAGAACGCTATCGCGATCTGCAAAGGGCGGTTCACCCCGACAAATTTGCTAATGCAAGTGAGCAAGATAAACGACTATCAGTACAACGCACTGCACAGATCAATGATGCCTTTCAAACATTAAAAAACCCAATACAACGCGCTGAACACTTATTGTTTTTGAAGGGGGTTGAATTAAGCCATGAGTCCACCACGCTTAAAGATACGCCATTTTTAATGCAGCAAATGCAGTGGCGTGAATCGTTAGAAGAGCTGAGTGACAGCGATGATCCCGATCTTGATATTGCTGCGCTTTATGATTCATTCGAATCATTTGCGAAATCAATCACTGCCACGCTTAAAGTGTTACTCCTGAGTGAGGTTGCTGATGACCATTTGTTGGCGGCAGATCAAATTCGTAAACTGAAGTTTATGGCAAAATTACAAGACGAGTTAGCAAGAATAGAAGACACGCTTTTAGATTAAGCAACTTGTTGTTATTTATAATTCTGTTGGCTCAATCTACTTGAGCCAACATTTTTTTTAAGTTGGAAATATATGGCACTTTTGCAGATAGCCGAACCGGGACAAACTGCTGCTCCTCATCAACATCGTTTAGCGGTGGGAATTGATTTAGGGACAACAAATTCGCTTGTGGCAGCAGTGAGAAGTGGCGTGGCCAATACATTGGCCGATAAAAACGAAGAGCATTCATTGCCTTCAGTGGTGCATTATCATCAAGACGCCGTTGTTGTTGGCCATAATGCAGCAGCATTTTCGGCGCAAGATCCACAAAATACCATTGTGTCTGTCAAGCGATTTATGGGCAGAAGTTTGGCTGATATTCAATCGGGTAGCCAAGCGTTCCCTTATAAATTTGAATCGAGCGACAATGGCTTACCTATATTTGTGACGCCTCAAGGTAAAGTGAACCCTGTTCAAGTCTCTGCAGAGATCTTAAAACCGCTCGTCGCTCGTGCGGAAGAAACATTGGGTGGAACACTAGAAGGTGTCGTCATCACTGTACCAGCCTACTTTGATGATGCGCAGCGACAAGGCACCAAAGATGCCGCGACCTTGGTCGGTGTTAACGTGCTCAGATTGCTTAATGAACCCACTGCTGCCGCGATTGCTTACGGATTAGACTCAGGTCAAGAAGGAGTGATTGCCGTTTATGATCTTGGTGGCGGAACGTTTGATATTTCAATCTTACGGCTTAATAAAGGCGTATTTGAAGTGTTGGCGACAGGCGGTGACTCTGCGCTGGGTGGAGATGATTTTGACCATTTGTTGCAAAGCTACTTTCAGCAGCAATGGGCATTGACACAGGCAAGTGCAAGCGTGACTCGTCAGCTGTTGATTGAAGCTCGCACTGTGAAAGAAGCGCTAACAGACAGTGAGACTACCGTCGCGAAGATTATTGATGATAACGGTGTTGAGTTGTCGTTAACTGTCACGCGAGCATGTTTTGATGGCATGATCAGTCAATTAGTTAAAAAGACGGTGGCAAGTTGTCGCCGAGCACTGCGTGATGCAGGTGTGGCGCGTGATGACATCATTGAAACCGTCATGGTGGGTGGGTCAACTCGAGTACCTTTAGTGCGTGACGAAGTCGCTAACTTTTTTGGTAAAACGCCACTGACATCGATTGATCCAGACAGAGTCGTTGCTATTGGCGCTGCAATTCAAGCTGATATTTTGGTGGGCAATAAACCCGGATCAGATTTGCTCTTACTGGACGTGATCCCACTGTCTTTAGGTATCGAAACGATGGGAGGGTTAGTTGAAAAAGTGGTTGCTCGCAACACGACAATTCCCGTGGCCAGAGCGCAAGAGTTTACCACGTTTAAAGACGGCCAGACGGCGATGGCATTTCATGTGGTGCAAGGTGAGCGTGAACTTGTTGCAGACTGTCGTTCACTTGCAAAATTCACCTTAAAAGGGATCCCTCCTCTAGCCGCCGGTGCGGCTCACATTAGAGTGACGTTTCAAGTTGATGCCGATGGTTTGCTGAGCGTGACAGCGATGGAAAAGTCGACCGGCGTTAAAACAACCATTCA
The DNA here is from genome assembly GCA_028223395.1 of Shewanella sp. Classification (GTDB taxonomy): domain Bacteria; phylum Pseudomonadota; class Gammaproteobacteria; order Enterobacterales; family Shewanellaceae; genus Shewanella. The sequence continues at coordinate 19,468 of JAOIUG010000028.1, forward strand.
GGTTAAACCATCATTTGGTTTATCAGATGTTGAAATTGGAAGCATGCTTAAAGACTCTATGGCAAATGCGAAAGAGGATATCTCTCGTCGTATGTTAGCCGAGAAGCAAGTTGAAGCTGCAAGGGTGCTAGAGTCATTGGGCGCAGCGTTGAACAAAGATGGTCAATTGCTAACAACAGATGAGCTTAATGGCATTCAAGGCGCGATGACATCGCTAGCCCAACTTGCAGGCGGACAAGATACCGATGCTATCGAAAAAGCAATCGAAGCATTAGATACCGCGACGCAGGATTTTGCTGCTAAACGTATGGATAATTCAATTAAATTGGCGCTTAAAGGCCAGTCAGTTGACAATATATAGGGTTCAATATGCCACAAATAGTATTTTTACCTCATGATGAGTTATGCCCAGATGGCGCAGTTGTTGAAGCCAGCGAAGGCGAAACGGTATTAGATGTTGCACTGCGCAATGGTATTTTCATTGAGCATGCTTGTGAAAAGTCATGTGCATGCACCACTTGCCATTGCATCGTACGTGAAGGCTTTGATGAGCTCGAAGAGAGTGACGAGCTAGAAGACGACATGCTAGATAAAGCATGGGGACTCGAGCCTGAAAGCCGTCTTTCTTGCCAAGCTAAAGTGCCAGACAGTGACTTAGTGGTTGAAATACCCAAGTACACGATCAATATGGTCAGCGAAGGGCATTAAGCAATTTATTCGCGGCTAACGCAGAATTTGAATGAAAACCAGCCATATTATGGCTGGTTTTTTTATCGTGGTAGGTTAAGTAAAACCGCATACTGTGAGGTTTGATAGCTGCTAATATCCATTTTACTTGCAAGCGTATTGTGATCTTTATGCAGTTTTTGATTTTATAAATTTGACTTATATCTGTTAGATAGCGCCATAAGGCTAGGCAATGAGCGTTTAATTACGTATAATTCGCGCGAAATTAAAACCCGTTTATCTAAGAAGGAAGCTTTTCATGGCTATCGAACGTACTTTTTCTATCATTAAGCCTGATGCTGTTGCAAAAAACCACATTGGCGCTATCTATAACCGTTTTGAAACTGCTGGCCTGAAAATCATTGCTTCTAAAATGGTGCACTTGAGCCAAGAGCAAGCAGAAGGTTTCTACGCTGAGCACAGTGAACGCCCTTTCTTTGGTGCTTTGGTGGCATTCATGACTTCTGGTCCTATCATGGTTCAGACGCTTGAAGGTGAAAATGCAGTACTAGCACACCGTGAAATTTTAGGTGCGACTAACCCTGCTGAAGCTGCAGAAGGGACAATTCGTGCTGATTTTGCTGAAAGCATTGATGAAAATGCTGCACATGGTTCGGATTCAGTGGCTTCTGCTGAGCGTGAAGTTGCTTATTTCTTCAGTGCTGACGAGCTTTGCCCACGCACTCGTTAATATGAAATATGATGCAGTGAAAAAGGAGCCTTAGGCTCCTTTTTTGTTTTGTGTCTTTCTTACCTTTCACGTGATGGAACCTACACAGTCGTAAACGCTCGTGGCAGCGTTAAGAGGCTCTTTTGGTATATTGATATCATGCCTATCACTGAGCTCGTCAACACTCTACTCATCAGTCAAACTTAGATCCAATAAGTCAGTGGGATTTACTCTTTTACTCTTTTGTTCTTTTATGACTAGAGTGCGTTACGCGCTTTTCACTTAGCCAGCTAAGCGTATCGCTCATGCCTTGTACTAAAACAATTAAATTCGAACAAAAAATAAGCTCGAAAGATCAACAGCTCCTAGAATGAATGTCGAATTCAGGTGTCCGGCGATGCGATTTTCTGGCTAAATGTCGCTCTTTATTAATATCATGAATAACTACATTGAAGATC
>JAOIUG010000029.1 GCA_028223395.1 Shewanella sp.
TTGGTATTTCAAGTTTGAAATAAAAATATGCTTTTCGTGTTCAGGTAATGCGGCGTAGTCAATTTTGTCTTTACTGACATCGACTTCTTCAGGGCGCCAGAAAAAAGAAAGCTGTTTTTCAATTAGTTTTTCAAAAACTTCATACTTTTGCTGATCATAGCGTGCCACGTTGACTGACTGACCAAGAAACATGGGTTCAAGCAGTGCATTGTTAGATGTTTGACAAAATGTTGAATAGGCCATTTTTTAATTTCCGAAAGAGGGGGCTAAGCCCCCTTTAATGAACAAGTAAATACGGGTTAAAACCATTACGGATGATTAGATCTTACAAGCACCGCCCGCACAGCTATCATCTTCGACCTCAATGGCAGTAATGTCGTCATGGCTGTCTGAAGCTCCATCACGAGTATTATGATAGTAAAGGGTTTTTACGCCATATTTGTAAGCCGTTAACAAGTCTTTTAATAAGACCTTCATCGGAACCTTACCATCTGGGAACCGACCTGGATCATAATTGGTATTGGCAGAAATGGACTGATCCACAAACTTTTGCATTAGTCCTACCAATTGAATGTAACCGTCGTTATTTGGCATTTGCCAAAGTAACTCATAACTATATTGGTATTTGTCAAAGTCAGGGACCACTTGTTTAAGCTGGCCATCTTTACTGGCTTTAACACTGATAAGCCCACGAGGCGGCTCAATACCGTTTGTTGCATTGGAAATTTGAGACGACGTTTCAGATGGCATCAAGGCCGACAGCGTCGAGTTACGTAAGCCATGAGTCTTGATAGCGTCACGCAATTCTTCCCAATCCATGTGTAACGGCTCATCACAGATCTGATCCAAATCACGCTTATAAGTATCAATGGGTAAGATCCCTTTCGCGTATGTGGTCTCGTGGAAAGCAGGGCAAGCGCCTTGCTCTTTCGCTAAATTATTAGAGGCTTTCAATAGATAATATTGAATCGCTTCAAATGTTTTATGCGTCAGGCTGTTGGCTGAACCATCAGAGTAACGTACCCCTTCTTTTGCCAGATAATTGGCGAAGTTAATCACACCGATCCCCAGCGTACGACGATTCATGGACGCTTTTTCTGCCGAAATAATAGGGTAATCTTGATAATCGAGCAGATTATCCAATGCCCGTACGGCAAGATCTGCCAACGGTTCCAGTTCTGCTAAATTATTAATGGCCCCTAAGTTTAAGGCTGACAAGGTACACAGAGCGATTTCACCATCAGGATCGTTGATGTTATCAAGCGGTTTTGTCGGCAGGGCGATCTCTAAACAGAGATTAGACTGGCGAACAGGTGCAACTTTTGAGTCAAACGGACTGTGAGTATTACAGTGATCCACGTTTTGAATGTAGATCCGGCCTGTTGATGCACGCTCTTGCATCATCAGTGAAAACAACTCGACGGCTTTAACTTGTTGTTTGCGTATGCTCGTGTCAGCTTCGTACTGCAAGTATAATCGCTCGAATTCAGCTTGATCTTCAAAAAATGCATCATACAAGCCAGGCACATCTGATGGGCTAAATAAGCTGATCATGCCACCTTGGATCATACGTTGGTACATGAGTTTGTTGATTTGTACACCGTAATCAAGGTGACGAATACGGTTATCATCCACACCTCGGTTATTTTTCAGTACCAGCAGCGACTCCACTTCAAGGTGCCAAAGAGGGTAAAATAGTGTCGCTGCGCCTCCTCGTACGCCACCTTGAGAGCATGACTTAACGGCCGTTTGAAAATGTTTATAAAACGGCAGACAACCTGTGTGGAAGGCTTCACCACCGCGAATAGGGCTACCTAGCGCTCGGATCCGTCCAGCGTTAATGCCGATACCTGCACGCTGTGACACGTATTTAACAATAGACGATGAGGTGGCGTTAATAGAATCGAGGCTATCACCACATTCAATTAAAACGCATGAGCTAAATTGACGCGTTGGAGTACGCACACCAGCCATGATAGGGGTGGGTAGCGAGATCTTAAACGTTGAGGTAGCGTCGTAAAAGTCTTTAACATAATTAAGACGCGTTTCAGGCGGGTACTTTGCAAATAAACACGCGGCCACCAACATATACAAAAACTGGGCGCTTTCATAAATGTCGTGGTTAACACGGTTTTGAACTAAATACTTACCTTCAAGTTGTTTAACTGCCGCGTATGAAAAATTCATGTCACGCCAATGATCGATATAACTGCCTAAGATATCGAGTTCTTCACGGCTATAGTCTTGTAAAATATGCGCGTCGTATTTACCCAGTTCAACCAGTTTCACAATATGATCATAGAGTTTTGGCGGCTCAAACTGACCAAACGCCTTTTTACGTAGATGAAAAATGGCCAAACGGGCGGCTAGAAACTGGTAATCAGGTGATTCAGGCGAGATTAAATCCGCGGCAGCTTTAATGATAGTTTCGTGGATCGCTTCGGTTGGGATCCCATCAAAAAACTGTAGATGTGAACGTAATTCTACCTCAGAGACTGAAACGTTTTTAAGTCCTTTTGCCGCCCATTCAATGACTCGGTGGATCTTGTCAAGATCGATGAGCTCACGTTCGCCACTGCGTTTAGTGACTGTCATATTACTGTTCATTAAAGATAAACCTTGATGTGATATGTATAAGAGTGACCGTTAGGCACACAACTGCTTGGTAAACGCTTATGAAAGAGCGCTAAAATTGTGCTTTTCAATCCATTGACAGACCTTATTAAATAGTGTCTGCATTTGCCACTCACACACAATATATGGTGTTTTAAAATTTATAAGGTACAAGATAGTGAGGTTATCGCGTTTTTGCAAGTTTGATTTACGGGCATAAGTTGTGGATATCTTGAGGATAATATCAAGGGTTAGTAATAGCTAACCCTTGAGGCTTGTTTTGGTTTGATTTCTTCGTAAAAGGTGTTTATTTAAGCAAGAGATGTTCAGTCTCATGGCTGCTTGAACATTGACCAATCATGAACATTTTTTAGCGTGTGTAAACCTTTTGTCTATTGAGTTGGTTTTCCAGCCAAAGGTTAAGCGCAGCTACGCTATTAAACACGTGATCAACGGGCCATGTTTCGGGCGTATCATTGGGTCCGATATACCCCCATTGTGCTAAGCCAGCGTACATGCCACTAGCGTTGGCTGCTTGCATATCACGTTCAGCGTCACCGAGGTATAAGATCTGGCTAGGCTGTACTTTTAATTGCTGCGCAGCTAGCAGCATTGGTGCGGTATGTGGTTTGGCATAGCAAGTTGTGTCGCCACTAATAATACTTTGACTCAATGGGGTTAATCCCATTGTATCTAATAATGGGCGGGTAAAACGTGCCGGTTTATTGGTCACAATGCCAAACGGAATATCATGCTGGGCCAAGCGCGCCAAAAATGCAGATAACCCATTAAAAAGCTGGCAATACTTACCGTTAATACGCGCGTAATGTGTCAGTAACGCCTGTTGTACTCGGGCATGGCATTCGTCACTTTGCTGTGGCAATACACTTTGTACCATCGCTAAAGTGCCATGAGAGGCTTGATAACGCAGCGTGTCACTACTGACTGCTAAGAAGTCATTTTGTTCTAAAGCGACATTGAGCGCAGCAATAAGATCCGGCGCGGTATCTGCAAGTGTGCCATCAAGATCAAATAAGACTCCTTGAAGCACAAATGGCGACGTAGCACGGTTATTCGTCATTTTTAACGGTCGCTATCATGTAGTTGACTGTTAAGTTCGGAGTATACTTAAAGGTATCCGTGAGTGGGTTATAGGTGATCCCCACCGCGTCATTACAAATCAAATCAGCATGTTCGGCCAAGCCGATAAGCTCGGCAGGTCTAATGAACTTCTTATGATCATGAGTGCCAACTGGCAGCATTTTAAGTAAATATTCTGCGCCTAATATGGTTTCAATAAACGCGCGCACATTGCGATTAATCGTCGAAAAAAAAACGTATCCACCCGGTTTGACCATCTCTGCGCAGGCTTGGATCACCGAGCTTGGATCAGGCACATGCTCCAACATTTCCATGCACGTGATCACATCATATTGCTGCCTGTGTCCATCACGATGGTTTTCAGCAGTGTCTTTTAGGTAGTTAATTGAAACGCCTGTTTCTAAAGCATGTAAACGCGCCACTTCTAGTGGCTCTTCACCCATATCAAGCCCTGTCACATTAGCGCCAATGCGAGCCATGCTTTCAGATAAAATACCGCCGCCACAGCCAACATCGAGGACTTGTTTACCAAAGATCCCTTTCGCCGTTTGATCAATGTAATTTAACCGCAGCGGATTTAAGTGATGTAACGGCTTAAAATCACCTTTTGGATCCCACCACGTCGCGGCCATTTTTTCAAATTTAGCAATCTCTTCAAGATCGACATTTTCATTATGTTGCACAGTTTATTACCTCGAATCGATTCAGTCATCTCTAGCGAACATTATAATGATTAGCGCCAATAAACAAAGCAGAGATCATGGGCTTGGGTCAGTTTCATTCAAAGTGGTGATAAAACATACTTATGTGTTGATTTTCATCAATACTATTTCCTTTTGTCGCTTATTTATAAGGAATACAGCATTGGGTCTAGCGCCATCAAATAACTGTGTTAGAATGCCAAATCACGTTTTCAAGCATGGCCATCAATATCAATGATAGTGGCTAAGCTAAATTTCAGGGGATCGAGCAGTTTATGACTGATCTGGCTTCATCTATAACACCAATTAATATTGAAGACGAATTAAAGAATTCTTACCTCGATTACGCCATGAGCGTAATTGTAGGCCGGGCGCTGCCCGATGTTCGTGATGGCTTAAAGCCTGTACACCGTCGTGTTTTATTCGCCATGAATGAGCTTAAAAACGACTGGAATAAACCCTATAAAAAATCGGCACGTGTTGTCGGTGACGTTATTGGTAAATATCACCCACATGGTGACACCGCCGTATACGACACAATCGTGCGTTTAGCGCAGCCATTCTCAATGCGATACCCGCTTATCGACGGCCAAGGAAACTTTGGTTCGGTTGATGGCGATGCCGCAGCGGCAATGCGTTATACCGAAATCCGTATGGACAAAGTCGCGCATCAATTATTAGCCGATCTTGAAAAAGAAACGGTCGACTTTGTGCCTAACTACGATGGTACTGAATTTATTCCAGCGGTTTTACCCACGCGGATCCCCACACTGCTTGTAAATGGCTCCTCTGGTATTGCGGTCGGTATGGCTACCAACATTCCACCTCATAATTTGAGCGAAGTGGTTGCTGGTTGTTTAGCACTCATTGACGATCCTGCGTTGTCAATTGAGCAACTAATGGAATACATCCCAGGGCCTGACTTCCCAACTGCCGCTATCATCAATGGTCGTAAAGGCATTATTGATGCTTATAAAACTGGCCGTGGCCGCGCAGTTATGCGTGCTAAAGCGGACATTGAAGAAGACAATGGTCGCGAGCGCATAATTGTTCACGAAATTCCATATCAAGTTAACAAAGCCCGCCTTATCGAGAAGATGGCTGAGCTAGTTAAAGATAAAAAAATAGAAGGGATCAGTGGCCTACGCGATGAGTCTGATAAAGACGGCATGCGTATTGTTATTGAGATCAAACGCGGTGAAGTCGGCGAGGTTGTCCTCAACAACTTATATGCTCAAACACAAATGCAATGCTCTTTCGGGATCAATATGGTGGCGTTGACAAACGGTCAACCCAAACTATTTAACCTTAAAGAGATGTTAGAGTGCTTCATTCTTCACCGCCGTGAAGTGGTTACCCGTCGCACCGTATTTGAACTACGTAAAGCCCGCGAGCGTGCCCATATTTTGGAAGCGCTTGCAGTCGCACTAGCCAACATTGACCCTATTATCGCGCTAATTAAAGCATCGCCAACGCCAGCTGAAGCGAAATTGAAGCTTGTGGCGCAAGGTTGGGAGCTTGGCCACGTTAAAGGCATGCTTGAAAAAGCTGGTGACGATGCCGCGCGTCCTGAATGGTTAGAGCCAGAGTTTGGGATCCGTGATGACAAGTACTTCCTCACAGAGCAACAAGCGCAAGCTATTTTAGAGCTTCGCTTACATCGCCTAACTGGCCTTGAACACGACAAGATCATCGCAGAATATGAAGAGTTACTTGAAGTCATCGCCGCGTTGCTTCTTATTTTAAGCAGCCCACAACGTTTGATGGAAGTGATCACCGAAGAGCTACATGAAGTACTTGAAAACTTTGGCGATGAACGTCGCACAGTTATCAATGCCAATGAAGTTGACATGAGCCTTGAAGATCTCATCAACGAAGAAGACGTTGTCGTTACGTTGTCTCATCTTGGTTATGCAAAATATCAAGCACTGACAGATTACCAAGCGCAGCGCCGTGGTGGTAAAGGTAAAGCAGCAACTAAAGTTAAAGATGAAGATTTCGTCGAGAAACTACTGGTCGCCAACACTCACGATACTATTTTGTGTTTCTCTGATTTTGGTAAAATGTACTGGTTGAAAGTTTACCAGTTGCCACTGGCAAGCCGTACCGCTCGCGGACGTCCAATAGTCAACTTATTACCGCTTTCTGAAGGCGAGCGTATTACTGCTATTCTACCTGTACGTGAGTATGCCGATGATAAATATATCATCATGGCCACCTCTCACGGAACCGTGAAGAAAACCGCATTAACTGCCTACAGCAATCCTCGTGCTAACGGCATTATTGCTGTGAACTTGAAAGATGGTGATCAACTGATAGGCGTCGATATTACTGATGGTAATGACGATATCATGTTGTTCTCTAACGAAGGCAAAGTCGTACGCTTTAACGAAAAAGCCCGTAATGCTGAAACCGGCGAAGTGAAGATTGATCCAGAAACGGGCGAAGAGGTGATTGCACTGCGTGCAATGGGCCGTACAGCTACGGGTGTGCGTGGTATCAAGCTTGAAGATGGCCAAACCGTAGTATCGCTAATTGTGCCTAAGGAAGATGGCGCTATCTTAACCGTCACCGAAAATGGTTATGGTAAACGCACCGCACTGTCTGAATACCCCGCGAAGAGCCGTGGTACGAAAGGGGTGGTGTCGATTAAAGTGAGCGAGCGTAACGGCGCAGTAGTGGGTGCGGTGCAAGTTGGTGAGAATGACGAGATCATGCTGATCAGCGACAAAGGTACCTTAGTGCGTACGCCAGCCACAGGCGTATCCAGTATTGGTCGTAACACCCAAGGTGTGACGATTATTCGTACCGCGGAAGACGAAAAAGTCGTCGGCCTGCAACGTATCGATGAAATCCAAGATGACGAAGTTGAACTTGATGAGCAAGGCAACCCAATCATCGTAGAGGCTACGCCAGATCCAGTAGACACTGACGACAACGCAGTGGATACAGAAGCTGAGTAGATGCGAGTTTAAACGATAAAAAGGATGCCTTCGGCATCCTTTTTTAATGCTAACGCTAAATCACAAGTATTTAAGCCCACCTTTGAGATCCCATTTTTATCGCATGCTTCGTGAGCTAAAGAGGCAAAGTAGGGGACTTAGGTGGACGCTATAAAACATGCTGGTAAAACTGTAAACCAGTGCAACATATTATCGAGGATCGTTAATGGACTCACAAGAAAACTACATCACAGAAGACACACTGATCGAAACCGTCGAAAACCAAATTGCCGATGGCGAACCTAGCAAGGTCAAAGAAACCTTAATGCGCTTAGTGATGACTGGCACCGCGCGTGAAGAAGCAATTGAGTGGATGGCCTGCGCACTGGCAATAGAAGTGAGTGATGTCATGCTCAATAATGCATCGTTCAATCAAACACGTTACGCCCAACATCTAGACGCATTGCCAAATTTAGATTGGATGGAAGATTAGTCATCACGCCGTTATCTATTAGTTTAAGTTAACTGACACCCCGATAACATTCGTTATCGGGGTGTTGTTTTATGAGCCTCAGTCTTTTTAAGCGCAAAAAGCCTTAATGACAGCTCAAGTAACTTGTTGTTAAAGATACTCAGTTAAATTGATACGTAATGAAATTGTGCTGTTTGATAACCGAGTATTAAAACCAGAGTACAGAAACTTAATCGGCCAAAGAATAGGGGAGTTATCACAACATGGAAAAACTAAAAGAGGTGTTTACACAGTGGTAAGCGGTCAAGGCTTGGGCGTTGCAGCAGTCGGCGCGATTGGTGCCTACGAAGCCTTTAAAAACGAGCGCAAAAACGATAGAGCAAGACGGCGCAGACAGAACAGCTTATTTAGTCGATATGATTAACAAAGTTGATGACCGTGTGATTGTGAATGAAACCGTAATAAACACCATAAAAGAGATTGAAAAATACAGGGGTCACTGATGTTTGACGGTATGCCGAACAAATTTAGCGTTGGTGTAAGAACGCCCGCTCCAGTTCTTGTCAGCCTACAACCGAGCCGAGAATTGTTGATATTGCTAGGTGATATTGTGTTAGTCGCCGATGAACTGCACTTTATTGTGGTAAGTGATAAGAGGTTAACTAGTATTTCACCAAGTATTGCTGTAAATTCCAGATATTAACTAACTGTAATTAAAGAAGTATCGTCATGGATGAATTAAATCTAAATAATATTCTGGCAATCCTAGCTTGGTTAATTCCTGTAGGAGTTTCAATTTTTGCCCTTAAGTACTCAAAAGATGCTAAAGATGTTGCAAAGGAAGCCAATAATATTGCAAAGGAGGCTAATAAGGAAAATATTGATAGCTTGTTACTTGCAAGATATAACAAAGTCATAATGCGGAGGATACAGTATTTAAGTGAAATGGCAGATGACAAAGTCATGTTGCTGGAGTTAAAAAACGATGCTAACAAACTGGCTAACAAACGTTTTGTGTTACAAAAGAAGTACGAAATTTTATTAGATAAAATTGCAGACTCAGGCTATGAAGATATAGACGAGTTAATTGAAAGAAAGCCCAGTAGGTTACAAGAAAACAAAGAGGCTGTTAGTAAATGGGTGGATACTTTTGAACGATATGAGAAATCTATTGAATCAATTGAGAAACAATTATCTAATATGCAACTAATGAAGCGCTATACCCCAGATGTACTGAGGATGCTTGATATGGATCTCTTTGAAACAGAGGCGGACGAATTGGATTTTGCTCGAGAGAAAATCAAGGTCTCAGTTAAGTCTATAATTATTTCGGTTAAAGATGGGTGGATAGAAGCTAATATAGTCGAAGCTAAAATTGTTGAGGAAGAAAAGCTACTAAATGAATATATTGCTCAACAAAAAAACAGCAAGGTATAGATAATGCAGTGTAAATGAAGACTAGAAAAAGAATAGTGTAATAACTAGAGCCATTGAACGATGCCGATAATGCACTTATCTGCATTTTTTACTAAATACGCCTTTAGGTGCCACTATTGGCGAGTCTTTAAGCTTGGTCAATGTGCCTATCATAACGTCAGTTTCCTCCCTGATAGCGTCAGCCTCCATATTGTTACGCAATGAATCAACTTGCTCATTAAGCTTTCTATTCTGAGTGCGGTCGATACGGTGAAACTGCTTATCATAAAACAGTTTTAACAATTCACTGGCGCTAAATGAGTGCTGCTTAAATGGCGTTAACAGTCGCTCACCATCGTTAGAAAAAACAAAGCCGTCCCATTCTTTAGTATTGGGAATTGAGCGCAAATGTAAGGCCACATGTTTATCAACCCAAGTTGGGCAACCAGTAGTAACACAAATTTTCGATATTGTATAAACACGCTAAAAAAGGAAAGCCATTAATATGCGCACAATGTATATTATGTTAAATAAGATATATGTAAGATATATAGATAAATGAGCAATTAAGGTAGACGTTACTATGTGCGCCTTGACATCAAACCAGATGACGAAGGCAAATCTACAACAGCTATTTTGACGATGCTTATCTTTCTAATCTTAACTGATGAAATGCTTCTATCTCTAAAACTGAACCGAGCCCGCAATGTATCCGTTTTACTAAGCAGTGAATTCAATATCTTTCACTGCAGATTCATCACAGCTAACACTCACATTGCATGAGCCTTGTATGGGCGATTTAATTTTAGCTGTAGTTAGTCACGCCAAGCTCGAAACGATTAACGATTAGTACAGATTTGATCTGAATGACACTCGTTACTAATGGCAAGCAATATACTAAACAGTATGCCAAGCCAGCCTGGACTTTATAGCTGTTCGTTTTTAATAAGCACATTCAATGAGTACACTTGACACGAATCGCTGTCAGTACTTGGCATTGCTGAAGCCCAAACACGGTAAACTCAATATTATTAGATGTTAAATATCAGAAAATATCAGATATTAATCACTTACCATTAAGCATTAAACGCTAAACGTCAATGATGCTCACTCACTTTGACGTTATAACTGCAATTGAGGCAGTCAACGAGGCAGCTTTTTCACCGAGGCAGCTTTTTGCCTGTTATTCCGGCTTAATCTATGACAATTTAGTCGCACTCTGCGTTACTTAAGCTGGGCTCCAAACACATTATCCCGCGCTGCAGCTTGGTATCACTTTGGCTACTAATCCAAATAAGATAGCGTTCTAAGCGAGTGTTCTAAGCAAGTGTTCTGAGATAGTCTTCTGAGATACTGCTGGCGACACATGTGGGCCCAAGCTGTCTGCTTACACTGACTAATTTCCTTATTAGTAAAGGCGAAAGGATTACCTCATTAATTGATCTTTTCGTGTCAACAATGGCTCGTTGAACAATCGCTCGTTGTAACTGATGAGATGGTGCTATGTGCGCCACATAACAGCTTAAGTAAAATCAATTGATAAATACAATATTTATGTGCGTTGTCACTGGTGTTTACTATTTTCAGTCTGGTGCCGATAATGTCACTTATCGGCACCAGACGATGTGAATTAATCCGTGCAGTGTTGATCATTAATCTTAGCTTTACTCTATACCGTGTAAGTTATCTAACGGCTTATTTTGTCCACTTTGATGACGTTCAATCTGTGTGGTGTGCAAATACTGTGAGGTAGTGTCGATGCTTTCATGTCCTGCATCTGCTTGCACATGGGACAATGGCCTGCCATGAATATTGATGTCATGGGTGATCCCTGTGTGGCGAATATTGTGGATGCTCAATTGTCTCATCTGTGCTCCCTCTTCGACAAAACCATCACTTTCGGCGCTTATCGCTGCCAGAGCGATGATCTTATCGACTTCGTCTCTGATCTGGCGGATCCCAAGGTTAGCATTTATACAGCCTACTTCCCTGCCTCGCCCTGCGGCTTTTTGTCTAATAATCAACGGATGGGATTCGTTGGGCTGGGGATATTCTGCTAACCCTAAATAATGCCGGTACTCCACCAATGCTTCAAGTAATGCATTGGACATCGAAACCGAGCGACGTTTGCCGCCTTTACTTGAAGGAATATGAAAGCTCCAGATCCCTGTTTGTGCATTGCGTTTAAACTGAGCCATTACGGGCGAGTACCCTGCTCTAGCGGCTACTTCAGACACCCGCAAATAGCACGAATAAATCAGCTTGATAAGGAACAGACTGCGCTGATGAACATCCGGTTGTGTTTTGGCAAGCTTAGTGACGGTTGAGATCACGTAAGACCATTGCAACTCGGTAAACGCAAGTTGATTATCACCATCGTGATCTAGACGATATTTTCTTTTTGAAGCAAATCGACTTTTGTTTAGCCACATCTGCGCTGGATTTTTTTCGACGTAGTCTTCACTCATTAAGTAGGTATAGAAAGATGATAGAATCGCCATTTTGGTTTTTAAAGCGCTGTCACTTAATTGGTAAGGCTGCACTTTATCGGCTATTTTCTTTCCTCGAAACGGCAGCCATATTGGGTTTGGTCTGCGCAGTGCACTGCCCTTATGGGCTTTAAATTGGGCCACGTTATAAAAACCAATTAACCCAAGTGGCGGTGATTGACAGTACTCAACGTATTTCGCTACTTCTTTGCGACCAATATTGATCAGATCTCGCTGAGCAACGTCAAAACACCAATGCAAAAAAGTGGTTAACTCACTGCGATACGCTTTGTAGTTATTTTCGCTGTACTTTTGCTCTAACAACCAATCTGTTGCATGTTCAAACACCACACTGGCGTCATCAATCCCAGCAAACGTGAGTTGAGTGATGTGTTGATTGACTATCGGGTTACCAGCTTGAATAAATTCTATCGAGTCAAACAAAGGCATAACGGGAGGTAATAGCATTGAAGTACTGCTTAGCGGCGATGTGTTTCACTATTTTAATCAGTTAAGTGAGTTTTGAGTAGTGTTAACCGTTAAATAAATTGCGTATGGTTATGTTTTTGTCACTGTTTTTACCCCGCACTGACTGCTGCAACTGCCAGTAGCATTTTTAGTACAGCTGATCCTTTTTTCACAACACCACAGGCATAATTGCCACACTCGATGTTTTGACTCTGGATCTAAGCATTTAAAATCGGCAGCGCAAAGATGGCCTTGTTGAATAAGCTGAGCGATTTTCTGCTCTGATATACGAATGTTGAGGCTTTTATGATAAACATCCATTGTCATCTCGATAATGTTATTGGCGCAATGAAAACAATATACTGAAATGAGAATAATTATCAATAGCAATAATCTAAGAATGAGATCGATCTCAGCTTTTATTTTGCATGTTTGTCGCTGTCTGCGAGAAATTCAAAAACAGCAAACTTATCATGTCCGGCTTGCTTGTAACTGACAATCGCTTGCCAAACCATGTAACCGCTACTGCAAGAACCGTAGATCAGTGGCGCTTGATAATGATTTTTGGCGGTTTGAGTCAAATGTACCGGGATAATCCCCATAAACATGTCTCTGCCTTCGATTCGTACGGTGACATTTTCAATAGCTGATGCACTGCTTAGCTTAAGCGTTAAGGCCTGTTCGCTGGGGGCATTCCAAGGTGTTATGCTCAGTGTTAACTCCATGTTATCCACTGTTTTGATGCAAGCGCCTCTTTTAAAATCACACAAGTTAGGATCATTGTCGAGAGGGTGAGAAACAGAGGATGTTTTTGGCCCACAGCCTGTCAAGCATAGCAAGGCAATAAAGAGAGACACGCGCTGCAAGACAACGACGCTGTTGGTGTTTTGCACAATAAACCGCCTTTTTACTAAAACTGTTAACATTCTATGGATTAGCTTGATCTAGATCAACTTTTCAACCGGCCTAATTCCTATCTTTTTTGACATAGCTCAAGTATCATTGCATTGCTTTGCATTTACTTCCTTAAATGCAAAGTTACACATTGACACAAGACTCTGCTCTCTTATAGGGAAACGTCTGTTAGTGTCATTTTAACCGGCTAGGGACTATCCCTAGCCATATAATAAGTATAAGTAATAAGCAGTGGAAGCAATATAATGAACCATTCCCAGCCTCAAGGCGCTGATTACAACTACACTATTGTTCGTCAATTCGCCCTAACCACCGTGTTATGGGGAATTGTTGGAATGTCAGTAGGTGTATTAATCGCAGCCCAGTTAATCTGGCCGCAGCTAAACTTTGAAACTCCATGGTTAACGTATAGTCGTCTTCGACCTCTACATACGAACGCCGTGATTTTCGCGTTTGGTACTTCAGCCCTTTTTGCCACATCCTATTATATCGTTCAACGCACCTGTCAAACCAAACTCTTTGCACCTAAATTGGCTGCATTTACGTTTTGGGGTTGGCAAGCCATTATTCTATCAGCCGCGATCACGTTGCCATTGGGGATCACCCAAGGTAAAGAGTATGCTGAATTAGAATGGCCAATTGATATCGCAATTACCATCGTTTGGGTTGCGTATGCAGTGGTGTTCTTCGGTACCATTATCAAGCGAACTACCTCTCACATTTATGTGGCGAACTGGTTTTTTGGTGCCTTTATTATCACCGTTGCGGTGTTACACATAGTTAACTCTATGTCTGTTCCGCTTACGCTGACAAAATCGTACTCGCTCTATAGCGGGGCTGTCGATGCGATGGTGCAGTGGTGGTATGGTCATAATGCGGTAGGTTTCCTACTGACGGCTGGTTTCTTGGGGATGATGTACTATTTCGTGCCTAAGCAAGCAGGTCGACCTGTTTATTCGTATCGTTTATCTATTGTTCACTTTTGGGCGTTGATTGCATTGTACATTTGGGCGGGTCCTCATCACCTACATTACACTGCATTGCCTGATTGGACTCAGTCACTTGGTATGGTGATGTCGCTCATTTTATTCGCGCCTTCTTGGGGTGGTATGATTAACGGGATCATGACGTTATCAGGTGCTTGGCATAAACTGCGTACCGATCCTATCTTGCGTTTCCTTGTGGTGTCATTGTCTTTTTACGGTATGTCGACCTTTGAAGGGCCGATGATGGCAATTAAGACGGTTAATGCATTGTCACATTACACTGACTGGACAGTTGGACATGTTCACTCTGGTGCATTGGGCTGGGTTGCGATGGTATCGATTGGTTCTTTGTATCACATGATCCCACTGCTGTTTAACCATGGTCGTATGTACAGCACGAGTTTGGTGAATGTGCATTTCTGGTTAGCCACCATAGGTACCGTACTTTACATTGTCTCAATGTGGATCTCGGGCGTTATGCAAGGGCTAATGTGGAGCGCGGTGAATGCTGATGGTACGCTAACTTACAGCTTTGTAGAAAGTTTGGAAGCGTCTTATCCCTTCTACTTTGTTCGTTTCTTAGGCGGTCTTTTCTTCTTAACCGGTATGCTCATTATGGCGTACAACGTATTACGTACGGTTAAAGCCCCTAAAGATTCTTTGCCAGCTATTGCTGATGCACAAGCAGTTTAAGGAGTAGATTCGATGAAGTTTAATCATGAATTAATTGAAAAAAACATCGGTCTATTAGGGATATTTACCGTTATCGCAATCAGCTTTGGTAGCTTGGTTGAGATCACTCCCCTACTTTTCCAAAAAGACACCACTGAACCTTTAGAGGGGCAGATCCCATACACCGCCTTGCAAATTGAAGGTCGCGATATCTATGTACGTGAGGGTTGTTATAACTGTCATAGCCAGATGATCCGTCCTTTACGTGCAGAAACTGAGCGTTACGGTCATTACTCTGTTGCGGGAGAATCTGTTTGGGATCATCCATTCCAATGGGGCTCTAAGCGTACTGGTCCTGATTTGGCACGTGTAGGCGGTCGTTACAGTGACAAATGGCATGAAGTGCACTTAATTGATCCTCGTGCGGTTGTTCCTCAATCTAACATGCCTGGTTTTCCTTGGTTGGCTGAAAACACGCTTGATGGCGAGTTAACTGGCCAAAAGATGGATATCCTACGCAAACTTCATCCAACACATAACCTGTACACCGATGAAGAAATTGCTGGGGCTCAAGCAGCGGTAAAAGATAAAACAGAAATGCAAGCATTGATCGCTTATCTTCAATCACTTGGCCACGCGCTTAAATAAGGAGGCAAATTATGGATTACGGCACATTACGAGGAATTATCACTATCGTAGTAATGATGACCTTCGTCGGTATATTTGCTTGGGCATACAGTTCGAGTCGCAAAAAGCAATTCAACGATGCAGCTAACCTCGTTTTCTCTGATGAAGAGTTAACGAAGGTTTCAAAGGACTCAGGAGAACAAAAGTAATGACAAACTTCTGGAGTATATGGATTATCGTACTCTCGTCTGTGGTGATTATTGGTTGTATTTTTCTATTACGTGCGTGTTCTAAAAACGACACTGGCGTAGCAGAAGGTGAATCAATGGGCCATAGCTTTGACGGTATTGAAGAGCTCAATAACCCACTGCCAAAATGGTGGAGTTACTTGTTCTACATTACCATCGTATTTAGTGTCATCTACCTTGCACTGTATCCCGGTCTTGGTAGTTTTAAAGGCTTGTTAGGTTGGTCAAGTTCGAACCAGAGCGTTCGTACACTTGAAGAATCTAAACTTGCGATTGCTGATGCTTTAAAAGAAGGTCGTTGGGTTCAGTATGATCAAGAAGTGATCAGTGCTGATAAACAATACGGGCCAATTTTTAAAGCTTACGCTGAGACACCATTGGAAGAGTTAGTGAACAACAAAGAAGCACTGAAAGTCGGTGGTCGTTTGTTTTTACAAAACTGTGCAATGTGTCATGGTAGTGATGCACGTGGCAGTAAAGGGTTTCCTAACTTAACCGATGATGCATGGCTTTATGGCGGTGATTTAGCAACCATTAAAACCACCATCATGAACGGTCGTCACGGTATGATGCCGCCTAAAGGTGGTCTTCCTATCGATGATAGTGAGTTACCTGGCCTCGCTGAATACGTATTTAAGTTATCTGGCCGTGAACATGACGCCGCTCTTGCCGCTCAAGGGCAAGGCTCATTCATGAAAGGCTGTTTTGCGTGTCATGGTATGGACGGTACGGGTAACAAGTTCATGGGCGCACCTAACTTAACTGACAGTGCTTGGCTATATGGCGGAAGCCGTGGCGCGATTCAACAGTCGATTAAAAATGGTCGCAGTGGCGTAATGCCAGCATGGAAAGAGGTATTAGGTGAAGAGAAAGTTCACGTGATCTCTGCATATGTTTATAGCTTGTCAAACCAACCTTAACATTTGACGAACAAACTGAACCATCATAAGGCCTCGTGATCATCGAGGCCTTTTTTTAAGTGCTAAATCCCTCTTTTAGCGGTAAAATAGCCAACCTAATCTGGCCAACTCCCAATCAATAACAGGTGTAAATATGTCAACTCCTCAGCCGTGGTATAAGCAATTTTGGCCTTGGTTTTTAATCATTCTTCCTTTGTGCGCGGTCGTCGCCAGTATTAATTTGTTGTATCTGGCTATCGAGAATCAAGATTCTTTGGTTTCTGAAGATTACTATAAAGAAGGTAAAGGTATTAACCGAGATCTTAGAAAGATAAAACAAGCAAAGCAATTAGGCATGAATTACCTGCTAGAGTTGAATGATAACCGCATTGAACTATCACAAGAGGGAGGAGAAAAATATCAAGCGGCGCTCAGTGTCGGCTTTTTTCATCCAACCATTGCAGATAAAGATTTTACAGAAATCGTGACGGCTGATGCCAACGGTATTTACAGGATCGATATTGGACAATCACTGCAAGGCCCTTGGGAGATCCGAATTGAAGGTTTTGATCAAACATGGCGGATCCAGCAGCGTGTCACACTCATCGATGGGCAGCAGTATTGGCTAAATTAGATAAGCGCATACTTTAATGACAAAAACACTCAGCATTAGTCCAAATTTATGAGCCAAACAAAATGTTATCACTGTGATGAAACCCTTGTCACGGGCGATCAATTTTACACCTTGATCGACGGCGTTGAGCAACCAATGTGTTGCCCTGGCTGTCAGGCAGTCTCACAAGCCATTATTGACGCTGGGTTGCTCCATTATTATCAGTTTCGAACAGAGCCTGGCAATAAACAAAACACCTTAGTGCCGGACGCATTAGCTCATTTAAGCGCGTATGATTTACCTGAAGTGCAACAAGACTTTATTGAACATCGCGATGATCTAAACGAAGTGTCACTCACCATTGATGGGATCACGTGTGCAGCGTGTGCTTGGTTAATCGAGCATCAGATCAAAAAGTTAGACGGGATCGCCCAAATACATGTCAACTCCACTACGCAGCGCGCCTTTATCGCTTGGCGCGCTGAGCAGATAAAATTAAGCGAGATCTTAAATAAGATCAGTGCAATTGGTTATCAAGCAGCGCCTTTTCAAGTTGATGAACAAGAAATTAAAAGTAAAAAAGACAGTCGCAAATTTCTTGTCCGTTTAGGCTTAGCAGGCTTTGCCAGTATGCAAGTGATGATGTTTGCCCTCGCCTTGTATTCTGGTTATTTTACTGATCTTGACCTTCAGTATCGTGATTACTTCCGCTGGGTTAGCCTGTTATTTGCCGCGCCAGTGGTATTTTATTCCGCGCAACCTTTCTATTTCAGTGCGATTCGCTCATTGCTAATGGGCCGATTAAACATGGACGTCTCAGTCAGTATTGCCATATGCGGCGCTTATATTGCCAGCTGCATTGAAACCATCAATGGTACTGGCGAGGTGTACTTTGAATCCGTGTCAATGTTTACCTTCTTTTTACTGTTGGGTCGCTATTTTGAACAAAATGCACGTCAAAAAGCCTCTGTCAGCTCCAGTAACTTGCACAAACTCATTCCACTCACTGCCCATTTAAAGACAGCAAACAGTATTGAGGAAGTCCCTGCAAAAAGATTAGTCATCGGCGATCATATTTTAGTCAAACCAGGCGATGTTATCGCCTCTGATGGACGCATTGTAGAAGGAAGCTCCTCCGTCAATGAAGCGATGCTCACTGGCGAACAAATGCCGGTGATTAAGGGCCTTCAAGACCAGGTTTTTGCCGGCACAATTAACATCGAGCAGCCCATCACGGTTGAGATCACCGCACTTGGACAAGATCAACTGGTGGCTGAAATTATTCGCTTACAAGAAATCGCCTCCAATAATAAACCGAAAATTGCCCTTTATGCAGATCGATTTTCTAACTACTTTACTGCCATTATTTTATTGGTTGCGGTAGCCACCTATCTTTTTTGGTCGGTTTATTCACCACAAGATGCTTTTTGGATCACCTTATCAGTGTTAGTCGCCACCTGCCCTTGTGCACTTGCTCTAGCGACTCCCACCGCTGTCACTTGCGCCAGCGCTATTTTAACCCGGTTAGGCATTATCACTCGCCGCGCGGGTGTGTTTGAAAAATTGCCTCAAATTAACCATGTTATTTTTGATAAAACCGGCACACTGACATTAGGCAGTTTATCTATCACTCACGTGCAGTTAATGGCGGCAACACACACTCATTCTAAAGCCGTGTTATTGCAATATGCCGCCGCATTAGAAGCCAGTTCATTGCACCCCATTGCGAGTGCTTTTCGTCCTTATTTTAATCCAGCACTCGCGGTAACCGAAAAACAAAGCTGGGTTGCTCACGGCCTACAAGGCACGATTAATCAACAACAGGTGAAAATAGGTAGCCAAGCGTTTATTAACGGTAGCGAGCATGATGAGTCCGATGTCATTGTATGGCTTAGCATTGATGATGTGGTGCACGCTAAATTCACATTAGTTGATGAAATCAGAGCGGGAACTGTTGAAGCGGTGAGCGCGTTAACGCAGCTGGGCTGCAAACTCAGTATTGCCAGCGGCGATCACTCCGGTGAAGTGGCCAATTTAGCCAAACGACTTCACATCCAAGATTGGCATAATGGTCTTTCCCCTGCTGATAAACTGACACTGGTTAATACGCGGCAAAAAAATGCACAAGTGGCCATGTTTGGAGATGGCATTAACGATGCGCCAGTATTAGCTGGCGCCAACCTCTCTGTTGCCATGGGAAGCGGCGCGGCCATCAGTAAAAACAGTGCTGATATTATTTTACTTGGCGACGATCTCTCACGGTTCGCTGACGCAATTAAAGTGGCGCAAAAAACCAGAACTATTATCAAACAGAACTTATCTTGGGCACTTGCCTATAATCTACTTATTATTCCTTTAGCGGTGAGTGGCCATGTCGCGCCCTATATTGCCGCTATTGGCATGTCAGCCAGTTCACTTATTGTTGTTAGCAACAGTTTAAGACTCCTTAAGGTGCGTGTATGAGCATTATTTATGTCCTGATCCCGATTGCGATGTTGTTTGTCCTTGTCGCAGTTGGCATTTTCTTTTGGGCGGTGCGTTCGGATCAATTCGATGATCTGGACAAACAAAGTGTGTCCATTTTGTTTGAAGATGACGCTCCAGCGTCTGCTAAGTCTGCCTCGGCCAATCAGCGCGATCCTCAAAAAAGGAAATCCAGTGAATGATTACACGCTAACAGGTGCGTTCATTGTCGGGATCATGGGCGCGGGTCATTGCATCGGTATGTGCGGCGGACTCGTCGGGGCTTTATCCGCGAATACTCCGCAACATGCAACCGGCAATAAACTCGCCAATCAATTAGGGTACTTGTTCAGTTATAATAGCGGACGGATCCTCAGTTACGCCGCCGCAGGAGCGCTAGTGGGAGCCAGCACCCATGCCCTTGGTTTACTGTTTAATGTCGATACTTACTTATTAGTCTTACGTATATTTGCCGGCATGATGATGATGATAACAGGCCTTTATATTGCACAGATCTGGTCTGGCGTGGTGCAAATAGAGCGACTCGGTAAAGGGCTCTGGCGGTTTATCTCCCCTCTTGCTAAGCGTTTTATTCCGATAAAAAATAAACGCCATGCCTTTATTGCCGGCAGTTTATGGGGCTGGTTGCCCTGTGGCTTGGTGTACAGTATGCTCACCTGGGCTGTGGCTGCAGGTAATGCAGTCGAAGGAGCCTGCATTATGGTCGCGTTTGGTTTAGGGACTTTACCCGCACTGCTAAGCGCCGGCATCGCAGCCAGTACGTTTAGTCGCTGGGTACAAAAAAGTGCTGTGAGAAAGATAAGCGGTGGCTTACTCATCGCCTTTGGCGTACATACCTTATATGTGGCTATAGGCCAGCTAAACTAGCCCCGATAATTAAATTAGTCTACCATAGTGGCTGAATATAAAACTGAGAGAAATAATGAGCGTAGATAACACTAAAAATCGTCGTCAAATGACCGGAGGCTGCGCGATCCATTGCCATGATTGCAGCATGGGTACGTTGTGTATCCCTTTTACGTTAAATACTCACGAACTCGATCAGTTAGATGAAATCATCGAACGTAAAAAACCCATTCAAAAAAGTGAAACTGTTTTTAAATCTGGCGATCCACTGCGTTCACTTTTTGCGATACGCTCAGGCACAATCAAAAGTTACACCATTACTGAACAAGGCGATGAGCAGATCACTGGCTTTCATTTAGCGGGAGATGTCATCGGATTTGATGGCATTCATTCACAATTCCATCAAAGCTTTGCCCAAGCATTAGAAACGGCCATGGTGTGTGAGATCCCCTACAATACTCTTGATGAATTAACCGGCACTATGCCTAAACTCAGGCAGCAGATCATGCGCCTAATGAGCAATGAGATCCAAAGCGATCAAGAAATGATCTTACTGCTGAGTAAAAAAAATGCAGAAGAACGCTTAGCAGCCTTTATTAGTAACCTTGCGCAACGTTTTGGCAGTCGTGGATTTTCGCCTCGCGAATTTAGACTCACGATGACTCGTGGTGATATAGGCAACTATTTAGGC
>JAOIUG010000030.1 GCA_028223395.1 Shewanella sp.
GGAATGATAAATAAGAATGAAAAAACCACCTATTATTTGGATGAATGTGAGTCTGTTCACCATTACATTTGCTTGCGCAATTTTACTTGTACCTTGGTATGGTTTCACTTATGGGTTTGAACCTATTGAGTGGGTTGCCTTTATTGTTTTAGCTTTTGCCAGTGGTTTATCCATCACTGGTGGTTACCATCGACTCTGGTCTCACCGGACATACAAAGCCCATGCTGTCGTGCGCTTTTTATATGCGTTAGGTGGCGCGCTCGCGTTACAAAACAGTGCGCTGCATTGGTCTTCTGATCACCGAGTTCATCACAAGCATGTCGATAATAATGATAAAGATCCCTACTCTGCCAAAATGGGATTTTGGTATAGCCATATAGGCTGGATGCTGCGTGAATACCAATCTCAGCGATATCATGATTATAAGAATGTGCGCGATTTACAAAATGATAAAATTGTAATGTGGCAGCATAAATATTACTTACCACTATTAATCATCATGAACTTTGGATTGCCTATGCTACTAGGCTGGTTAAACGGCGACATCCTTGGCATGTTGTTAATGGCTGGGTTATTGCGCTTAGTGGTTGTGCATCATTGCACGTTCTTTATTAATTCTTTGGCCCATATCTGGGGATCGCAACCTTACACTGATAAAAACACTGCTCGGGACAATGGCTTTATCGCACTATTAACCTATGGTGAGGGATACCATAACTACCATCATATCTTTGAGAATGACTACCGTAATGGCATTCACTGGTGGCAATATGATCCTACCAAGTGGTTAATTGATGCTCTCGCATTAGTGGGGCTTGCGAATAATCGCCGAGTGGTGCCACAAGAGCGGATCGAACATGCTCGCTTACAAATGCAATTTAAACGCACTCAACATAAAGTTGCTCACCTTCCTAACAGTGAAGAGATTATTGAAAAGCTGCAAGCTGAGTACGAAATGCTAAAAAACCATTTAGCTGAATATTATGCTGCCAAAAAAGCACTGCTTGAAGCTAAGCGTCAACAGCTTGTAAACAGAGATCTTATGGCCGAAGTCAAAACGCTAAAGCTTAGATTCAAACAACAACAAAAAAGCTGGCATAGCTTAACGACCAGTTTTAGTTAGCCCAAATTAAGCCACTATTATTAGTGGCTTTTTTATAACAAATATCCATTCACAAATGAATATCTACTGCATATTAAGCTGTATTGAAGTCACAAGTAGATACGTCTATCATGATCGACTCATTCGTATGTTAGGGCGCGCTGGCTCATGTCAAATCAACACATTAAGCTCACCGAGTATAGCCATGGTGCAGGTTGTGGCTGTAAGATCTCTCCTAAAGTATTAGGCACCATACTGGCCACTCAACTGCCAGTGTTTAAAGATCCCAAACTCCTTGTTGGCAACCAAACCCGAGATGATGCCGCAGTTTACAAACTGAACGACACCACAGGCATTATTAGCACCACTGATTTTTTTATGCCTATTGTTGATGATCCTTTTACTTTTGGTCGTATAGCCGCCACTAATGCCATCAGTGACATCTATGCCATGGGCGGCACACCGATGATGGCGATAGCGATTTTAGGTTGGCCAGTCGATAAACTTCCTGCTGAAGTAGCACAACAAGTTGTTGATGGTGGTCGACAAGCCTGCGCCGATGCAGGCATTATGTTAGCGGGCGGGCACAGTATTGATTCACCTGAGCCTATTTTTGGCTTAGCAGTAACAGGGCAAATTCCACTCGATGAGCTCAAACAAAACAGTACAGCCCAGATAGGCGATAAGCTTTACCTTACAAAACCGCTTGGGATTGGCATATTAACCACTGCGCAAAAGCAAAAAAAATTAGCTGATGCCGATCTGAACGTCGCCGCCAATGCTATGTGCCAACTCAATATATTAGGCCCTAAAATTGCTAAAGTCACACAGGTAAATGCCCTAACTGACGTGACGGGCTTTGGCTTAGCGGGGCATCTTTTAGAGATGTGTCATGCTGCTGATTTAGGCGCAAAAATCGATATCAATTCGTTGCCGTTACTCCCCAATGTGCAGCAATATTTAGAGCTTGGATGTATTCCCGGTGGCACTCACAGAAACTTCGATAGTTATGGTGAGCACTTACCTCGTTTAACCGAACAGCAAAAAGCCATTATTTGCGATCCGCAAACCAGTGGCGGCTTATTGATCTCGATCTCAAGTGAAGGCGAAGCTGAACTGCAGCAGCTACTATCAGATCACGGTGTCGAGCCCATCTGCATTGGTACGCTAGTAGCAAAATCAACAACCACCGTGGAGCTTATCTAATGCCCATCAATATGGTGAGCGCAAGTGAGTATCGACGAATTCTTGTCAGTGATCACCCTATAATGGATGCGCGAGCACCTGTTGAGTTTGCCAAAGGGGCATTTCCTGCCAGTAGTAATCACCCGTTAATGGAAGATGAAGAGCGTAAATTAGTCGGCACTTGCTACAAACAAGAAGGGCAACATGCCGCTATCAATTTAGGGCATTCACTGGTTAGCGGTGAGGTAAAACAGCAAAGATTGGCAGCTTGGATACGCTATTTTACAGCCAATCCAGATGCCTATCTTTATTGTTTTCGTGGTGGACTACGATCTAAATTAACTCAACAATGGCTAAAAGAGGCAGGCTTTGCGATCCCTTTCATCGAGGGTGGTTATAAAGCTATGCGTCAATTTTTAATTGAAACTATCGATAACGCAGCCAACCACAAACCGATGCTAATGCTCAGTGGGATCACAGGCAGTGGTAAGACTGACTTTTTGCTCGCCCGAAATGACGCCGTAGATCTTGAAGGTATTGCGCACCATCGCGGTTCAAGCTTTGGCCGTCAGCATGAGCCACAACCTAGCCAAATAAACTTTGAGAACGCACTTGCCGTGGCGTTACTGAAACACCAAGATAGCCCTGCCAAACACTTACTGCTCGAAGATGAAAGTTTCCTGATTGGACGCGCCGCATTACCTAAAGCATTCTATCAAGGGATGCAAGCTGCCAATATTGTTGTACTCGAAGAAACACTGGAGCGCCGGCTCACTCGTCTGCTCGATGAATATGTACATAAAATGCATCATGGCTATGTACAACGTCTTGGCGAGCAAGCAGGCTTTACTGCCTTTACGCAATACCTCACAAAGAGCGTTAACAGCATAAAAAAACGCCTCGGCGGTAAACGTCATGATGAATTACAAAGCGCGATAAATGACGCATTAAGTGTACAGCAAAGCCGAGGTGATACTCGCTGTCACCTCGACTGGATTGAACAATTACTCAAGCAATATTACGATCCGATGTATCAATACCAAATAGATAAAAAAGCCGAACGAATCCTGTTTAAAGGCGATCACACTGCGATGCATCAATGGCTGGATAATCTTCAATGCTCAACGTGATATGACGGTTTCCACTCGCCCCAATAAATACCCTTTTGATTGACGAGTAACCCTACATTTGAGTGTTGTCACTGGCTCTACAGCCGTGGGGATCTCATCTCCTTGGCAACACATCAACACCGCAGCGGGCGCCGTCACATCGCTGCGCTGGCGACAAGCGATTAAGTACTTTGTCAGCCCAGTTGCTGACGGTGGCTGAGTTGCCACATAGACAGGGCGGCTGAACAAACTGTTAACCACTAATAATGTGAGTAAATTAAGCCGCTCAACCTCTATTATTATTGACGTTTTTTTGTCTTCTTTTATCTTATCTAGCTCAGCTGTGTTTACAATCACGCATCGATTGAAAATACGGCAAACACCGTAGCTGAACGTCGCGGTGAGTAATTCTGACCACGTTAAGAGTAGCGTAAGCAACACCAATAAACTGCTGTAAGCTAGCACCAAAAAAAGCCGCTCAATCGGCCACTGTAATCCGACCAATAGCAGCATGGCAATAATCGCCGATGCCACCATAAACAAAGCATTAAAAATATTATTACACGCAATGGCTTGTGCACACTCTTCTTCTTTTGCCCGCACTTGTATAAACGTATAAAGCGGCACAATAAATAAACCGCCACCGACACCAATCATAAATAAGTCAAACATTAGCCGGTAATGTCTTGTATCTGCAATAAAATGGACAACATCCCACATCGGCGCAGTGACTGGCGCCGAAGGTAAAGCACTATATAAATCAATACCAAACAAACCCAAGACCAACAAGCCTAAAGCGGCAATACCAAGTTCAACTTGTTGGTGTGACAAACGCTCACAAGCAAATGAGCCAATGCCTATCCCCATCGAAAATAACAATAATAGCAAAGACACCACCGTAGGATCGGCGTTCAAAGTCACCCGTGAAAAGTTAGGAATTTGAGTTAAGTAAGTGGCCCCAAGAAACCAAAACCAGCTGATAGCCAAAATTGCCATCCAAATATCCCAGTTTTTTCGCCCTCGTGCAATCGTCGTACGTGTAGCTTTAATGATAGAAAATGGCGATGTTACAGGTGTTAAGCAAGGGACATCTGGGATCAATCTGCTCGCAATGACTCCTAAAAGTGCCAATACAAACACCATGGCAGCAGCCCAATAAGTTGACATATCGCTCGCTACAATTATCCCTGCCGACAGTGTTCCCATTAAAATAGCCAGAAATGTACCGACTTCCACCCACGCATTGCCCGACACTAATTCGTGCTCATGTAAAATGCGAGGCAATAATGAGTATTTCACTGGGCCAAAGTAAGCAGATTGCACGCCCATTAAAAACAGTAATAACAACATCACCAAGTAGCTATGAGTCAATATGGCCCACATCGCGACTAACATAATGCACAGTTCGAACATTTTAAGGCGACGGATCAATAACGCTTTATCGACATTATCGGCCAGTTGTCCTGCATGAGCCGAAAATAACAAAAACGGCAGAATAAATAGTCCTGCCGCAAGATTAACAAACAAATCAACCGCCATAGGCAGCGTGTTTACCTGTGAATAGCTCACCATTAACAACAACACGTTTTTAAATACGTTGTCATTGAGCGCCCCTAAAGACTGAGTGAAAAAATAGGGCATAAAACGGCGGCTAAATAACATAAACGTCCTTTTAAATTATCAGATCTGTTGATATTCCAAGTTGTTTTGTCCGCAGAACATTGGCTACTTTAGCAAGGCGCAGACGATGCGGGTTAATCATTCGAAATCCATTGGCTTCAACGCAGTATAAATACCCAAAAAGCTCGAGGGGTAAAAAGATCTTAAAAAAACTCAACAATAACGTTGAGCGCTGCGAATAAAAAAGCCATCACAATGTGATGGCTTTTTTATTAACGGTTAACACTTTGCCGTGAGAATTTCATTCCATGCTAGGTTTGGCGATCCCACCACAATAAAGTTGGGATTTTCTAAACTTTCACGCTCGTTATAACTCAGAGGAGCCAGCGCAAGATCCATGATTTTTCCACCAGCCTCTTCAACTATAACCTGCGCGGCGCCAGTGTCCCATTCGCCTGTCGGGCCGATACGCACATAACTGTCAGCACGCCCTTCGGCCACCAAACAGCTCTTTAAGGCTGCTCCACCTAACACCACTAACTCACAGTGCTTATTCTGGTTAAACAGTTTAATCACCGATTGTGGATCTTGTCTGCGGCTCACCGCTAATCTTAATGGACTATGATCACCTGCTGTGATCTGCCGGCTACGAATACGCACTTCACTGCCATTGCGAGCTCGCTTATAAGCACCTGAACCTGTCATGGCGTAATAACATACCTGTGTCATGGGCGCATAAACAACGCCAACAGTAGGTCGGTTTTGCTCTACCAAGGCAATAATAACCGAGAAATCACCACTGCCCGCAATAAACTCTCCAGTGCCGTCAAGCGGATCGACCAACCAATAACGCTGCCAATCACCGCGCTCAGATAAAGCAATATTGGCATCTTCTTCTGACAACACTGGGATCTCTGGAGTTAAGACGTTAAGCGCATTAACGATAATATTATGTGCAGCAATATCTGCCGAAGTCACTGGCGTATTATCAGGCTTTGTCTCGCGTTCAAATTCACCTTTTTGGTAAATTTCACGGATTTTTTCCCCCGCCTCAATGGCGATATTAATGACTTGATCGATGTAATTCTCTGGCTTCATAACCGCTCCAACAGCCTCATAACTTGCTCATTAAACTATTTTAGTTGTAGATGTTTTTGCGCTAAAAACAAAGCGCTTACACTACGAGATTCTGAAAAATCTTGCTCTTGTAACAAACTTTGCCACTGTGCTAAAGGCCATGGCACCATTTCAATTGGTTCAGGCTCATCGCCTTCAAGTTCACTGTGATAAAGATCTTCCGCTAAAAATATCTGCATTTTACTGGCAAAATAACCTGGCGCTAAGCTTAACTCCATTAGGTGAGTCAGTTTATTTGAACCATAGCCAATCTCTTCTTGCAGCTCTCTGTTTGCTGCTTCAACTGCTGTTTCACCAGGGTCAATCAACCCTTTAGGGAAACCGAGTTCATAACTGTGTGTGCCTGCAGCATACTCTCGCCCAAGTAATAATTGTTTATTATCAAGTACTGGCACTACCATTACCGCACCGCGATTATGCCCTTTCATTCGCTCATATTGACGTTCAACTTGGTTAGAAAACCTCAAATGCAGCTGCTCAATCTGAAATAGTCGACTTTTTGCAACCACTTCAGCATGCAATATCTCTGGTTTTACCTTCTTGATAGTCATACACATCCTATGGCGATTGATCTTTCCCGCAGACAGTTGCTGAGATCAGTTACAATCTTACTACGCTAGCTTTAATCTACAACCTGAATTTTTAGGAGCTCTATTCTATGTTCCCATGGCAGCACATTGATACTGTTTTACTCGATATGGACGGTACCTTGCTTGATCTGCATTTTGATAATCACTTTTGGCTCCATTTGGTCCCCAAAGCACTTAGCCAACAACGCAATGTCTCAGAAGCTGAGGCTATGCTGTGGGTTGAGCGGAATTATCAAGAAGTCGACGGCACGTTAAACTGGTATTGCTTAGATTATTGGGAGAGCAAGATGGGGTTAGATATTATGGCGCTACATGAATCTTTAGCTGAAAAAATCCAACTTCGCCAAGATAGCCTGCCATTTTTAACTGCACTGGCACAAGCCAACAAACAACGCATTTTGGTGACCAATGCCCACCCTAAAAGCTTGGCGCTTAAACTCAATCATACAGATCTTGGCTTAGGGCTCGACGCCATGATCTCTAGCCATGAAACCGGCTATCCCAAAGAGCATCCTCAATTCTGGTTGCAATTATTTGAGCGCTTTGATCTAGATCCGGATCGCTGCCTGTTTATCGATGATAACGAAGTGATTCTAGCTGCTGCTAAACGGGCTGGAGTGGGTTATCAATTAGGGATTGCCAACCCAGATAGCCAAAAACCGAACAAGCAGTTTAGCGACTTTACCGCGATTGAAGATTACCGCGAGCTATTCGCTGACCTACGCGTGTAAGAAATACAGGAGATCGACACCATAAATAAAGGCGAAAGTATTAGGAGTGCTCCTTGCCTCTGTCGCCCTTAGCTATGTTTGGCTATCAATTAAAACGGTAAGCGGCCTTGGTAAGTAATCGGGTAGTAACCTTGGCTGTCTTTTTTACCTAAAAATCCAAGTGCTTTTTTCAAATCCTCTGGCTGTGTGCTCACCTCACGGATTTTAGCGTTTACTTGTATCATATTATTATTGGCCAACAATATGGCACCATCTAAGCCCAAACCGTTTTGCGTTTCGTCAGTCATTAACTGCACTTTCCCATCAATACAGCTTAAACCCAAAGCGACATCTCCCAGAGGGTAATGACCAAATTGATTAGTCACTTGTACTTTATTTAAAAATAGTTTTCCCAATAAGCGTTCACACCAAGGTTCTCCTTGTGTAAAGTTATCGACAAGTAAACTTAACTCGCCTTGTATTTGCGTCTTAAACGGTAATCGAGTCCGACCCAATAAAAACTCACTTGGCGCCTCAAAACGTAAACCACTAATATCGAGCCCACTAAGAGAATAAGCCACAACACCTTTACCATTGATGGCACTACTACGATTGCCAATGCTGATCTCCGCCTTCGCTGTACCTGTCAGTAAAGGGATGATATTGAGGTTCCAGCGTATCGCCTCTAATTGCCGTTGATTAATGGATAACGTATCAATGCTCCCAGACCAAACTGTGCCAGAGATCCCGCTTATCACTGTATTAGCAGGAATTGGCGCTAACTTAACCGCAATGCTAGCGGGAAATAACACCACAAGAAAAACCAAGTAAATGAAAAAACCAAGCGCTATTTTTTTGACTAATTTCACAACAATACCTTACTTGGACAACTGAATTCGGCGAACATTCACAAAGCCTGGAAGATCTGATTCTGCCACATCCAAACTCTCTAATGATAACCCTTTATTTTGCACTAACTCATTAAGATAACTGAGTAATGTGTCAAATGGCACTTCGTCCATCCACACTTGAATTTTGTCACCTTGTGGTTGCATTCGAGTGATTGTGAGGCCAAAACTACCTGCAGTTTGGTTCACTGTTGCGCTGAGGCTTCCTCTAAAGCCACCACCTTGATTAGACTGTTGTAAGCTTGCGATACGGTTTGCGGTTTGCTTAACGTAATCAAGTGTACTTTGCTCCCCCGCGAGATAAT
Organism: Shewanella sp.; assembly: GCA_028223395.1. Lineage (GTDB taxonomy): Bacteria > Pseudomonadota > Gammaproteobacteria > Enterobacterales > Shewanellaceae > Shewanella. Next base: position 8,667 of record JAOIUG010000030.1, read on the forward strand.
TTTTTGCATCAGCTTCTGCATTATTAATTGGGGTCCAAACGCCCCAATAAAACAGACCAATCAACAGCACGACGCTACAAGCTGCAACCATTTGTTTTTCTCGCAGGATCAAACCTGCCCACCACACTTTAAGGTTATCCACGTTATTTGCTCCTGATCGTTAAAGTGGTGGTCACTTCTGCATCACCACTGTTCATCGCACCACCATCAAGCTGGTATGAACGTGAGATTATCTCTTTAAATTTTTCTATTTGAGCATAGTTTTTCGCTTTAACCTGCAAACGTAACTCACCCCGCTTACTATCAAATCGTAATGTGATGGGTTTAAGGTCTTTAACCTGCTTGAAAGCAGCTTCACACCCGGCCAACATGGCAAAAAACTCATTACCGCTCTCGCCACCTTTTATTTTCTTAACGTAGCTTCCCATCTGCGAGCGTAAGTTAACAACTCGCGAACTGCCTGGCACGACCTGCTTGTAAATTTGCTCGCTTTGCGCTTTCATCGCCTCTGCTTTAGCATTCATTTGGTGAATGTTAAGGCCTTTGTTAACGAGCGACAGCACGATGACAACAGCACACACAATAAGACTGTTACGCCATAGGCTTAACTGCTTAGTGTATTCACGTTTAGGCTGGTAAATACCTGATAGTAAATTCATCGGTGCATTAAGTATGCCTCGCGCCAATACTAGCATCGGTAAATCCAGCGCTTGTGGCTGCACATCTGTTCCGGCTAATGCTAATTCGGTATAGCCTGCAACCGTGGTTGTGCCTTCGGTTTCATCGGCTAATAACTTAGGTAGCGCAAGATCAAGCCAACTAGCTTCAAGACTTACCCCTTGAGCTTCTCCTGTACGCAGTAAAATATCTTGACCAAAAGTCATCGCTGCCCAGTCACATTCTGCCAATGGCAATGCTAAGCTATCTGGCACGATGCATTTAGCTTTCAACCCTGCCGATGCGAGCCATGTGAGCCAATTTTGCATCAGCTCATGGGCAACCACCGCAACACTTAATGCATCTCCTTTACGCGGGCCCACCACAAAATGCAGCTCATCTACATCTTGCGCTAAGCTCTCTTCTAGCATAAAGGGCAATGCTTTAATGGCTTGTCGCTGACCCTTTTCGGGTAAATCTACGCTCGTTAAAGTGATGCTAGAAGCGGGGATTAATACGTCTACTGTGCGGGTTGATGCTCTTTCAGTAAGCGTCGATAGTGCGCCGGCGTCACTAAGCTCGCCAGAGCCTATAATCTCTTGTTCCTGCTCAGACCAGATGAGCCATGAACAGGGCTGTTCAAATGTTTGTCCTAAACGGATGAATAGTCTTTCACTCACTGTTTTGTCTCCACGAGTCTCTTTAAGTTTGCTTAAAGGACTGTTGTTATTTTTGTCCGCCAAATTGACGGGATAACACATTCAATTTTTTGCTGTCAGGATCAACACCAAACACGCTTTCAAGTCTAAACACTGCGGTATCAACCTTAGCTCCTGCTACCAGTAAAAAATAATGACTATTAACGTCAAAGCTGGATTTAAGCTGAGGATCTGCCGCTAAGTTTGAGATTGATGGACTTTGCCAAAATTTATCAATACTTTCATATCCGTCTGCTGGGCGCTCGTTAATCAAACTTTCAGCCTCACCCACAGAAATTTTATTGTCGAACATACCGGCAACTAAAGCAGCATGCTCTACCGGTACGGTATTTATATTAAGTACTTGAGCTGTTTCCCCTGGTACAGCACAAACATATGGCGCAAGCTTAAGGTAGATATCCTGAGTAAAGCCCATAACAGCACGTAACTCACTTTTATGGCTCATTAACGTGTTCGCTGCACGATAAGGAACATGGCGTGACTCATATTCTGCATCTTCCGCCCCATAAGGGCCTGCGGTCGTGTCTGAGTCAACATAATCCTTTAGGGTTTGCGCTAAACGTTCAGCCGCAAATTCATCCATTCCTAATGCCACTAGCAGCCCTTTAAATTGCACCGCGGGTAGCGGCATTTTAGGCTGCCCATTAACGACTTTTTCTGTTGTTTGTGACAATGCATTAATGTTAAAGCATGACTGCATATCGCTAATTTTTCCGGCTATTTCGCCTTTTTCTGCAGGAAAGACAACATCAACTTGTGCCCAATATTGCTGCATGTGGACAGTACTGGAATCTTCGAGATCTTGTTTCAGCACTTTTTTGGTGATCTCTTCTGCTGATATCGCATACCAAAATGCTTGGTCGTATTGCGCCAAATTAATAGTGCGTCTCACTGAAAGCTGGTTTCTTGAGGTGATATTTGTGGCAAGAATGGCCACCATCGCCACAATTAACAGTACCACTATCAGCGCAATGCCTTTTTGCTTAGCCTGCATGATTAGCTCCCCTTAGCTGTTATTTTTGGTCGCAGGCGCACCTGAAGGCAATAAGAATTTTCGCTGTATTTTACCTAGATCTTCGAGCTCCACTTCAATTGCTATCGCTTTAGGTAAGGTTGTGGCGTCAGTTTTGCGCACCCATTTATCATCAACAAAAAAAGCGTATTCAACTGAAATAACTTTCTCCATTATCACCGTTTTAATAGGCTCATAGCCTATTTCTGGCTCTGGGTAAGGGTAATACCAACGCTGAAGCTTGCCATCAATCACAACATAAGCCACCGATTGTAAACTGCCTCTTGGCAATAATCCGTCAGGGTTAAGCCAACCTAAACGAAAAAAGATCAATGACTCCGATTCCGAATCAAGCATGTTTTCGCCAGTTTGAAAAACAGTGCTAGCGCGATCCCCTTCAAGCAACCTAGGCGTGCGGGCAACCATTTGATTTAAATCACGCTCAATAATGCCAAAACCTTGCTGCATCGCCTTTAATTTGGCACTAAAGTCTCGGGTCACTGTATCGTTTTTTAACACAGTAGAGAGCACAGTATTTGCCGCTAAACCTAATAAAGCGAATATGGCAATGGCGATCAACATCTCTAATAGTGTAAAGCCGTTGCTCGCGCTACTGCGCTTTAAAAACATAACTGCTCACCTCTGCCATCACGCGCTTGAAGCGATCGCTATCGCTGATTGTTATGCGGATCATTCTAAAATCATCATCGGTTGTTTTTACAACCTCTTTACGCCAGTACCAGTCTTTACCGGCCAGTTGCTCTTGCCCGTCTTTGCGGCCAATGTCTGGAAATGCTGATCCTAGCCTTGCTTCAACCATTTGATTATGAGCAACCCACTGCGCCATCGTCCGCTCTTCAAGTATCGGCATATTGGCCATTTGCTCGCCTAAGCTTTTGGTGATCGCAATTGCTGCAATGGAGAACACAACCAAAGCGACAATAACTTCTAACAGTGTCATCCCGCGTTGCTTATTTACCATTGGCACCTTCGTGAGGCTTGCCTTGTGTTCAAATGTTTAAAAGTCATCTTCATAATCCAGCTTTAAACGGCCCAAAGAGTCCCCTACAACCACCACTTCTATTTGCTTACCTTGCTCATCTCGAGCAATAAAGGCTAACTCAAAAGCACTCATTTCTCCGCTTGGAAAGAGTAAGATCTGCGGTTCGGGGTTTTTCTTTTTTTCTTCTTCTGTTGGCTCGATTAACGGTTCGTCAAACCAACTGGTTTCTTCTTCGTCTTCTTGGCTTAACGGTAAACCATCAAGTATGAGAGCCAGTTCAATCCCCGGCTCCATTTCTCTGCTGGCGAGCAATCTATCTTGTTTTAGTGGTTTCCATTTACCTTCATCGTCATAGTAGACATATTCGTAACCGTTTTCTGCTACGACAATGCCGATAAACTGGCCACTAAGTACGGTTTCGTCCAGCACCATCTCGGAGGACATCATAAATTGCTGTGCCAAACGCTCGAGCGCTTGCTTTTGATTCGCGCCGCCAAAACTGAGCGTCACAGCCGTTGCTGCAAGCCCCATTAATAACACAACGAGCAACACCTCCATTAAAGTGAAACCCGTTTGACGCCTCCGTGATATCGCTGGCAATATCATTTTATTGGAAGTTCTGCAGGTTCCAGTTACCAATGTCGTCTTCTGTACCTGGCTGACCATCTGGGCCTGCGCTGAAGACGTCAATTTTTCCATTTTCGCCAGGGCTTAATAACAAGTACTCTTTGCGCCATGGATCTTGTGGTAAACGCTTAACATAACCATCCTCACGGTAATTACGCGGCTCAGGAGACATGGTCGGCTTATTAACTAATGCATCTAACCCTTGTTCTGTGGTTGGGTAAATGCTGTTATCTAATCTGTACATATCTAACGCATTTTCCAGCGCAACAATGTCAGATACTGCTTTTTGTTGATCCGCTTTATCTTTGTTACCCATAAGGTTTGGAATAACCATGGAGGCTAAAACACCTAAAATCACGATAACAACCATAACTTCTAACAGAGTAAAACCTTGCTGTTTATTGCGTGTGTGCATTACAAACTTCCTTTAACTTAATGATTGAAATATCTCTTACTGAATCAGACCTAAATAGCCTGCAAAGCTTAACCACTGATCATATTGTTGAGCGCTAGAATAGGCTGCAAAATCGCTAACACGATAAATAACACGATTGTTGCCATACTGACGACTAACATAGGTTCAAACACTCCTAATGCAATCGTCACGTTAGACTCAAACTCGCGATCTTGGTTGTCAGCGGCTCGCTCTAACATTTGTTCTAACTGACCACTTTTTTCACCAGAGGTAATCATATAGAGCATCATAGGCGGAAAAAGTTTAGTATTAGTTAATGCTGTACCTAAACTTGTGCCTTCGCGTACTCTTAATGTGGCCTCTTCAACTGCGGCTTTAACTTTAACGTTAATAAGTACATCGCTGGCAATACGCATGGCGTCAAGTAATGGCACTGAACTGGCGGTTAAAATACTCAAGGTTCGAGCAAAGCGTGCTGTGTTAAGGCTTTTACTCACTTTACTCACAACCGGCAAACGCAGCAATAAAGCATCATATTTCATTCTATTGCTAGGGATAAGGAGTAAACGCTTTGCTATCACAAATAGTCCCGCAATTAGCCCCAGAATGATTAAACCATAATCGCGAATAAAATCGGACGCGCTAATGAGCAACTTGGTCGTCCACGGTAAATCTTGCCCCATATGCTCAAATTGACCGACAACCTCAGGCACAACGGCCGCCAGTAAAATAGCAATCACACCAATCGCCACGCAAGTCAATACGATGGGGTAGATCATGGCTTGTGTCATTTTGTTTTTTAGCTGTTGGCGACGCTCGGTATAGTCGGCAAGGCGATTTAACACCACCTCCAAATGTCCTGACTTTTCACCGGACGCTACCATAGCGCGATACAGTTCATCGAAAATATGTGGAAATTCTGCCATTGAATCTGCCAAGCTGTAACCCTCTACAACCCGTGAACGCACCGCCATGACCATGCTGGCTAAACGATCTTTTTCGCATTGTTGACCGACGGCTTTTAGCGCTTCTTCAATTGGCAAGCCTGCGGCAACTAGCGTTGCTATTTGACGGGTGATCAACGCAAGCTCTGATACCGATATTCCGCGCTTAAAAAAGCTTTCGCCCCCTTTAGCTTTGCGCTCTTTCTCTACCACTGGAACAATTTCCAGCGGCATCAGCCGTAATTCTCTTAATTGACCACGGGCATGTCTTGCGGTATCCGCTTCAACAACACCTTTTTGTTGCTTACCCGTTTTATCGAGAGCTTTGTACTCAAATGCAGGCATAGATTACTCCTCTCGGGTGACACGCAGCACTTCTTCAAGGGTCGTTTTACCTGCGAGCACTTTACTCATGCCGTCGTGTCGAATACTCGGTACACTTTGGCGAATATGCTTCTCAATTGCCAACTCACCTCGACCGGTGTGGATTAACTCGCGTACATTGTCATCGACAACGAGCAGTTCATGGATCCCTGTACGTCCGCGATAACCATTATGACCACATGCCTTACAACCAACTGCTCGATAGATGATGCGTGGATCATCACTTGTGATCCCAAGCAGTTCTCTTTCACGTTCATCTGGTACATGTTCTTCTTTACAGTCCTTACACAGTGTGCGGATTAGTCGCTGCGCTAATACACCGAGCAAACTGGAGGAGACAAGGAAGGGCTCGACGCCCATATCTTGCAAGCGAGTAATCGCTCCTGATGCTGTGTTGGTATGTAATGTTGAGATCACCATGTGACCTGTTAACGAGGCTTGTACTGCAATTTGTGCCGTTTCTAAATCGCGAATTTCACCTATCATGACCACATCAGGATCTTGGCGCAATATCGCACGCAAGCCACGAGCAAAGGTCATATCAACTTTAGTGTTAACTTGGGTTTGGCCGATGCCTTCCAGTTCATACTCAATAGGATCTTCTACCGTAAGAATATTGGTATCAATCGAGTTAAGTTCTGTGAGCCCTGCGTACAAGGTTGTACTCTTACCAGAGCCTGTTGGGCCTGTCACCAAGATAATACCGTGAGGCTTACGGATCAGCTCATCAAACTGAACTCGTACATCTTCAGTCATCCCCAGCTGCACTAAATCTAAGTTACCCGCATTTTTGTCCAACAAACGAAGCACGACACGCTCACCATGACTCGATGGCATAGTCGATACACGTACGTCGACCGCACGACCAGCAATACGCAGAGAAATACGACCATCTTGAGGGACACGTTTTTCAGCAATATCTAGACGCGCCATCACTTTAATACGCGACACCAATAGTGACGACAATTTGCGATTAGGCTTTAATACCTCTTTTAAGATCCCGTCCACCCGAAAACGCACCACCAGCTGTTTCTCATAGGTTTCAATATGAATATCAGAAGCTTCCTCTTTAATTGCTTCTGATAGCAATGCGTTAATCAATTTAATGATCGGCGCATCATCGTCACCTTCGAGTAGATCTTCTGTTTGTGGTAGCTCTTCTGCAAGGGTAAACAAATCCATTTCGTTACCAATATCTTGCATCATTTGCTGCGCTTCTGATGAATTCGCTTGATATGCCTGAGTCAGCCGCGCTTCAAAGGCGGCCGCTTCCAGTTCTATCAGTGGTAAGTGCTTGCCACTGTAACGACGTACTTCCAGCAATGCTGATAACGGCGTTTTTGCGGTGTAATAAAGCGACAATATACCGGCTTCATCTTTATCCAACGCCGCACAAAAACGATTTGCAAACGCAAACGGTAACCGCTCAGTGCTGTTAGAATGGAAGACTTCATCTGATTCCGCCTCAGATGCTAACCCCAGTTCACTTGAGACCAGTGCTAGCTCATCTTGTGGTTGTAATTGATTATTACTCATCGCTAGATTCTTTATCGGTAGCCGGCTCCGTATCGCTGCGCTTATTATCGCTAAGCGCTTTTAAAGTGGAGTCTGTTTTGCGCATTTTGAGATCTAAACTTTTACCCTTTTTGTAGCGGTTAAGCACTTCGTTAACTTCATCTGGAAGGTACGCTTCTTGATCCCACTCTTGCAGTATTGGCACGTTAGTGTTTGGCATTAAATTCACACCTCGTTCCTGCTGCTCAATCTGTAATGCTCTAAAGTAATTATATTTACGCCCAGTTATGCCTTCCATTGTCATGCCGTCACGAATAATTGTCGGCTTGATAAATACCATCAAGTTTGTTTTTTTCGTGCCACTTGATGACGATTTAAACAAATGACCAATGATGGGAATATCCCCTAAGAATGGAACTTTCTGTACAGACTCTTGCACTTCTTCTTTGATCAAACCGCCCAATACGACTATTTGACCGGAATCTGCCATAACGGTGGTGGTCAAGCGGCGAGTCGCGAAGGTGACGTCAACCCCCGTTTTACCATTAATGCCTGAGACTTCTTGCTCAATGGTCAGCTTAACGCCTGTGCCTTCATTAACTTGTGGCACCACTTTAAGCTTCACCCCAACCTCTTTACGTTCAACGGTTTGGAATGGATTGCTGTTACCATTACTTGAGTTTTGACTCCCCGTCAAAATAGGGACTTCGTCACCGACGATGAAGGTCGCTTCTTGGTTATCAAGCGTGGTAATAGAAGGGGTTGCCAATACATTCGATTTGGTATCGCTTGAAATCGCTTGAACGAGTGCACCAAAATCTCCCATCGCTAAGCCCCATGCCATGCCATTGACCTTGCCTAGCGCTTGTGCCAGTAAGGTGATATCACCTTGTGTATCAGGGTTATCAGTACACGTTTTATTAATCCCCGAACCCGTACAGGTCTGTGATGCTTTTTCAGGTTGCGCTTGCCAAATTCCAGCGCCCACTTCACCGATAGTAGGACCTAAGTTATTAAATTGAGTACCACCACCAGCTTTTGTTGCCCACTGAACGCCAAAGCCGACATCATCACCTTCACCCACTTCTACGATAATGGCTTCAACTAAAACTTGTGCGCGTCGAATATCAAGCTGATTGATCACATTTTCGATAGTGCGCATTTGATCTGGTTCGGCACTTATCACCAAAGCATTAGTATCTGTGTGCGCCATAATATTAATTTCGCTACGACGCTGACCACCACCTTGCGGAGTATTGCTCTTACCATCAACCAGCTGTTGAGCAAATCCGGTTAATACTTCAACTAAATCTTCTGCTTTTGCATAACGCAGATAACGCACCTTAGTGTTGCCTGTCGTGGCTTGCTCTGCATCTAACTTTCTGATCAATTTAACGACACGTAAACGGCTTTTTTCGTCACCACTGACGATTACTGCGTTAGTTCTTTCATCAGCAACAACCTTAGGTGCTTGTCCTGGCATTTGTGCTTTATTCGCCGTGGCGCGGTAAAGCGTATCAACAATACGTACTATTTCTCCAGCAGAAGCAAATTCTAACTTCACAACTTCAACAGCAGTGTCACCTTGTTTATCCACGCGATGCACAATTTCAACCAATTTATTCACTACTGCGGCTCGGCCGGTTATCATCAGCACGTTAGAAGGATCGTACTGCACCACATTACCACCACCGGCGTTGTCATTGAGCTGACGTAACAGCGGAGCTAACTGTTTGGCTTCAGTATTGTAAAGCGCCACGATGCGGGTGACCATTTCATCACCAAGTCCTGGGTTTTTATCGTCCGCAACCCGAATTGCTGCCGTTTTAGCGTCTTTATCTTTAATCACTTTGATGATGTTGTTATCCATTTCCACAACAGCATATCCATAGACCTGCAAAGTATTGAGGAAAAATTGATAGTATTGCTCATCATTGAGTAAATCATAACTGCGAACATTGATTTTGCCACGAACGGTAGGATCAACAATTATAGTGCGCTGTAAGTTTTTACCTACAATGTTGATAAACTCTTGAATATCTGTGCCTTTAAAGTTTGCAGCATATTGCTCAGACCACGCAAGCTGTGGCGTAAGTAATGAGACACCCATCACCATACCAGCGATTAGTTGGTGTCTAATCCTTTTACTATTCATTATATTACTTCCCCTAAACCTTTAATTTCGGCATATCCGTTATGATTACAGCCAGCCTTTATTGTTATCTGTTGCGCAACTATTGCGGCAAACTAAACATGATTTCAATCAGTTGATCATCACGTTCAACCATTAGCGCGACTTCTGTCATTTCTTGTAATTGCCCCATGACTTCCAACGCTTGTCCCATATCAGTTAAATCATACCCATTGATTGATTTAGCAAGGTCATTAGGCTTAAAACCTGCACTTATAAACAACTGCCTGTCTTTGCCAGGGTTAAGTCGGTAACCCGCGATGGCACCCTCTCTTTTCACTGGCGAAATAGAGAGGTAATCGGTGATTTTTCCTGGATCAGCTAGAATTTTGTCTCGAGAGGCTTTCAAATCACGGGCAATAGCTTGATTTTTTCGATGATCAACACGAGGTTGGCTTTTGGCTTTTTGCAGCTGACTATTGGCGTTACTGTTAGTATTGTATTCTAACCCATCCAGCATCAAAGTTTCATAACGACCACTATTGGTAATAATAATACGGTCTGCATACACTTCTTTAAGCGAGGCTGACGTACCTTTAATTTTATCGCCCAACCCGTAGGTCTCTTGGCTACCATTTGATGCAATAACCGCTAGCCCTTTTTGTTCACTGGTTGATGCAACCACTCCTGTGAGCTCAATAGAAAGTGAGGTTTTAGGCGCATCGGTGATGATTTCTTCCACCGGTGCTTTTTTAGGTGTCGATGATTGACTATCCACTTGACCGAAAAGATCCAATGCCTTAATGCCAGAAATATTAACAATTCCAGGCGTGGTTGACGACGAGGGGGTTGGTGTCCAGCGGGCGGCCACCGTGTCTTCAGGCACTAATTTCCAAGTGATTTGCGCAAGTAAAAACAACGTAAAAATAATACCCGTAGTGAATATTACTGAACTAATTGTCTTTTTAGGTAAATTATCCATCTTAATTAAAAGCTTATCTAATAAATCCATATTTATACGGACCCTCTGCACAGGTCTCTGTTCTGATTATAATTATAATTAATTTCCACATCCTACCTCATGCTACCGCACACCGCTATCAGCAACAAGCCCATAACAGTAGCAATGTCACCGATAGTTGGCGATAATTAGTCAAATATGCTAACTTTACGCGCCTAAAAAGAGTGTGAAGCTTGCCACTTTTACGCGCTGTCATTATAGAAAAATACGCATGAACTCTCAGTTTGCGAACTTTCATCCGTTCTTTATCATGCAAACCTATCACTGGAGTCGCTCATGACCAATAGCGAGCAACAAACGTTAAAAGTAAGGCTAGATAAATGGCTCTGGGCAGCACGTTTTTACAAAACCCGCGCCATTGCAAAAGACATGATTAATGGCGGTAAAGTCCATTATAACGGCCAACGGACTAAATCGAGCAAATATGCTGAAATAGGGGCCAACGTCAGGTTACGCCAAGGTCATGACGAAAAAGAAATAACCATCGTCACACTATCAGAACAACGGCAAAAAGGCTCCATTGCGCAAACTCTTTACACAGAAACACCTCAGAGTATAGCCAAGCGTGAAACCTATGCAGAACAAAGGCGTTTAAATATTTTGCACAATCCGGCGCCAGAGCAAAAGCCTGACAAAAAGCAACGCCGTCAATTAATGCGTTTTAAAGAGAATTAAACCTGGAACACCAACATGAAAACAGACAATTTATACCGTTACCTATTTGACAATGCCAGCGTGCGAGGCGAATTGGTTCAATTAGAGAAAAGCTACCAAGAAGTGATTGTAGCGCATGATTACCCAGTCGCCATTCAGCACCTATTGGGTGAACTTATGGCGGCAACATCACTGCTCACAGCAACCTTAAAATTTAGCGGCGATATTAGCATTCAACTGCAAGGCGACGGCCCCGTGTCACTTGCGGTGATCAACGCTAATAACTTACAACAGTTACGCGGTGTTTCTCGCTGGAATGGCGACATTGCTGCAGATGCGCAGCTGCAATCGTTGTTTGGTAAAGGCCACATGGTTATCACGCTAACACCGGATGATGGTGAACGTTATCAAGGCGTGGTTGCACTCGACAAAGAAACATTAAGTGAGTGTCTCGAAGCCTACTTTGAGCAATCAGAGCAGCTACCGACCAAGATAAAGTTATTTGCCGATGCCAATCAAGCAGCTGGTATGTTCCTACAGGTGTTGCCCACTGACGGCAACCACAATGAAGAGTTTGAACACCTTTCAGTATTAACCGAAACCGTTAAGCAAGAGGAACTGTTTTCGCTTGAAGCTGAAGAAGTGTTGCACAGACTCTATCATGAGGAAGAAGTGCGTTTATTCGATCCCGTTGCGGTTACTTTTAATTGCACTTGCTCAAAAGAGCGCAGTGCTAGCGCGATCCGCACTGTCGCAAAAGCTGAAATAGACACCATTATCG
>JAOIUG010000031.1 GCA_028223395.1 Shewanella sp.
CAGGCCAATTGCCGTTCACTTTATCTTTATTGGAAATATTATGCGTCCCTCATCATATTTTGATGGTCCTGTCGGTAAACTTAATCTTCACGTTTTGACCCTTCTTTGGCCGTATTTATTAGAGTTTAAGCAGCGCGTAGGCTTAGCATTGTTATGTTTGATTGTTGCTAAAGCTGCCAGTGTGGGGTTACCGTTTTTACTGAAGGACTTGGTGGATAGCTTAACCCTCAAAGACGGTCAACAAGCATTGCTGGCAGTGCCTATTGGTTTAGTGATTGCTTATGGCGTCGTTAGGCTGTTAAACACCCTTATTGCAGAGATCAGAGATACGCTGTTTGGCCGTGTTACAGAGCGCGCTATACGACGATTAGGTATGGCCGTTTTTGAGCATTTACATCGACTCGACATGGGGTTTCATTTAGAGCGACGCACAGGCGGTTTGTCTCGCGATATTGAACGTGGTACGAGTGGCGTGAGCTTTTTAATGCGTTTTATGGTGTTTAATATTGTGCCCACTTTGTTAGAGATAGTCCTTGTTGTGGGCATTTTATTGTACAACTATGGTGCCGCTTATGCTGTCGTCACTTTACTGTCGGTGGTGGCTTATGGCGCGTATTCGGTGGTGGCGACGCAGTGGCGTACCGGTTACGTTAGGGACGCGGCTAAAGCCGATTCAGTGTCAAACACGCTGGCGATTGATAGCCTACTCAATTACGAAACAGTAAAATACTTCAATAATGAGCGATACGAAGCGGACCGTTATGATAATGCATTAGCTGAGTGGGAAAAAGCAAAGCGTAAAAACCGCTTGTCATTGTTTGCACTGAATGCGGGGCAAGCCTGCATTATTTCAGTAGCCATGACACTCATGCTGGGCATGGCTGCGTACGATGTGGTGCAGGGCGCAATGACTATCGGCGATTTTGTTTTAGTTAACGCCTTTATGATGCAGTTATTTATTCCATTAAATTTTTTGGGGTTTGTTTATCGTGAGATCCGCGGTGCATTGGCCAATATTGAGCGTATGTTTAATTTGCTTGATCAACAGCCATCGATTGAAGATCCTATTCAGCCCTGCACAGAGCAATTAACTCAAGGTGTGGTGTCCTTTAATGAGGTGAGTTTCAGCTATGATGGCCGCACCATTTTAGATGCGGTGAACTTTTCAATTAAAGCAGGCCAAAAAGTGGCAATTGTGGGCGATAGTGGCGCGGGGAAGTCGACGATCGTGAAGCTGTTATTTCGATTTTATGATGCGCAGTCGGGCACCATTTGTATTGATGGTAAAAACATACAACATTTAAGCTTGGATACACTGAGGCAAGCCATTGCCATCGTGCCGCAAGACACGGTACTTTTTAATGACAGCCTAATCGAAAACATCCGTTATGGACGGCCTTGCGCTACCGATAGCGATATCGCCGAAGCGATTAAAATGGCGCACTTAGATCACTTTATTGATAGCCTTCCCGATGGCGCTGAAACGCGTGTAGGGGAGCGAGGTTTAAAACTTTCCGGAGGTGAGAAGCAACGTGTTGCCGTCGCTCGAGCCATTTTAAAACGTTCGCCTATTTTAGTGTTTGATGAAGCAACATCCTCATTGGATAGTCACTCTGAGCAAGCGATATTAACGGCTTTAAAAGAAGTTGCGAAAGGACATACTAGTTTAGTGATAGCTCACCGCTTGTCGACAATCATCGATGCCGATCAAATTTTAGTGCTAAGCAAAGGGCGTGTGGTTGAAACGGGGACACACTCGTGTTTGCTAGAAGCAAACGGTCTATACGCTAAACTTTGGCGACTGCAGCAGTCATCGTCATTAAGTGAAAGTAATCGTGATTATAATTAGCAGCTTATGTTTTTTTGTATTGCCTTAGGTTGATTTGCTTGACGCTTACTTGTGTTTTATCGCTTAACTGAAAATTAAGCTGCGGGGTAAACTTGTCATTAAGTTGCCTTAAACGCAGTATTTATTGCGCTGCTGTAGCGTGACTACGTACGCTTGGTTTTTAAGCTTCCCATTTTCCAGCTATCACAGGTTAAATGTGACGACGGCTCAACTGCAGCAGGTCGTAAGCTGACGACCTGCCCTTGCTTAAAGCAAACATATTCACCTTCGATCAGCGTCATACGCTGGCAGCTTTTGCAGCTTGGTGAGAGGTTTTTATACTGGTTAATGGGCGTTTTAGGATCCATTTTTGACTCCACAGATAAAATGATTTGAGTGCTATTATGGCCCTTTTACAGGGCATGGACACACTTCTATGGGGAAGCTATTTAAGCATTAAATTGATTATGGTCCAAATTTATTCTAAGGGCGAGAATGTCAAAGGCAAAATAACTGAAAGGCGGCGTAAGATAAACCTGTTGTGAGATGGTTCAGCCGTTTGCGTTAATCTGGCGACCAAAGCCAGTAAGATCTTATTATGAAATTGTCCTTTCTGAATATGCTTTATAGGTTTATGCTGAAATAACGACCTATTTCTAGGAGTTAATTATGTGGATAGAAGGAAGCGTGATAGAACGTCATGACTGGAGTGATAAGTTATTTTCTTTAAAGATTAAAGCTGATACAGGTCAATTTATCGCGGGTCAGTTTACTAAGCTAAGCCAAGTGATTGACGGAAAACGCATTGGTCGCGCTTATTCTCTTGTGAATCCTCCGGGTACTGACTATGTGGAAATCTTGATTGTGGCGGTTGATGATGGCCTCTTATCACCCAATCTTCAGGCACTTAATGAAGGTGATGTGATTGATGTTGCAGCTAAAGCAACAGGTTTTATGACGCTTGACGAGCTACCCAAAGATGAGCATAAAGGTAAACATCTCTGGTTTTTAGCCACAGGTACTGCCGTTGGCCCATTTATCTCAATAATGGCAACCGACGAGCCTTGGCAAAGCTATCAAAAAGTGGTGCTAGTCTACGGTGTACGTGAAGCCGCTGATCTTGCTTATCTTGCTTTATTACGCGAGTTTGAAGCGACATATCCTGAGCAATTTAAGCTAGTATTATCAGTTACAAGAGAGGAGGTTGCAGGCGCTTTACGTTGCCGTATTCCCGATGGGCTGAATAATGGTGATATTGAAGCTGCCGCAGGAGTTACACTTTCAGCCAAAGACTCCCAAGTCATGATCTGTGGTAATCCAGGGATGATCACTGGGGCTCAACAGGCATTAAAAGATAAAGGTTTAGTTAAAAACTTACGGCGTGCACCGGGTCAAATCACCGTTGAAAAATACTGGTGATAAACATCAGGGGCTGTTGAT
This sequence comes from Shewanella sp., assembly GCA_028223395.1. Taxonomy (GTDB): domain Bacteria; phylum Pseudomonadota; class Gammaproteobacteria; order Enterobacterales; family Shewanellaceae; genus Shewanella. Next base: position 3,269 of record JAOIUG010000031.1, read on the forward strand.
CTTTCGAGCTTAGTTTTTGTTTGAATTCAATTATTTTGGTACAAGGCTTGAGCGATGCCTGCTTAGCAGGCTAAGTGAAAAGAGTGTCACGCACTCTAGTCATAAAAGAATTGAAACGAACCCAAAGGACCGATGAAAGCCAGTATAACAGCAAAGACGTGATGCTAACGATATCGTGAATATATTGGATTGTGAGTAAACAATCGTTTTATTAAGCTTATGTTAAATAAAGAGTTGATTGGCTTTTTAATGGGGTGTTTTTGTTACTCAATATAAGCTAAAAGCTTGCTGTTGGAGCCCTGATTGATTACCCTTGTTGCAATTGAGAATTATTAGCGCCTTAATGGCGTGTTCACATTGTTAAGGGGAAGGTAATGAGGGTGTTAACAAGTCTAATGGCCATTGGGCTTTTATGCAGTACGAGTATGGCGAGTGCTGCTGAGCGTTTAACGGTTTATTCTTACCGTCAAGCTTTTCTGATAGAGCCTATTTTAGCGGATTTTACCCAGAAAACAGGCATTGAAGTGGATGTGGTGTTTTCTAAAAAGGGGATTGCTGAGCGTATGGCGCGTGAAGGGCGCTTATCTAAAGCGGATATAGTATTAACATCAGATTTTTACCGATTAATGGAGCTGGTCGACAAAGATCTGGTGATCCCAGCAACCTCTGAGATCTTACAGAAAAATATACCGCAGAAATATCGCTCACCTGACGACCTATGGTATGCATTGACGATGCGCGTTCGTAATATTTACAGTTCAAAAGAGCGACTTGGTAAACTTGATATTAATTACGAAGATCTGGCTGATACTCAGTATGCAGGTAAAATATGTACTCGCAGTGGTAAACACCCTTATAACGTATCGCTAGTCGCTTCAATGATTGCGCATCATGGAGAAGCGGACACAAAAGTTTGGCTTGAGGGAGTAAAAGCTAATTTGGCGCGTAAACCACAAGGTAACGATAGGGCGCAGGTTAAAGCGGTGAGTGAAGGGCTATGCGATCTTGCCATTGGTAACAGCTACTACCTAGGCAAAATGCTGCAAGATCCCAAGCAAAAAGTATGGGCTGACGCAGTTGAGATTAACTTCCCCAATCAAGATAACCGTGGTGCCCATATTAATGTCTCAGGCATGGCACTGGCTAAGCACACCAAGCACAAAGCGGATGCGATTGAGTTGATGGAGTATTTGTCAGGTAACTCGGCGCAGCATACGTATGCTGATGTGAACATGGAGTACCCTGTTAAAGCGGACGTCAAACCCTCTAAATTAGTGGCATCGTGGGGTCAGTTTAAAGCGGATGCGTTACCGGTTCATCAATTAGCTGAGCATCACCATGCCGCGGTTAAGTTGCTGGATGAAGTTCAATTTAACCTTTAGTGTTAATGGTCTTAACCTTGCTTGATATGTCATGTTCAAGCAAGGTTAAGTCACCTTCATGAGATGTGCACTTTTATAAAATATTTGTATCTAGCCTTAAACCTTATGTTTCATTGTGTAGTAACAATGTTATTCTTAGCCTTTTCTAGTGTTACCCCGTTAATGTTATTGAGATAACCACTTTAGCGCTGCGGTTAAGTCAGCGTATAGATGAGTAACACTTTCCTATTTTGCCGTTTAAACCTTCCTTGTATGAGAGAGCGTTTTAACAGGTACTTTTTTACTGTTTCTGGGTATTTAATATCATGATATTAGGCTTAGCGAAGCGCTGGTCTGTTGCAAATTATGCATTGGCAATTTTGACTGTTGTCCCACTTATCGCCTTGATCTTACAATCACTGTTACCTGATGAAGCCGTTTTTGGGCATCTACTGGCAACGGTGTTACCGCGTTATATTGCCAATTCGTTTTTGTTGATATTTTGGGTCGTTGTAGGGGCATTATTACTGGCGGTGCCTGCTGCTTGGTTAGTGGCTAAATGCCGCTTTCCTGGACGAGGAGTGTTTCAGTGGAGTTTATTACTTCCCTTGGCGATGCCGGCTTATGTTGTCGCTTATGTTTACACCGATTTACTGGATTATGCCGGTCCAATTCAGGGGCGACTTAGGCAAGTGTTCCAGTGGCAATCACCTACGGATTATTATTTTCCTGAAGTCCGCTCGCTCGGCGGCGCAGCGGTGATGTTGGCGTTGGTATTGTTCCCTTATATATACCTCTTAGCACGTACCGCCTTTATGGAACAATCGAGCAGTTTAACTCATGCCGCCCGTGTGATGGGATGCAGTGCCTGGAGTCGCTTTTGGCGCTTAAACTTACCAATGGCTAGACCCGCTCTCGCTGTGGGCGCGACGTTGGTCGCGATGGAAACCGCAGCAGACTTCGCAACCGTGAGCTATTTTGCCGTCCCCACGTTAACGACTGCGGTTTATGATACTTGGTTTGAATATGGCAGCTTAACTGCGGCGGCTAAACTGTCGACTATTATGTTGTTAGTTGTTTTTGTGATGGTTGCAGCGGAGCGTTTTGCAAGGCGTAAGCAGCAATTATTTCAAAAGCAAACTGTGGAAGGTGAGCTGGATGGTTATTTGCTCAATGGCTATCAAGCATTGGCAGCCACATTCTATTGTGGCTGCTTATTGACTCTGGCTTTTTTAATTCCATTTACGATCCTAGTGATCTATGCATGGGACTATTTTGCAGAAAGCTGGAATGCTAAATTTTTTGAATACAGTTTTAACAGTTTATGGATTGCCTCACTCGTGAGTATTATTTGCATGGCGATGAGTCTTTTATTGATGTTTGTGAGAAGAGTAAGCCCGCGAAAAGCCGATCTGTTACCTTCAAGATTAGCCTCAACAGGATATGCTTTACCGGGGACCGTACTTGCGATTGGTGTGTTGGTTCCTTTTACTTTGGTGGACTTTGCTTTAAATGATATTGCCGATTATTTTCATGTAGAAGGCCCAGGGTTATTACTCACCGGCAGCGCCTTTATTTTAGTGTGTGCTTTTTGTATTCGCTTTGTGGCGATTGCAATTGGCAGTGTTGAAAACAGTTATAAGCGCATTTCTCCGTCATTGGACATGGCCAGCGTGACATTAGGCTTACCCCCAAGAAAACTACTGAGCCGAGTGCACGTACCGTTACTTAAAAAAGGAATGTTAGCAGGCTTGTTGTTGGTTTTCATCGAGTGCATGAAAGAGCTGCCAGCAGCGTTATTACTTAGGCCCATCGGTTTTGAAAATTTAGCCACTTATGTCTATCAGTTTGTATCGGACGAACAACTTGAGCAGGGTGCCTTAGCGGCCATTGTTATCGTGTTGGTTGGGCTTATCCCTTTGATTTACCTTAATCACTCTTTGGAGCAAGAAACCTAATATGACAACTTTAATCATAAGTAATGTCCATAGTCACTATCAGGAACAAAAGGTGCTTAAAGGGGTCGATCTTACCGTTGAAAAGGGTGAAATTGTTGCTTTACTAGGGGCGAGCGGCTGCGGTAAAACAACATTACTGCGCACCGTTGCGGGGCTGCAAAATATAAGCAATGGCGCGATCAGTATTAATGGCAAAGTTGTGGTATCTAATACTGAATTTATCGCCAGTGAGCTGCGAGGTATAGGCATGATTTTTCAAGATTATGCTTTATTCCCTCACCTTAATGTGGCGGACAATATACTGTTTGGTGTGAAAATGTCGGATAAGCTGCAAAGAAAAACACTTTTGCTCAATATGCTATCGCTGGTGAAATTAGACGGACTTGAGGCGCGTTATCCACATGAACTGTCTGGTGGGCAGCAGCAAAGAGTGTCAATTGCTCGGGCACTGGCCTATGAGCCTGAGGTGTTATTACTCGATGAACCTTTTTCAAATGTTGACGCTAAAGTTCGCCGAGAAATGATGCTTGAGATCCGTCAAATTCTTAAAGCACGTAATATCAGTGCAGTGTTTGTGACGCACAGTAAAGATGAGGCCTTAGTCTTTGCAGATAAACTTGCTTTGTTTAACGAGGGCAAAATACTGCAATGTAATCATGCTGAAGATTTATACCTTAGGCCAACAAGCAAGTACGTTGCCGACTTTCTTGGAGCAAGTAATTACCTTCAAGTCGAGGTGACTGGCAGCCATAAAGTGGCCAGTATTATCGGCGAGATTGTCAGCAACACAAAACTTAATCTCAGGCTCCAAGAGACTGCAGAACTATTGTTAAGGCCACAACAACTATTACTTTCAAAGCAGGCAGGGGGCGCTGGAAAAGTCATTGAGCGGCGCTTTCTTGGTAGTGTGTGTCAGTATCTAGTCAAAATTGAGGCGCAAGTGTTAGATGTTCATAGCCCTTGTTTAGATATTGCCATTGGTGACAATGTCACTGTGACAGCCACTGCACATCAACTAGTGTTGCTGTGAGCTTGCATCGTTGAGGCTGTGATCCAAGTCGATTAAATTTTCACTAGAACGGGGATGTTCAGGTACAATAAGCTCAGTGTACTTTGTCGTTGTTTAGGTCAATAATTTGTGTGGTGATTGATGACAAATGTTATCGATGAGATTACCTAAGATTAAAGAAGAGTGAGGGTTACATATAAAAATGGATAGTCAGATTATGCCTCGTGAGCAGTTAGGAGTTTGTGCTGAAGGGAACCTGCACAGTGTCTATTTAATGTTTAATACCTGCAAGGGATTCAGCCCGCAGATGCGCCCTTGTATCGCGAATGTGGCTCAATACATCCATGAGCTTGCGGATCAATTTTCAGATAGCGCCTTTAACGGTTTTGTCGCTATTGGTGCTCACAGTTGGGACTATTTGTACCCTGAGAACAAACCGAGCCAGTTAAAACCTTTTCCAGCCATGCAGCAGGAAAACCGTAATGCGCCAGCAAATGAATACGATTTATTTGTGCATTTACGCTGCGATCGTTTTGATATTTTGCATTTAGTGGCCAATGAAGTGAGCCAAATGTTTGAGGGCTTGTTTGAGATTGTCGATGAAGAGCGTGGTTTTAGATTTATGGATAGCCGCGATCTAACGGGTTTTGTTGACGGCACAGAAAACCCTAAAGGCCGTCAACGTCAAGAGGTGGCTCTAGTCGGTGAAGAAGATGGCTTATTCAGAAACGGTAGTTATGTGCATGTGCAAAAGTTTGCACATAATTTGAGTAAATGGAATCGATTACCTGAAAAATCACAAGAGAATGTGATTGGCCGGACGAAAGCGCAAAACATTGAATATGCGTCAGCAGATAAACCATTAACGAGTCACATTAAGCGAGTGAATTTAAAAGATGATGCGGGTCGTCCAATGGAGATCTTACGTCAAAGCATGCCGTATGGCTCTGTCAGGGAACAAGGGCTTGTGTTTATCTCTTTGTGTGCGAATTCAGTTAATTTTGAAAAGATGCTGGAGAGCATGGTGCATGGTGACGAAAAGGGAAATCATGATCACCTTATGGATTTTACTCAAGCGTTGACGGGATCTGCTTTTTTTGTACCGTCATTAGACTTTCTTTTGCAGTCGGATTAATTTTTCAGTCGTGATAAAGCCAGTCATAACAACAAAGCTCCTAAAATAATGGGAGCTTTGCTGCTTGAGTAATACGGCTAAGGCGTATTACTCACTGGTTTCGCTAGTCGGTATAGTTAAATAGTGATTTCACGGTCTCTAATGTGTCTTCCATAAGCTGAATATTCGATGGGCTTATAAAAATAGTGTCATCGCCAGCGATGGTGCCGAGTATACCTTCAGGCTTGCCTATTGAGTCGAGTAACCTTGCGATCAGCTGAGCAGCACCAGGGCTGGTTCTAACCACAATCATCGATTGGTTATGATCCACATCAAGGACTAAATTTTTAAGTGGGCTACCCGCGGTAGGCACACCAAGCTCTGCAGGCAAACAATAAACCATTTGTTGTTTAGCGTTTCGGGTCCTTACGGCGCCGAACTTGCTTAACATACGGGACACTTTTGACTGATTGATATTGCTAAAGCCTTCCGTTTGAAGTGCGGTAACGATTTCGCTTTGAGAGCCAAAGCGCTCTTCTTTGAGAATTGACTTAAACGTCTTGACTAACTCGTCTGGGTTCTTTGCAGATTGCATACATTATTGTTCTTTATTCAAAAAAATCCCGATAATAATGATTATCTTTCGTGTTTTTGTCAAATGTTATTCGTTTTATTGAATAATCATTCAACAAGTGTTTAGTGTAGCGCTGCTATTTTTACAATCAACAATACCGATAAGCGCCACTTAAATGATCTTTAATCTCGCTAAACCTTATGATGTTGACAAGCAATAGCGCGAACATGAATAAGGGGTAATTGAATTTTTGTTGTGGATCCAGTACTGTTGCGGCATTGGAAAAAACGATCTAAATCACAAAAATCCGAGAATTGACGGAGATAACTATGAAAGTTGCTGTACTTGGTGCTGCTGGCGGTATTGGCCAGGCGCTTGCTCTACTATTAAAAACTCAACTCCCTGCGGGTGCTCAACTGTCGTTGTATGACATTGCGCCTGTCACACCTGGTGTGGCGGTTGATTTGAGCCATATCCCGACTGCTGTAGAAGTGACAGGCTTCGGTGGTGAAGATCCAACGGCTGCACTTGAAGGCGCTGACGTTGTGCTCATTTCTGCAGGCGTTGCCCGCAAACCGGGAATGGATCGCTCTGATCTATTTAACATCAATGCTGGGATCGTACGCAACCTTGTTGAAAAATGTGCAACGACGTGTCCGACAGCATTGATTGGCATTATTACTAATCCTGTTAATACTACCGTGGCGATTGCGGCTGAAGTATTAAAAAAAGCGGGTGTGTACGATAAAAACCGCCTTTTTGGCGTAACGACTTTGGATGTTATTCGTTCTGAGACGTTCGTTGCCGAAGCAAAAGGCGTCAATGTTGCCGACGTTAACGTCAATGTTATTGGTGGCCATAGCGGTGTGACTATTCTTCCACTTCTTTCGCAAATAGAAGGTGTGAGCTTTACTGATGAAGAAGTCGCAGCACTAACCACTCGGATCCAAAATGCGGGTACCGAAGTCGTTGAAGCTAAAGCCGGTGGTGGCAGTGCTACATTGTCTATGGGACAAGCAGCTTGTCGTTTTGGTTTGTCTTTGGTTCGCGGTTTACAAGGTGAAGCAAACGTCGTTGAATGTGCCTATGTCGACGGTGGTAGTGAGCACGCCGAATTCTTCGCCCAACCTGTTGTATTGGGTAAAAACGGTGTTGAAAAAGTGCTTGCCTATGGTGACGTAAGTGCATTTGAAGCCAATGCACGTGATGCGATGCTAGACACGCTTAAAGCAGATATTGATTTAGGTATTAAGTTCGTTAAGTAACCCTTCCTAGGGTCAAACGACTGAAATGAAAAACGGAGCCGATTGGCTCCGTTTTTTTGTGCAATACTTTAATAATCAGGCTGTTAATGGTTACGTTGGACAGCAATATTAGCCAATGATACAAGGGCAGTTTTATATGCCGAGTCAGGTAGGATTGCTAATGCAGAAATCGCTTTATTTGACTCCTCAATGGCGCGTTGCTCAGTATATTCTAGTGCGCCACAGTTTTTCAGTGCCGCTAAAATAACAGTGATATGTTCCGTTCCATCACCTTTTTCAATCGCTTCTTTGATTAATGCTTTCTCCGTTGCACTGCCATTGGCCATAGCGTAAATCAACGGTAATGTAGGTTTGCCTTCAGCGAGATCATCACCAATGTTTTTACCGAGATCTTCTGTTTCTGCAGTATAGTCAAGCAGGTCATCAGTCAATTGAAAAGCGGTGCCTAAATACTTTCCGTAGTCAGCCAGTGCAGTTTGCACCTCTTCTGAGCTTTCAGCTAATAAGCCTGCTAAACGTGTCGCAGCTTCAAACAGTTTTGCTGTCTTACAGTAGATCACTCGCATATAGCTGTCTTCTGTGGTGTCAGGGTCATTGCAATTCATCAGCTGCAAGACTTCTCCTTCAGCAAGGACGTTTGTTGCGTCAGCCAGAATTTCAAGTACGGTAAGGTTTTTAAGCTCTGTCATCATTTGAAAAGAGCGTGTATAAAGAAAATCACCAACTAACACGCTGGCGCTATTACCAAATAAGGCGTTTGCAGTTTCTCGTCCACGGCGTAGCATGGACTCGTCAACGACATCATCATGCAGTAATGACGCGGTATGAATAAATTCAATAATGGCGGCTAATTTGAGGTGAGACTCTCCCTTATAGCCAATCGATCTTGCTGCCAGAATAGATAACAATGGTCTTAAGCGCTTTCCGCCGCCATTGATGATATAAAAACCTAATTGCTTGATGAGAGCAACATCCGATTCTAGTTGTTTATAGATCAGTTGATTGACAGCTTGCATGTCGCTATCTGCTAATTGACGAATGGCGTTTAAATCCATAAATAGTCTCTAGTTAGTTGGCTGCAGTGGCAGTGACGCAGCTCTATTTAGCCATAAATATAATAATAGTGGGATTCTACCTAAATTTACACAGCAAGACAGTAGTCGTCGAAAATAGTCGCGTTTATTTACAGCTTTTTTTATTCTTAATCAATTAGCGCTTGTCAGATGCGGGTTCTTAGCGTAAACTCCGCGACCATTGTCATTAAAGCTTTTATAGCACCCCTGCATCAATCTATTAAGTTTGAGCGGCGTGTTAGAAATATCGGAGTAAAATAGCTATGTACGCTGTTTTTCAAAGTGGCGGCAAGCAACATCGCGTTGAAGCCGGTCATACAGTTCGTTTAGAAAAATTAGAAGTCGCTACAGGCGAAACTATCGAGTTTGATCAAGTTCTTTTGGTTGCTGATGGTGAAACTGTACACGTAGGTGCACCTTTAGTTGAAGGTGGAAAGGTTGTTGCTGAAGTTGTCAGCCACGGCCGTGCGGAGAAGGTAACGATTGTTAAGTTCCGTCGTCGTAAGCACCACGATAAGAAAATGGGCCATCGTCAATGGTTCACCGAAGTTAAAATTACAGCTATTAACGCTTAATTAGGAGTCTAACTCATGGCACATAAAAAAGCTGGCGGTTCTACTCGTAACGGCCGCGATTCAGAAAGTAAACGTCTTGGTGTAAAGCGCTTCGGCGGTGAATCAGTTCTAGCTGGTAACATCATCGTTCGTCAACGTGGTACTAAATTCCACGCTGGTGTTAATGTTGGTATCGGTCGTGACCACACTTTATTCGCACTTACCGATGGTAAAGTGAAGTTTGAAGTTAAAGGTCCACAGAACCGTAAGTTCATCAGCATTGAAGATTAATCTTTAGCTTCAGCTAAGATTGATTATAAGCCCCGCCATTGGTGGGGCTTTGTTTTTTTTAATATTAAGTAAATTGTTTTTTTGGCGACTAGAATCGTTAAGAGTATAATGCTTGCATTCTGTGGTGCCAGGAGTTGCTATGAAGTTTGTCGATGAAGCTACTATTCGTGTTGAAGCGGGTAATGGTGGCAGTGGTTGCGTGAGTTTTAGACGTGAAAAATATGTTCCTGATGGTGGTCCTGATGGTGGTGATGGTGGCGACGGTGGCAGTGTTTACTTGCAAGCCGATGAAAACCTTAACACATTGATTACTTATCAGTTTGAGCGTTTCCACAATGCTGAGCGTGGTAAAAACGGTCGAGGTCGTGACTGTACAGGTCATGGTGGCGCAGATCTTGTGCTTAAAGTTCCCGTTGGTACACGAGCGGTAGATGCTGAGACAGAAGAAACTCTTGGAGATTTAACCACTCATGGGCAGAAGATGCTTGTGGCTAAAGGTGGTTTTCATGGTCTAGGTAATACACGTTTTAAGAGCAGTACCAACCGAGCGCCAAGACAAAAAACGCTAGGCACTGACGGTGAAGTACGTAGCTTAAGACTTGAGCTTATGCTACTTGCTGATGTGGGTTTACTTGGGATGCCTAATGCGGGTAAATCAACCTTTATTCGTTCTGTCTCAAAAGCAAAACCTAAAGTTGCTGATTATCCTTTTACGACTTTGGTCCCTAATCTTGGCGTGGTAAACCCAAGACCTGGACAAAGTTTTGTGATTGCAGATATCCCGGGTCTTATTGAAGGCGCGGCAGATGGTGCAGGCCTCGGGGTTCAATTCTTAAAGCATCTTGAGCGTTGCCGTGTGCTCTTGCACATTTTAGATATTGAACCTATTGATGGTAGTAGTCCAGTTGATTCAGCTCGTGCGATAGTGGCCGAGTTAGAAAAGCATTCGCCAAAGCTTGCGGGTAAGCCGCGCTGGTTAGTGATCAACAAAGCTGATCTGATGCTCGACGAGGAGCTACAACAGAAAATAGATAAGATTGTAGAGGAATTAGAGTGGAAAGGTGAAGTCTTTACTATCTCAGCTTATAACCGTGAAGGCACGACTGAATTAGCCCTTAAACTGCTAGACTTTATTGAATCACTTCCTCCAGAAGAAGAGGTTGATGTCGAAGCTGAGGTGGAGTTTAAGTGGGATAATTACCACCAGAAAGCGAATGAATCTGTCAATGAAGATTATGAAGATGATCTTGATGACGACGACTATGACGATGATGATTATGATGTTGAGGTTATCTATCAACGATAGATAATACTGTTTGAGGATGTTGGGAATTGTACGCCGATACGCAAAATGATATTACTCGTCAAGTTGTTAGGGTTGCTCAACTTCTTTTAGCTTACGGTGCTGATTCTGATCTTGTTGAAGAGATCAGTCAGCGCTTAGGCACTGCATTAGGTTTAGTCAGTGTCGAAATTTCAATCTCTTCAAATTCCTTAGTATTGACAAGTTTAGTGCATGGCCGTTGTACTACAACGACTCGACGGATCCGTGAGCACGGGATCAATATGACCGTTGTCTGTGAGTTACAACGGATCTGTTTGTTAACAGAAAAAGGCGTGTATGGACTGCAACAAGTCCGTAAACGTGTGGCTAGGATCACCCCCAAAACTTACCCTGCTAAGTATGTCATTCCTATGATAGGCCTATCTTGCGCCAGTTTCTGCCATTTATTTGGAGGAGATTTAGCAGCTTGCTTAATGACTTTTATGGCGTCAGCCATTGGTATGTTTGTAAGACTTTCCATTGCCAAGCATCATTTTAATCTGCTGCTGAATTTCAGTATTACCGCTTTTGTGACTACGCTTATCGCGCAAACAGGATTTCAATTTGACATTACAGATACCCCTAAGTTGCCTATGGCTGCGAGTGTCTTAATGTTAGTGCCTGGTTTTCCGATGATCAATGCTATTTCAGATATGGTTAAAGGGCACTTAAATGTAGGGATCTCACGCTGGGGACATGCGAGTTTACTGACTTTAGCGTCAGTAATTGGCATTACGATTGCTATGCAAATGGGGGGATTGTTTTTATGATCTCACTTATTTTAACGATACTGAATGATGCTATATTTTCTGCGATCCCTGCGATAGGTTTTGCTATGGTATTTAATGTGCCGCGTCGTTTTTTACCTTTTTGCGCATTAGCAGGAGCATTAGGCCACGGCAGTCGTACTTTATGGCTTTATTTGAACCTACCTATAGAGTGGGCGACTTTTTTAGCCGCAGCATTGGTAGGGGTTGTGACGATAGGCTTGGCAAAAAAACACCTCGCGCCTCCGCTTATGTTTGCTGTTGCCGCCATTATTCCGATGATCCCTGGCACCTATGCATTTAATACTGTGATCGCTTTAGTGCAGTTAGCTGCACAGTCTCATGTTAGCCCTGAACTGACTGCGCAAGTGATCAGTAATGGACTGAAAACAGTCTTTATACTTGGCGCATTATCTGTCGGTTTAGCAATGCCCAGTCTGCTTTATTTTCGTTCACGCCCTATTATTTAACAATTGAGAAAGGAATTGTTTTGAAGATTGCAATGATTGCCGCGATGGCTAACCAGCGTGTTATTGGTAAAGACAACAAAATGCCTTGGCATTTACCAGAAGATCTACGTCATTTTAAGGCGTTAACCCTAGGTAAACCTGTGGTTATGGGGCGAAAAACCTATGAGTCAATAGGGCGCCCATTACCGGGCCGGCATAATATAGTGATTAGTCGACAAACCGAACTACAAATTGAAGGTGTAACGGTGGTTGCCAGCTTTGAGCAGGCAAAAAAAATCGCTGGCAATTGTGAGGAGTTGGTGGTGATTGGCGGTGGTCAGCTTTATGCTGAAGTGCTTGCTGAGTCAGATATTTTATATTTGACTCATATCTCGTTGAGTGTTGAAGGTGACACTTATTTTCCAGATTGGGATGATGGAACTTGGTTAGAGATATCAAAAAATACCGCAGTCAACGATAAAGGCTTAGCATATAGTTTTTTAACATTAACTAGACAGTGTTAAAACAGTATTGTTCAATTTTATCAGCATGATAACTTTTATTGATAACGGCTATTAATAATAAAAAGCCTGTAATAACAGGTAATGCCGGTCAGTTAAGCTGACTGGCATTTTTTATTTCTAGCGTATCTTTGAGGCCTAGGCTTTACCCTTCGGGGAAAACTTCGGTCTCGCCGTGGAGCTAAAATGAGGCTTTCAACCATTTCATGAAAATGCTTTATTTGACGGGGGATTGCGCCTGGAGTTGAGTAAGGCAATCCTACAAGCAGCCTTAAGACATGGGATAGCGAGCCATTAAAGCTAAGTTGATAAGGCAAGTAATCACCTTTTAATTGATGACACATGCTGACCATTTGATATCGGACTAGGTTATAAGTAAGTAAAATTCCCCACAACTCCTGCTTTACCAGTTCAGGCAAGCGGCTTCTTAATGTTAATCGATTACCTAACATGTATTGCTTTTGCTCTCGATAAACAAGCTCTATCTCCCATCTGTGCCCATATAAATCTCCTATGTCTTCTTTTGGAAAACGTAATGGGTCAGTCATGGAGGTCAGTATCTTGTATTCTTTACCTTTAATCATTCGCGTGACTAGGCGAGCCTCAAGCTCATCAGACAATTCAGGCCAGAGTTTACGTGCTCGTGGGTTACTGCTTAGTTTGACGATTTTATCATTTCGCCCCAAAGAGCGGCGCACGTCGAATTGGACGTTCTTTTTCAATGGAATGAGCCAGTGGCGCTCCTCACCTGTTGTCTGCCACTTATGCAGCAACCCTAGCGAGTAAAAGCCTTTATCAAACATGGTGAGGCTGTTATTAGGCGTTGAGTCTATGAGCTTTTCTGCTAACGTCATTTCATTAACTGCATAGTCGTCAAAGGCACTTGCAGTTATGAGGTGACTACTGAGCTCCATCTGGCAGACCATTCTGACTTGTGGATATTGAGTGCCTTTCTGTCTAGTGAAGGCTTCTGAGTTGGCTGGTGTATCTTCAGTTCTCCACACGACACCATCAACACCTAATAGTGTCAGCCCATTCCATGTGGGGTGCTTCGCTTCACGGTTCCAGTGGGCTTGGGTGCAATTAAACAGGGCTTCCATGGCCGCATCACCCAGCTTTTTACGCCGCTGTATGACAGCACTTGGAGCGACAAAAGGCTTGCCTTCACGGTCGACGATATCAAGCATATTCACAATATCAGCCATAGACTTATCATTATAGATAGCCATACCAACAAGCAGCCAAGCCATAGACTCTAAAGACAATTTTCGCTTTCTAAGTGTGACTGTATCTGTGAGTGAATAAGCTTCTTCAATCAGTGAAAGTGGTAACAAATCAGCTAAGGTTTCTACTTGGTTAGGCTTTACCTGATTGATGATATCTAGGGCTTGTGAGACGAGCATAAAAAATCCGAATTCTGAAACAGAACTCGGATTCTGAACGATTGAGTAGATCGGTCAACCGATCATTTTCATACTAAATGATCGGCATTACTGTAATAACAGGCGTTTTATTATTAAAGGTTTCTAGTTGTACACAATCGGTTTTTCTTTAATAACAACGGTGACGTTATATGGTTTCCCGTCGCGGATAATACTCATATTCACCTGGGTATTTGGTGGTGTTTCTGCCACTCTATCCATGAGCATGGCAACGCTTGGGACCACTTCGCCTTCGTAATGTGTGATCACATCACGTTTTTGGAGTTTAGCTTTTTCGGCTGGGCCTCGAGGCTCAATGCTGGTGATCAATACGCCAGTCAAATCAGGGATATTTAATAGCTGTGCAATGAAGGGGCTAACGGCTTCTCCGCTAATGCCTAGAGCGCCTCGAATAACACGACCATCTTGAATGAGTTTTCCCATAATACTGTGTGCAAGAGTGATTGGGATCGCGAAACTAATGCCATGAGTGCCACTTTCATTGCCAATTTGAAAAGCAGCGGTATTAATCCCGACAAGTTGCCCGGTAGTGTCAATCAGCGCGCCACCAGAGTTGCCAGCATTTATCGCTGCATCAGTTTGTAAAAAATCAAGATAACCTGAACTTAAACCATTACGACCTGTGGCGCTAATGATCCCTTGAGTGATTGTTTGGCCTAAATTGTATGGGTTACCAATGGCAAGCACAACATCGCCAACACGTGCCGGATGCTCAAGCTCTAATGGCACTAAGGGAAGGTGTTCACCTTCAATTTTGAGCACCGCAAGATCGGTTTCAGGATCACTGCCAACCACTTCGGAGGTAAATTCTCGGCCGTCTTGCAGTGCGATAACGATTTCATCGGCTTTTTTTATGACGTGATAGTTGGTTAGAATGTAGCCTTCTTTGCTCATGATCACGCCCGAACCTAAACCTTGCAATGAACTAGGTTTAAGTGGTTTTCTCTGATCAATACTGAGGCTATAAATATTAACCACAGCCGGCGCTGCTTTACGCACTGCGCTGGCAAATGATAGATCATTACTGTTAATAGCAGAGTGACTAAATAAATTATTAGTAAGGCTTTTACCTGTTATGAAAGGCATCAAAAAAATGATAACCACAGCCATAGTAAGCCCAAATACAATAGCTTTACTGATATAGATAAAGGTGTTTTTAATCATCATCTCAGAGGGAGTACTAAAAAGTTAACTTAGACTAACATGTTTGTGTTTAATGCGCAGTATGAATGAAATGCGCATGAAAAAATAGCCGAGTTGTAGCTCGGCTATTTTGTGAGGTGATTAAAAATGCACTTAACGAAGAATTAAATAAATTCGGGTATTATCGCGTTTTATCTTTAACGCAACAGAGCCCTTTTGATCTTTTAATACAGACTTGAGGGAGTTGAGATCGTTAATTTTCTTACGATTAACGCCGACAATGATATCGCCCTTTACCAGTCCACTTGCCGCAGCCGGAGAGCCTTGTGCTATATCCGTCAAGATGACGCCTGTGTTTTTAGAGTTTTCAAGTTTTGCGCCTTTTAGCATCGGATGAAGGGCGCCTGATTCCGCTTCTGCAGTTTGGGTTGACTTACCAAGCACTGCTGTGACAACTTTTTTATCGCCATCACGGATCAAACCAAATTCAACTTTACTGCCAGCTCCCATAGTGGCCACTTTTGCTCTTAATTCTTGGAAGCTTTTTATGTTTCTGCCGTTGACACTGGTGATCACGTCCCCCACTTTAATGCCGGCTTTGGCGGCAGCGCTATCAGGCATCACTTCATTAATAAAACCACCGTGCTGAGTATTAATACCAAAGCCTTTTGCGAGTTCTCGGGTGAGATCTTGTCCAAGTACGCCAAGTACGCCACGGCGGACTTCACCATGTTCGAGTATTTGATCAACTAGGTTGTTAACCATATTGGCTGGAATCGCAAAGCCTATGCCGACATTGCCGCCGCCAGGGGCTACAATCGCAGTATTGATCCCGATGAGATCGCCGTTTAAGTTAACGAGCGCTCCCCCAGAATTACCGCTGTTAATTGCTGCATCAGTTTGAATGAAGTTTTCGAGCATTTCGATCCCCAACCCGCTACGGCCCATTGCACTGACGATGCCTGATGTCACGGTTTGTCCCAGACCAAAAGGATTACCAATAGCCACGGCAAAGTCACCCACTTGGAGTTTGTCGGAGTCTGCTCGTTTCAACGCGGTGAGGTTATCGGCTTTTATTTGTATGAGTGCGATATCTGATTCAGGATCTGCGCCAATGAGTTTTGCTTCGACTTCACGTCCATCGTGCAAACCAATCAGAATGTTGTCAGCACCGTCAATAACATGATTATTGGTAACAATGTAGCCTTCTTCTGCATCGATGATAACGCCGGAACCTAATCCTCTAAATGGACGCTCTTGAACTTGTTCTCTGGGGGCGTTGGGGCCGAAAAAATAGCGAAAAGCATCTGGAAGTTTCTGTTTAGATACGTGGGTACCTGACACTGCAACCGCCACAACTGCTGGGGTCGTTTTTTGTAGCATAGGCGCTAAACTTGGAATCGCTTCACCGTTAACGGCGAGTGGAATACTTGCTTGAGCGGTGATGGATGTCAGCGTTAATGTCGCGCTTAACACAGCGGCTGAAAGTAAGGATAACTTCGTTTTCATTTTTTGCGGCTCCAATTTTATCAATACCATTTTTTGCATTTTTTAACATTTTGCTAATGAATGTTCCTAAATTAAGGAAACTACCATGTGATCATGTTTGCTGATGCTTATGTATTATCTTTTATTAAACATTTGCAAATGTAACCATATAATGTCGCGGACTTTACGCGTGAACACTATCTTAAGTGGCTACTCTTAAGTGTTTATTGCCACGAGCCGTCTTAACTGCTGGTAACTTAGGACGACTTAAAAGCAAAACATTGATCATAGGACTATGAAGTCCGACTCGAGTCCGCTGACAAAAGTTCATGGGTTATTAACAAAAATTCATTTAGTCATGTGCTTAGTTTGTTCAAATAATGATGCTTTTTCAGTATAGGCGCTATCAGCTAATGCGCTGTCGTTATTTGTTGCTGCAGAGCTTACAGCTGCGCCATTGCTTGCATCGTTTATCAATGCACTGGCCGATGCATGCCATTTCTGGTTCACTTTCTCTATCACGTTTGTTAATTCCGCAAGGTGCTTGTCATGATCATGGCAGTGATCAGCCACCTCTTGTTTGTATTGACTAAACTCTAGCTGAGTTTGTTCGAGTTGTTTGTTTTGGCTTCTGTCTTTGCTGCTTCTGGTTAAGACGCTGTGTGCTATGTAACCGAAAACACAACCTATGATAAAAGCGGCGCTAGTT
>JAOIUG010000032.1 GCA_028223395.1 Shewanella sp.
CACGTCATGGATAAGCTCGATGTGATCTTGTTGATGTCAGTAAACCCTGGGTTTGGTGGGCAGTCGTTTATCCCGTCAACACTCGATAAGCTGCGTCAAGTTCGCAAGCTTATCGATGACAGTGGTTTTGATATTCGTCTGGAAGTAGACGGTGGCGTTAAAGTCGACAACATTGCGGAGATCGCCGCAGCGGGTGCGGACATGTTCGTAGCAGGCTCAGCCATTTTCAATAAGCCAGATTATAAGGCCGTAATTGATGAAATGCGCGCCGAACTTGCTAGCGTTGAGGCGTAGCCAATGACTGACTTTAGTCAAATTAAAGCGATAGCATTTGACTTAGACGGAACGCTGATTGACAGCGTTCCTGATCTTGCTGCAGCGACTAATGCAACCTTACAAGAGCTAGCGTTGCCATTAAGCACCGAGTTACAAGTGCGCAGCTGGGTCGGCAATGGCGCTGAAATGCTGATGCGCCGCGCGCTCAATTTTGCGCTTAATACAGAGGTGAGTGACGCCAAACTTGCTGCCTGTATGCCGAGGTTTATGCATTTTTATCAGCTTAACTTACAGCAACATAGCCGCTTATACGACAACGTCGAGCAGGTACTTAATACGCTGCACAGGGCGGGTTACCAACTGGCTGTCGTCACCAATAAGCCTTTTGAATTTACAGTGCCGCTATTAAAAGCATTTAACCTCGAGGGTTATTTTTCTATCGTGCTTGGCGGTGACTCATTAGCCAAAATGAAGCCCGATCCCTTGCCGCTAACGCATATTTTGCAGCAATGGCAACTTGAGCCTGAGCAGCTATTAATGGTTGGCGACTCAAAAAATGACATATTAGCGGCAAAAGCTGCGGCTATCGCTTCAATAGGCTTGACCTATGGCTATAACTACGGTGAAGATATTGGGCTTAGCGGGCCGACCGCTGTATGTGAACAATTTAGTGAAATTTCCGCGTTACTGAAATAAAGCGCAATAAGCAATGGAGCAATAAATAAAATGACGACCCCTTTAGCGAAACCCGTAGTCCTAAGTGGCGCTCAGCCATCAGGTTCATTGACCATCGGAAACTATATGGGCGCGTTACGTCAATGGGTTGCCATGCAAGATAGCCATGATTGCCTTTATTGTGTCGTTGACTTGCACGCCATAACGGTAAGGCAAGATCCGGCGCAATTACGTGAAGCCTGTTTAGATACTTTGGCGCTTTATCTCGCCTGCGGTGTTGATCCTAAAAAGAGTACTGTATTTATTCAATCGCATGTGCCGCAGCATACACAGCTCGGATGGGCGCTAAACTGTTACACCCAAATGGGTGAGTTAAACCGCATGACGCAGTTTAAAGATAAATCGCAAAAGCATGCCAACAACATTAATGTCGGTTTGTTTGGTTACCCAGTGCTGATGGCTGCTGATATCTTGTTGTATCAAGCCAATGAAATCCCAGTGGGTCAAGATCAAAAACAGCATTTAGAACTGACTCGTGATATTGCGACTCGTTTTAATAATGCTTACGGTGATACTTTTGTTGTCCCAGAGCCATTTATTCCAGAGCATGGCGCGAAGGTGATGTCGCTGCAAGATCCGCTGAAAAAAATGTCTAAATCTGATGATAACCGCAATAACGTGATTGGCTTATTGGAAGATCCAAAAGCGATTATGAAGAAGATTAAAAAGGCGATGACCGATGGTCAAGAGCCGCCAATGGTGCGTTTTGATCCCGCTGAAAAGCCGGGTGTATCTAACTTACTGAGCTTGATGTCAGGTTGTACTGGGCAATCAATTGCGGCTTTAGAAGCTGAGTTTGAAGGCAAGATGTATGGCCATTTAAAGGTGGCAACGGGTGAAGCCGTTGTGAACATGCTTGAGCCATTGCAACAACGCTTCAAAGAGTATCGCGCTGATCAAACCTTTTTAGAGCAAGTAATGCAAGAGGGTGCCGAGAAAGCGCAAGCACGTGCAGAAGTGACGATTAAGCAAGTGTATGAGAAAATTGGTCTTATTGTTTAACCTGTACCCAATTTAATCTGTTGAAACAAAAAAGCAGTGATGCTGATCACTGCTTTTTTAGTGTCATCACAACAAAGGTGATGATTTATCCGTTGGCATTAAGGCTAAGGATCGGTGTACTCAAATACCTTTATCACCTTACGTACGCCAGAGGTATGGCGAGCAACATTCACAGCAAGGTCCGCTTGCTGACGTGGCACTAAACCGATTAAAAACACTTCACCATTTTCAGTCACCACTTTAATATTTGTGATGTCTAAGCCATCTTCACTGATCATCCGACCTTTAACTTTTGTGGTTATCCAGCTGTCGTTACTGCGGGTAGTAAACGAGGTAGGATTACCTATCCGGATTTGGTTATGGATTTTACCACCGATATCCAGCGCTTTGACAACACGGATGGCTTTATCTCTGAGCATTGAATTTGGCGCTTGACCTATCAGCAATACATTTGAGTTCATAACAACCCCAGAGACATTAGCTTGGTTTTTCAAGTCATCATGGGATGATAATGCACTTGAGACAGTAAAATCAGCATTCGTGTCATCGAGCTGGGTTTTAAAGCTGCGTTCATCGTTCACCATCATCGCGCCACCGACGGCGCCGACCATAACCGCGCCAGCACAACCTTGCAGCATGGCTATAATGGCAAAAAATGGCAGCCATTTTCTCATGCTTGCTCATCCTGTGGAAAGAGCGTGCGGTCGATATTGTCACACAAGCAATGAATAGCAAGCAGGTGGACCTCTTGAATGCGAGCAGTCACATTGGAAGGGACGCGGATCTCGACATCGTTCACGCTCAATAGTCCAGCCATAGCGCCGCCGTCTTTTCCTGTGAGTGAGACAATCGTCATATCGCGGCTCAGTGCCGCTTCCATTGCTTTAATGACATTGCCTGAGTTACCGCTGGTGGAGATCGCTAGCAATATATCCCCAGGTTGGCCGAGAGCCATAATTTGTTTAGAGAATATTTCGTCATAGCTATAATCGTTTGCAATGGCTGTGATGGTTGAAGTGTCGCAGCTTAATGCAATAGCAGGCAAAGGAGGACGCTCTATCTCGTATCGGTTTAATAGCTCTGCTGAAAAGTGCTGCGCGTCACCGGCGCTACCGCCATTACCACATGCCAAGATTTTATTACCACTTAGTAAACATTGCACCATCATTTCTGCCGCTTTGGCGATGGATTCAGGCAATGCTTCAGAGGCATCAATCTTGGTTTGGATAGATTCAGTGAAACTGTCTTTAATGCGTTCTAGCATGGAATTACCTTATGTCTTATACGGCATTGATTAAACATGCCAATTAAAATTAATTTGTTCAAAAAGCGTTACGGATCCATTGTATGCTGGTTGGATCCGCAGCTATCACATCGAATCGGCAAATAGCATCAATTCGATTAATTTGTATATAGTGGCTGGCAGCTTGTCTTAGGCGCCGAGTTTGAGCGGCGCTCAGCGCATTAACTGCACCACCATACTGAGAATGGGTACGGAATTTCACCTCTATGAATACCCAGTCTTTGCCGTCGCGCATGACTAAGTCGATTTCGCCAAAACGATAACGCACGTTTTGCTCTACAAACTGTAAGCCATGTTGCTCTAAATATTGTCGTGCGGCAGCTTCTGCAGCTTGTCCTTTAACTGCGGTTTTTTCTTTCAAATTTACACGTCCTTTTACACTGACAATGGCGACAAGTAATCGTTAAAGTGGACGTAAATTACCCCGTTGATAACGTCCCCAGCTTAGCTGGCGGTTGATCGTGCCATCAGGCATTACCGATAACACGCCGCTACGGCCTGAAAACTGGTAGCCAGGTAATGCGCGCATTTGGGCAAGTTTACCGACTAAATCAAGTGCGTCATAGCCCATAATGTATAAGCGTTTTCGGCTGTTACTCCACTTAGGCCATAAATCATTGACCATACGGGTTTCTGTGTTAGGGCTAATTAACCATGGAATATCACTTATTGTTAAGTTGTTCAACTCATTATTTGTTTCACGATTTTGTCCCTCAATGCGGCTTCGGCTGGTGGTATACAGCGGCACAGGCTCGGCAAAGACACTAAAGTTAACGTCAATGAAAGGCTTTAAGAGTAATAGATCGCGACTGGCAGAAATCATGTAAATGGCATCAAAATCACGTCGAGAGCGAAAGTCAGCTTCGATTTTTGGAGCTAAAATGGCTTTGATGCGCGCAATACGCTCTTTACTGTCAATGACGCCGAGCGCTTCTTGCACTGTGATTTTCATTTTGTCGCCTGCATCGTAATAGTGGATCTCTGCAGGTTTTTCAGTTAACGCTTGCCAGGCATCACTAAAGCTTTTGGCCATGCGATGGCCTACAGCGTCATCACTGACTAACAATAACGGTTGTTCAATACCATCGTTATACAGTTTTTGTGCAGCATCTACCGCTTCATCTGTGGGAGAAAGCGCAAAGAAAAATGCATCTTCTTGGGGCGTAAAATTATCGATATGGTTTAAATAAAGTTGTGGGACACGTTTGGTTGTAGGAGGCAGATCTTGCAGCTGCTCCACTGACGATTGCAGCAATGGCCCAATGACAAACTCAGCTCCTGCCGCGATAGCTTGTTGATAGGCGGCTTGAGCACCGGTGGCGGTATCAAAAAAATTGATGGCAATACTGTTATTGCCAGTGGCCATATAGTTGGCAAGGATCCCTTGTTTAACCGGATCGGCAATAACCGCTCTGGATCCTGTCAGCGGTAATAATACGGCAATGTTTTTAGGCTGATAAGGTTTAGTGCTGAGCGCTTTTTGAAGATCGGTCGGCAGTTTAGCGGCCGCAGGATGACTGGGATTGAGTTGTTGCCAGCGACCTAATTGACGGACTAAATCATTAGGGTTAACCGCATAGTGTTTAGCAATGTACGCTAATTGCACCCAGCCTGCAAAAACAGGGTTGCCCTTATCTTCTCTAAAATTAAGCAGCGTTTTTTCGTTAATGAGCTGCAATGAGCGCCAAATTTCATCGTTGACTTCATAAGTCTGCTTAGTCGGAAGGTATTGGCTGAGTAAACTTAATTCTCTGACTTGATCAATAGGTTGATTAAGTTCTTGGTAAAGGTGAGCTCTAAATTGATAATAACTTGCCCATTGCCACTTAGCTAATGGCCAATGAGCGGGGAAATTAAGGGCATCTAACGCTTGTTTATCCGTTGCGGTGATTGCTAACACCCGCGCGGTTAGGTATTTATATTCAGCTAATAACTCTGGTTTTTGAGTTATATTTTGTGAAATTGATTGTAATGTTTGTTCCGCCGCGCTCGCATGCCCTTCATTTAGCTGTGCGTGAGCGGCCAGTAACATGTACTTATCGCGGGTTTCACGGTTTTTTTCACGTGTCGCGAGCGCTAAGTACTGTGAGGGAGTCATCGTCACAGCTGCTAAAGAAACCTTTGTTTTTTCAGCTTTTTTAGGTGCTGTTGATGTACTGCAACCAAACAAAACTGCAGATAAAAGTACGATCAAAATTAATTTAGTTGAATTCAGTCTTTTTAACACAGGTCTTCACTCTGGTAAGATGCTGTCTTTAGTTTAACCTGCTCTTAGGCTTGGCGAAAGTTTTGTTAATAACTCTTGTCATTAGTGAACACAGAGGTAGATATGGACCTGACGGTCGCGCTTTACATTGTTCCCACTCCCATTGGTAATCTTGGAGATATTAGTCACCGTGCAATAGAGGTGCTTAATCAAGTATCGCTTATCGCCTGTGAAGATACACGCCATAGTGGCAAATTATTGAGCCATTTTGGTATTGAAACACGTAAAACCGCACTGCATGATCATAATGAGCGCGATAGGGCGCAGTGGATTATTCAGAAGTTGGGCAATGGTGAAGCGGTAGCACTGATTTCTGATGCTGGTACGCCACTGATCTCAGATCCTGGTTATCACTTGGTAAAGCAGGTGCGTGAGGCGGGGTTTGATGTGGTTCCTTTACCTGGCCCTTGCGCTGCGATCACAGCGTTGAGCGCGTCCGGTTTACCGTCAGATCGTTTTTCATTTGAAGGTTTTTTACCGTCTAAAGAAAAAGGCCGTTTAGACAAGCTCGCCGCGCTTAAAGAAGATCCTCGAACGTTAATTTTTTACGAATCGCCACACCGTATTGTGCATAGCTTAGAGTCTATTGCCGCAGCGTTTGGTGACGATCGCGAAATTGTGATGGCACGTGAAGTGACTAAAACCTTCGAGACTTTCTTGTCAGGGCCTGTTGCTGAAGTACTGCAAACAGTGAAAGGTGATGCTAATCAACAGCGCGGCGAAATTGTGTTGATGTGTCATGGTCACCGCAGTGATGAAGAGTCTGAGTTTTCAACAGTGGTTATCGACACCTTAACATTATTGTGTGAAGAGCTGCCATTGAAGAAAGCCTCCGCCATTGCTGGGCAGATCTATGGCATTAAAAAGAATGCACTTTATAAGCACGGATTAGCGATCGGTTTGTAATATCGCTTTAATCAGCGTCATTACGCTGAAAGTCCTTGGTTTGTTGCTTTCGCTTAGGCTATAATCCGCGCCGAGTTGGCTAGACAGTTGCCGCGCTCAATAGAGCGGGGAGGAAAGTCCGGGCTTCAAAGAGCAGGGTACCAGGTAACGCCTGGGCGGTGTAAACCGACGACAAGTGCAGCAGAGAGAAGACCGCCAACTTCGGTTGGTAAGGGTGAAAGGGTGCGGTAAGAGCGCACCGTGCGGCTAGTAATAGTCCGTAGCAAGGTAAACTCTACCCGAAGCAAGACCAAATAGGGTCCCGTATGGCGCTGCTCGCGTTGGGACCGGGTAGGTCGCTTGAGCCTGTGAGCGATTGCAGGCCTAGATGAATAACTGTCCACGACAGGACCCGGCTTATCGGCCAACTCACCAATTGATACAAAAGGCCTCGCAGTAATGTGAGGCCTTTTGTTCTTCGGGCTGCTAACAAATGGAAGTCTCGCTGCATAATATCGCGATATTCATAGAATATACTGAATTCGCTTGCCCTTGCGTGCATTCATCATGCAGCCAAACATCACCGCTTAATAAAGAAATTTTTATGTCGATTAAACAAAAACTACACGCCCACAGCCAATTCATTCTAGTGAATACGCTCATTGCTATTATTATTGCGAGTCGCTATTTTGCTTTCCTTCCCGAGATCCCAACAGATCCTCTTGGGCTGTTCTTTATATTCACCGGGACGCTAAGTCAAATGGGGTTGTTAGCAGCCATGATGGGCTTACTGGCTTTACCTGCGGTGTTATTACCTAAGACTGGCCGTCATATTGTCCAGGCAACAGTGGCTACTGTCGGTATTGCGGTGTTGTTTATCGATACGCTTGTCTTTGCGCAGTATCGGTTTCATATTAACGCAGTTGTGGTTGAATTGTTGCTATCTGGCCAAGTGGTGAGTTTCCCTTTCATGATGTGGGCGATGGGCGTGACAGCAATATTGGCGGTGTTAGGCTGTCAATGGTGGCTGATCCGCAGCTTAGAAGCTAGCAGCGCCAAGGTGAGATCTACATTATGGCGGAAATGTGCCTTACTTTGTTTGTGTGCTTTAGTTGCCACCAATGGAGTGCATATTTGGGCAGCGGCCAATGCTTATCAGCCCGTAACTACAGTAAAGCGTTATTTGCCGTTGTTCTATCCTGCGACATCGAACACCCTCATGAAGCAGCTTGGCTGGATAGATGAAGCCGCGATTAAGCGCCAACGCGCGTTAGCCATGACGCGTAAGAGTGATTTAAATTACCCGCTAACCCCACTACAGTCTCATAGTGTTGAGCAGCCACCGAACATTCTTTTTTTAGTCATAGACTCGTGGCGAGCCGATACTTTCAACGCTGACAACACCCCAAATATGTGGCAATACGCGCAATCGGGGGTCATCTTTAATCGTCATATGTCGACAGGCAACTCGACTCGCACTGGGATCTTCGGGTTATTTTATGGTATTCCAGGGACTTACTGGCATGGCTTTCTTGCGAATCAAAAAAGCCCGTTATTTGTCGATCGCTTGCAAGCACTTAACTATGAGTTAGGTATTTTTGCTGCGGCACACTTAGAAAAACCTGAATTTAATCAAACCGTATTCAGTAAGGTTGATAATTTGCGTATAGGCTCTGATGGAGAGAGACCATCAGAGCTTGATGCTGATCTGACTCAAGACTGGCTACAGTGGTACGCAAACCGTGATAAGTCGCGACCTGCATTTTCGTTTTTGTTTTATGATGCTCCACATGGTTACGACTTCCCAGACGATTTTAAGCCTCGTTACGAGCCAATGTTAACATCGATTAACTACCTTGAGCTGGATAACGAGACTGATCCTACGTTATTTCTTAACCGATATAAAACCAGCGTGCGTTATGTTGACTCTGTCGCTAAACAGGTGTTAGACAAACTTAAAACCAGTGGTGACTTAGATAATACGTTAGTGATTATCACAGGTGATCATGGTCAGGAGATCAACGATAATCGATTAAACTTTTGGGGTCACAATAGTAATTTTTCAGATGCACAAGTGAATGTCCCTTTTGCTATTTTTGGGCCCGGCATTACCAAAGACGCCATGAAATGGCAGGCCAACAGCCTGACTCATCATCAAGATGTTGTGCCAACACTGATGAAAAACTATCTCGGCATTAGCAATAACATAAAAGATTACTCCGTGGGCGAAGATCTACTCGGCAGTGAGATCAAGCGCGACTGGTGGATTTCATCAAATTACAGTGGTTACGCTATTATTTCTGATGACAGTATTTTAGAAGTGGGTGCGGGTGGGCAGTATCAGTTATTAGACAAAGCCAACCGTCCACTGAAAGAAGCGCAGCCAGACTTTAATCATTTGCAGCAAGCACTAGAGCAAATAAGTCGCTTTAATCACTGATCTTACGATATCGCCCCGCATTCTCTATGGCCAGCGGGGTTGTCTTCGTGCCTAAACTGCCAAATAGTGTGTAAATCAGTTTTACTGATTAAGCGTGGGGTTATCCATGGGTAGTGATAGTTAACGGCATGCTTTAGCATTGCTAGTTGTAATGTTTGTGTGTAAATTAAGTTGCATAAAGGTGCGTGGTTTTGTTGGCAAGCATATTTGAGGCAATCAATCCGTTTTATTGGTCAGATTTTTTAGAGCAGTGTTTTAGAGCAATGTTTTAGATAAGTTTTTAAAATTAAAATCAGTGCGGGTTTGCCTGAATCGTTTGGCAAAAGGCGCAAAACCTATATGAGAGTGTGAGCAGGTAAATCGAAATTTCAAGGAGTTTTAAAATGGATACCCAACTAAAAGATAATCTTAAAGAAAATGTACTCATTGCGACAGGTACGTTAACTGGTTTCGCATTGATAAAATCCATGACTCAATCGAAAACATTAGCGACGATGGTTTGTATGGGACTATTAGCATTGTCGGGTTTCATATTTTTCTTAATGAAAATGGCTAATTAATAAATAACAGCCAGTGTTACTGTCAATATTACCCGCTAACAAGAACCTGAAATGCGATAGCTTTTACTGTTGCATTTTTGGCCAAATAAAGGCTGCTAAACAGCGCTCGTCAGTCGTAATTTAGCTTACTGTTATGCGCCATAAAAGGCCGCTATGCGCGTCATTATCATATTTTATACAGTGGTATCTCTTCTAGGTTGTATTTCCTTCAAATTCAATGCACCTGATAAGTTAAAAACAGAATAATATTTTTATATTCCAGCCTGATTGGATAGCACACAATCAAACCGAGTTGACGAATTGACTGGTGCAATCAATTCGAGCAAAGCATCCCAATACCGCTCTTTATGCGTTAGTGATTTCTTATGGTGTGGCTTGTTTTAGCACTTTGATGATGGTTTGCCCATCACAGGTAAGTGAGTCGTCGTCACTGAAGGCGTATTGTCTAACAGTAAGGCCAATGTATTAATCCTATCTTCTGCTGGCGCGTCTAGGTTGGTTGCCGTGAGCCCATATGCTGGCGATGATTTTGATTGGGGAGATGAACCGAATGCTTTGATAGCCGCATTGTCCCAGCTAATGGATAAGCTTGTTGCACGTGTCGAGGAGCATGGCATATAACAAATAAACTAACGAAGGGCTTAAAATGCTTAGCGTGAGTCTCGCTTTTTTGTCGTTATTTTAAGCCTGTGCTTGGGCGTTGCTTTAACTTATCGCGTTAAGTTGTAAGCCTATAAGTGAAGTGTTTGGCATTATGCAGCCGCTAGATAAGAGTGTTCATTCCACTCATATCTAGCGTTGGCGATCATTAACCTTTTGGATAAACGTGAGCGACACCTTTGTGGCAGTCTACACACGTTTTACGCTTATCTTCGTCTTTCTTGAAGTTTCTTGTGTGCATTCTTTTCGCCATTCTCTTCATGGTGTCTGGCTGATCTTCATAAATGCGTGTGTGGCAGTGCTGACAATTTGCTGAGTCTGTGGCTTTAAAGTACTCAAGCGCAAGATCTGCTTGTTCTTTACGGTTTTCATCTAACCAGGCTTGGGTGTTAAAGCCATCGATAGTTAAGTAACCGTAGAGATCTTTCGATACAATGATTTTTTTAATCATGTATTTAATAGGGTTGTGCGGCAAGTGGCAATCTTGACACTGCACGGTAATGCCTGAGCTACCTCCGCCATGGGCAGATACTAATACTTCATCTTTGAGTGAATGATTACTATGACAACTCATACAAAACGCGTCTGTACTGGTTGCATGCAAGGTTTGTTGCGTCGTGAAATAACCGACCACGCCCACTAAGATCCCGATGACTAACAGTGTCAGAATCGAAACTTTCGCACTTGGTTTAAACAATGCTCGCCAGTTCATAACACATCTCCAAAGTTTAATTTTATTTCGATGAAAAGGCTCTTTCACCCGTTTATGGTGTCATTATAAACTTATTAATACTGATTAATCTGGCGCTAACTTTGAAAATGAGACGTTGCTCTAACTATCTGTTAATAATGGAAACTAAGTCAATATACACCCAGATACTCTAGATCTCCTTTATCGTTTTTTTGTGATGTTTATCACCACGGATCAGCTGGAGTGTGTTAAGTAGAGCATGTTCATTTTTGAGGTCGATGAAAGCGTGTTAGATGGCGTTGATGTTATTCATGCTTCTTTGTGTTTAGCACAGCTTACATTCAGTCATGCAGTCAAATTATCGTCAATATAATAAAAAGCAGTGCGTGATTAACTGAGTGGTTACACGCCATCGCCAGTGGCTGACGATGACGATGGCGATTGCAATGATTACTGCGTTGAAAATTGCCCTCTTGGTTGAATGATCAGCGGAGTAAAAGTCGCGGTTGCGTTGTTACCTGCACCAATATGGTCTTGATAAGTTTCTCCTTCTTGTAATGTGTAAAATACATCCACGTAGTCATCGTCGTTAGTAAACCAGGCATCCGGCATGGCTTGTAAGATGCCATTGGTGAGCTCAGCAATGATGGCGTAGTTTGCGCTATTTTCGTTGATCCGCATAATTTCAGCTGCGGCGTCTAATAATTTGCTCGCCAGTGCTTTGTAATTGGTGGCGTCATCATGTTCCATCAATATGACATCGGCCGCTTGCCAACGGTATCTCTGCCAGTGGATCAAGATCTGGTTGGGATGATACGTGGTTGCTTCATGATCAAGATAAGGCATGTCGATAATATCCAGAATGGGTTCGTCCCGACTGGGATTGACTCCCGTCACAATGGCATACACTTCTGCAGCGCCTGAGATCCAAGGCTCTTCATCATCTTTTAATTGAATAGTCGATAACACAGTGGCTGAAATAACGTTGCTATTATCGGTTTGGCTGCGGCTCCTTTTACTGCCCTTCGATTGGTTAGTTGCAAGAGTGGTAAGTGCTGAGCGCATAATCTCCAACCCTTCTTTTAATACCGCTTTGTTATTGAGCTCTACCACTACAACAGGACGTTTTGGCATGGTATATACGTCCAAAAGGTGGAGCTTACCATTAGTATCATAAGCTTCAATGGCACTCCATTGGCTTTCGTTACCATCTGGTGCAAAAGCAAAAAGGGGATCTTGTCCTTGCTGCAATGCGTTGAGCATGCTGCTATCAGCTAACCTTAACTGTACTAGTGACGGCGCATTTTCTTTAGGCTGATTTAGCCCTTTAGATGAGCGAATGGCCATATAATTACTTGTCAGTACTTTTGTATTCACATTTGAACTGTGGAGTAATTCATCGGCTGGAATATCCATGTCGTATTGATTCATCGTATTGACTAATTGGTTCGACATTTTGTGATATTGCAGGCTGATGTTTTGTGCTATTGCCCGTTTTTGCGCAGCAATACTGACCGTAATGTCAGCCTCTTTAGCTTGTGCCGTTATATTAAGAGGAATGATTAATGCCAATGTTAGTAATGGTATTTTTTTATTCATAGTAGCCTCTGATAAGTCGATCTATTTTTATGCTGTGAGCAATATTAGATTTATCACTGTATTAATAAGATGTAAATGGTTTGTTTTGTTTTTTATTGAAATAGTGTTGAATTTAAAGATGAAATAAAAATGAAAAATAAAAACCATCAACAATAATGCGGGTTTATCTAAATTTAATCGATATGTATCATCTTATTGAATGCGATGGTTATACCTTTAACGTACTTTAATCAGTAGTTTAGTGGTCTTTGTCGTGCCTGAATTTTAAGTTGAGTAATATAGGTTAAATTTTTAGTTAAAAATTTAAAGTTATGATAACGAGGGTCGCTTTAACTAGTTATGGCTATTTTTGTGTAGAAAAATAAATACATTTTATTGTTACTTTTTACATGTTGGTGCTTACAAAATTAAATTCAGCAATGCTAATTGTGATAAGAATTTATTTTTATAAGATTAAGCCTGTAAGTACAAGTCAATGTTGTTTAATAAGCTTTATTTAAATAACGAAAATATCCAGCCATCACTTGGTTATTAAAATAAATATTCATATTTAGAGGTTTTAATGTTAATTAAGAGTAAGCAATACTTTAATCTTAGTGTTTTGTCATTAGCGATGTTCAGTGGTGTTATTTCATCATCTGCTAATGCGAACGAAGTGCAGTGTTATCCAGAAGATATCGCTCAGTCTACCTCGCCTATCACTCTTATCGAGCAGGCAGATGATGATTGTTTAAGGAGCTGGTTTAGTGCGCCAGTCAGTTTGTTTGATGAGCTTTACACTGAGCAACACCTCAATAAAGTGGTGATGCAGTTAAATTTGAGGATCTCTCAATACACGGGAACCAAAGAGCAAGCGAAGCAAATCAGTTATTTATCTGAATATATTCGTGGTGCTTATTATGTCGGTCAAGGCTATGACAGCCCAACCAAAAATTATAGCGATGCATTTGGTTTGTCGGTTACTCAGGTTATTCTTAATTTTATTAAGCATCCTTTGTCCATGTCTGAGGGCTATGAGCAAAGAACAGCCATGCACGATGTAATCTGGATGATAGACAGTATTCGTTTATTGCCTGAGGTTATGCAAGAGCTAGTGGATTTGCTCGATACACTCACGCCTGAAAATGCAGATGAGCGAACATATTACAAAATACCTTATGTACTGTTCCGTACAATGGCAGGCCATAATGGTAATCAAGCGTTTTATGATCACGTTAAAGATAACCCGCAATATTTAACCAAAATTTATCACTTTATTTTAGATAATGAATGGGCCTTAGAAACAGAGTCAGACTTTTTACTTACTTTTGCTGCTGACTCACTTGCTCGCTTACTGGGGACTCCGCACAAATCAACCCAAGATCAAGTGTTGGTGATGCTGGAAGACTTATTGCAGCGTTACCCTCTGGGAGGGCGAAATGACAAAATGTGGGTCCATATGGTACAGAAAATTACCTATTATATGCCTGCTAAAGCGAAAGAGTTGGGACTTGAAAATGCGAAGCAAGATCTTGATGAAAAGGTTATCGAGCTTGAGTATAACTGTGACGGCCCCGCATTTATTCGCGCTCAAAACATGACCGAAGCACAGGCGCAATCTAGTTGCCATATTTTAACGGATGTTGAGCAAGATTTTCATGACATTGCTGACACTGACAATACACCTGTTGCAGATGACTTGAATGAGTCGGTATTGGTTGCCGTGTTTGACAGCAGTGACGATTATAAAACCTATTCCTCGTTTTTATTTGGCAATAGCTCTGACAATGGTGGTCAATACTTAGAAGGGAAACCGGATGAGGTGGGGAATCAAGCTAAATTTGTCGCGTATCGCCGTGACAACGATGATGGATTTGCGATTTGGAACTTGCAACATGAATATAGCCACTACCTCGATGCGCGTTTTAATCAGTATGGCGATTTTCATGTCACGATGCGTGAAGGCCATATTATTTGGTGGCTAGAAGGTTTTGCAGAATACATGGCTTATAAGAACAGCTATACAACTGCAATTAATCTGGGGCGTGATAAGACATATACTTTGTCGGAGGTGTTTGCGACTACGTATTCTGGTGATGCAAACCGTATTTATCGTTGGGGTTACTTAGCGGTACGCTTTTTATATGACAATCATCCCACAGCAGTGAGTGAGTTATTGGCATTATCAAGAGCTGGCGAATACGTACAGTGGCGTGAACGTGTTCAGCAGTTGGGTAAGGCTTATGATGCAGAGTTTAGCGAGTGGCTAGACATTGTTGTGGATGAAAGCGATGTGACGCCAGAACCTACACCGGAGCCAACGCCAGAACCCACGCCCACACCTGAACCAGAGCCGATACCTGAGCCTTCTAATGAGCTCAGACCGTTGCCGTTAAATACGTCTATTAGCGTGCCTGCTGCAGTGTATGGCGAAGAGCAGCTGTTCTATATTGATGTCCCTGACAATGCTATCGATATGACGGTGTCTATTTCTGGTGATGGTGATGCCGATCTGTACTCAAGTTTGAATCGTATTGCTCATTATTATGACTTTGACACCAGTAACTTCCAGCGCTACAGCGAAGAAACCATTCGTTTTTCAGACGAAGGTGACGCTGAGTTAACCGCAGGACGTTATTATTTTAGTGTTACCGCCCGCCAAGACTTTAATGATGTAACCTTGACGGTGAAATCGACACTGGCAGATGACAGTGATAAAGCACCTGTTGATGAACGTAAACCCCTTCGTTTAGAAAAAGACACCGCGATGGATCTTGAAATTAACAGTGAGCGCTACCTCGGATTTTATGTGCCTGCCAATAAAATGGTTCGCGTTTGGTTAGCGCATCAACCTTCTCAACATCATGCTAACCAAGGCAATATGAGCTTTTATGTTGCTGAAGGGCATTGGCCTTCGGCAAATAAATATCAGCACAGATCCTTTGATGACAATGGTCGCCAGTATATAGAGTTCTTCGTGCAAGATGCGGGTAACGTCTATCTTAAAGCAACGGCTGACATGGCTGATAACCTAGCTAAAATCCACATGACTTACTAGGCTCCTGTTTACCTTTAGGACGGAGTTTGTGTTTGGTTTTTAACGTAAGAATAAGGGTTGTAGTACCAGGCTTAGCGATGATGCCAATGTGTGGAGAATGACCCCGCCGCACAGTTATAGCTTGGTCAGAATAACCAAAAGTCGGCGGTGAGAACAAGCATGAGGAAGAAAGCCCTAAGGATTAAATAAGGTTGTCATGAAAAATGGCGTATTGATATACGCCATTTTTATTATCAATCACACCGCCACTTTACGCGAGATTAACCGGCTATAAAATCTCAGCGATCACTTCCTAAAACCGCATGTATGCGCAGTTAATGATGGCCGCATTGGCTATAGTTCGCATCATAATGTTGTCATTTTGCAACCGATATCAATAATTGTCTGTAGTATTTAATGTATCAATATTGAAGTAAACGCTATACTGAACAAGCCTTTCTCTGCTAATAGTTAAGTTTGATCTAATGAGCATCTCTGATCCACAACGAGCCCCACTGATCGTTTTTATTCTTACCGCGTCACTGTGTTTGTTTCCTATGATTTCATCACCCGTAGCGCTGATCTTAGGTTTTACTCTCGCCAGTATTGGCTGGGCACCGGATCAGCAACTGTTAGCAACACTAACTAAAAAACTGTTGGCATTATCAATTATCGGTTTAGGCTTTGGGATTAAACTAGAAACTGCGATTACTGTGAGTTTAGCTAATCTGCCATTAATTATTGGTTCCATTGTGTTGACGTTACTCTTAGGTGTACTGTTAACGCGTTTACTCAAGTTTGACGCTAAAACCGGCTACCTGATAGCCTCAGGTACCGCGATTTGTGGTGGGAGTGCTATCGCAGCAGTATCGCCTGCAATTAAAGCCAACAACGAACAAGCGGCAATAGCGTTGGCAACTGTTTTTATACTGAACTCGATTGCACTGTTTGTGTTTCCTGCGATTGGCCATGCACTCTCGATGACCCAGCACGAATTTGGAGTGTGGAGCGCCATAGCAATACATGACACTTCCTCGGTGGTCGGCGCCGCGTCAGCTTACGGTAACCAAGCACTCACAACCGCGACAACGGTTAAGCTTGCACGCGCTTTGTGGATCATTCCAATTGCTCTACTCAGTTCGATGATTTTTAGCGGTGACAGCAAGAAAATAGCGATCCCTTACTTCATTGGTTTTTATTGCTTAGCGATTGCGATAGCGTACTGGTTTCCTGCGGGAGAAGCGGTTTATCATGGTATATTTAGTGTATCTAAGCGGTTATTAGTGCTGTGTTTATTCTTAATTGGGGCAGGAATAACACTCAAAAGAATGAAAGCAACTGGAGCTAAACCGTTAATATTGGGCTTATTACTATGGTTGGCTATTGGGGCAAGCTCACTGGTTTATATTATGTATTAGCGAAAGTTTAATATCGTTAGCTTTTAACGCGCTTTTGTGGACGAAACATCAACCATAGCAATACACTGAAAGCTGCAAGATCAATTAAGGCTTGAGTTAAGCCAGATGTCATCAAAGACGCGCCGATAAAAACACCACAGCAAAGTAACACTAAATACTTATTCATAAGCTCCCCACGCCCATTTAACAAACAGTAATTATTGGGGAGTGCTTCGGTTTCTGCCAATATTCTTTATTACTAACAAATAGCGTTTTAAGCTAAGGCTATACTTTTTACTTATAAGTAAATAGCGTGGAGTGCTGCTAACGCTGCAAACTTATCCAATGATTGACTCACCACTAGTAAAAAGGCGTTGGGTCTATTTTTAAGCTACTAGGAGACACGCCTTTTTCAATGTTGAGCTCAGATCTGAGTAAATCGACAATAGTCACTTTGGTGTAAGCCTTGTATCGATTCGAATAAAAACATTTCACTTTAGGATGTAATGCATCTCGATTTTTGGCTTCCCAGACAATCCCGACACGTCCATCTGACAACTCAACTAATGAGCCCGTTGGGTAAACTCCAACACAACGTATAAACTCATAAACTAAATCTTGATCTAAATGCAGCGGAGTTAAACTCAGCAAGATTTTAAACGCTGCAGCTGGGCTCATGGCCTCTTTATAACTGCGGGTTGCGGTTAATGCATCAAAAATATCAACAATACAACTCATGCGGCCATGAATTGGAATTTCGTCGCCTTTTAATCCGCGTGGATAGCCATTACCGTCTAGTTTTTCATGGTGCATCAAGCTGATATCTTTACTTACCTGCGACAGACCTTGAGCATTATTCATTATTTCTATAGCAAAAGTTTGGTGTAGCTTGACGTGTTCAAACTCTGTGGGCGTGAGTTTGCCTGGTTTGTTGAGGATGGCACTGTCCACTTTAATTTTGCCAATGTCATGTAAGATACCACCGATAGCTAGCTGGCGTAACATGTCGGTGCTAAACCCTAAGTAACTACCAAATGTCACTAATAAAAAAGCAACATTAACGGAATGCTCGAGTAAATAAGCATCTTTTGAGCGCAAAGCAGATACACACCTAAGTGCATCTGAGTCGAGTTGTACCGATTCAATCACATTGTCTGCAAGGGCTTTAAAAGGTTCGACTTCTATTGCTTTACCTTGGAAGGTATCGGCTAATACTTTTTGGATAAGATCTTTAGCTTCAACAATGAGTGTTTTAGCTTTTCTTTGAGTGTTGACGCGATCGACAGTCGTTTTTTTTGTGGTTGATTGACGTGCTGTATTTTGCTTGATTAATCCACAATCAGCAGAGGAGCGCTTAGCATTAACCCACACATAATCAATATTATTGTGTGTGAGTTTTTGTATGTCTTGCGAGCTGCGAATTTGGCCTGCTTTTACGATACTCACTGTTTCTTTTGTATTGTCGATAGACTCAACAAACATGCCAACAGTTAAATTGCTGACTCGTATTTTTATTAAATGTTGTGATTCGATAAGATCACCCATAACCGCGTTGACCCTCAGGTGGCAAACCTAATCTCATATTGATACAAGCAATATTACTATCATTCATTACAATTAACTTATTCTTATTGTGTATTTGTAATGCATTTCAGTATTCTACCAAAGGTAGCACTGTATTTTGTTTTGTATATTTTATCCTTGCAGGAGAAAGATCGCCACCGCTAACATAAACTAAAATTTTTACGTGATAGCTCACAGCCGTCGCTTAACCTTCTTGACAGTGTTTATGTTGAATATTAGCTTGTCCTCAAAGAGCTGTAGGGTTCTATCAAACAGCGTATTGATTGTGAGCATCGTGCGCTAAGATGATGTCGAATTTAACATCAATCGCATTATAGGTACTTGTAATCAAATGGTTATGTTTACCTCAACAGGGTTTTCCTTGCCTAACTTATATTATCTGGAGTTTTTGTGACTATCCCATTGCTGCCTCATGCGATTAAGTCATTAACTGACAAGCTCTTATCTTTTACTCATCAGCCGCAAGCGGATCCGATAGTGCAGGTGTCAGTGGATATATCTGCCATCCCCTTAATGGCATGGCTGGCATCGCAATCGATTTACCCAAGGCTCTATTGGAAAGGGCGAGATACAGAGGAAGAGGTGGCCGCGGTTGGTTGCTGTAACGATTTTATGTTTGGGGAGGATGTTGATGATTTTGAGATGTCAGCACGATATCAAGCACAGCGAAACCTGACGAATAATCAAAATGTGCGTTACTACGGAGGGGTTGCATTTGATCGTAAGCACGAAAGCTGGTCAGAGTTTGGACAAGCCCGTTTTATTTTACCGCGGGTAGAATTACGCCGCAGTGGTGATGTATTCACGTTGCTGGCTAACCTTAACTTTTCTGAAAATAGTGTTGAGCAAGAAATCGCGCTGACGCTAAAAACGATAGCCCAATTAAACAAAGCCAAGCCGTTGTCGCCTCCAAATAAAGTTAAGTTAATGGCGCGCAATGACAAACCTAACCGCCATCGCTGGACTGAATTAGTGAATAAAGTCACTCACAGTCAGTTTATCCAGCAGACGCCTAAAGTCGTGTTATCGCGCCAAACTCAACTTGAAATTAACGAGCATGTTGATCCTTGGACGCTACTTGCTTGCTGGCAAGGAAGGAACCCAAACAGTTTTCAATTTGGGTTTCAATTTAGCCCAGAGCGCGCTTTTATTTCTTGCACGCCAGAGCGATTGTATCGTCGGCGACAGCGAGAGTTATTCACTGAAGCCTTAGCCGGTACAACAGTAAGAGGCTTAAACCAAGAGGATGATGAGGCGCTGGCAAAAGCATTACTCACAGATATAAAAAACAGCCATGAAAACCAGTTGGTTAGACAACAAATAGTGAGTGTGCTCAGCCCGCTGAGCCACTATGTTGGCGCGGAAGAATTGCCCACCATTTTCAAACTAAGCCATATTCAGCATTTGCATCGCGCAATTAGGGCGGAATTAAAATCAGAGATCAATGATTTCCAATTAATTGAGGCATTACACCCGACTCCCGCAGTCGGTGGCTTACCTAAAGCTGCTGCCATACACTTTATTCGCCAACAAGAAGGTTACGCTAGAGGTTGGTATGCGGGAGCATGTGGCTACTTTAATAAGCATGAAAGTGAATTTGCAGTGGCGATCCGCAGCGCACTCATTGAGCCTGGTCGTATTAATTTGTTTGCTGGTGCAGGTATTGTGGCGGGCTCTGAACCTGATAAAGAGTGGTGTGAATTGGAGAACAAACTGGCCACTGTGCTGTCCATTTTGACAGAGTTGTAAACTGTAACTGATGGCTGATATTGTTATAGTTAATAAGGATTTTTTACCTTTTAGTATTGTTTTTGCTCGATTTATTACTGTAATAAAAGCATTGAAGCTAGCCCTAAGGCTG
>JAOIUG010000033.1 GCA_028223395.1 Shewanella sp.
TAAAATTTCAATGACTAAAGTTACACTTAGACCACACGTGCAGTTTTCTGGTGATAAAAAACCAACGATGGAGCAACTTGAAAAAATGCACCATCAATCACATGAGCAATGCTTCATTGCGAACTCAGTGAAAACTAAAATCATTACAGAGATATTAGCCTAATAATCTGTTAAATAAGGATCAATAACCGTTGCTTTTGTTCCTTTATCGCTAATTTTAGCCCACAATTTTTAGTCTCTTGTTGAGGCGTTAGGTAACTCAATCATGCGTCAATTTTATACCATAGTGCTGTTTTCGATCTTCATGGTAAGTGAGTTTGCTTGTGCTGAGGAACAATCAGGGAAATGTGACGCACCAGTAAAAGACGGTGTTGAACTATTTGCAAATGAGGAGTGTTTGTTAGGGCTTGTAAGAGACCGATGCAAAGGAAGAGATGAGTGCTTTGTTAGATGCTTGACGCAAAATATATGGACAGGCATAGTTAATGCTCATCATCACAGAATACGTAGCCAGCCATAGTTAATGGCATCAACCGCTGATTAACAATGGCTGGCTATATGATTTTTTACTGCAGCACTAACCAGAGGCGATCTGCCACTGGTTAGGTGCGTATTTTTGATGCTTTGCCTAATGGCTTTTGCGTTAGTAAGCCTTAGTGACCTATTGAATTGAGGTGTTGGATCAAATACATCCGTGTGTCCGTTGGGGTTTGACTCACCCAAAAACCACTTAAATAGGCGATAAGTGGCAGTAAAAAAAGTAGCAGCATTAAGCCAATGGTTAGGCCTCTTGCTGATAATTTCATTCCATTGCGAGTACTAAGGCGTAATGCCTCCGATGTGGGGCACGCAGCCACGCACCTCATACAGGCTTGGCATTCGTCTGAGCGAATATTACGTTGTATATGCACGCTAATATTAGCCGGACAGGCTCGGGTACATTTATCACAGTTCATCCCTTTATTTTCAATCAAACAATGTTGAGTGTTACGGCGGATCTTAAAGGGGCTAAGAAAACTGAGTAATCCGAGCACTGCACCATAAGGGCAGATATAACGACAAAAGCCTTGGCGTCGCCATGCTGATAGACTCAAAATAACGCCAAAACAGATGAGGGTGATGAAACCTGGTGTGATAAAAAATAGCGCCATTTTAAGATCAGCTATTTTGTGATAATAACTATCTAAATAGCCTGGGATCCCCGCCGTTGGCATACCTATAATAATGTATAGCAAGCCAGCTAAGAGTATATATTTGAGCATTCTTAATGGCCAATCTAGCCATAGGGGAGGCAAATATTCAGCGTTGATGAAGCGTTTTCTGAGTTTGTACAGATACTCTCCGGTGAGCCCAAGCGGGCAAGCCCAGCCACAAAAAGCACGCTTACAAAGCAGGCCTGTAAGTAGCACTGCAAATAACATCACTGCCGCAGCGGGGTGAGTTTGATCCCATATACCCAGTGTGACAATGGCTTTAAGTTCGATGCCGCCTGCAATGGGCAAAAAGGCGTCGCCGACATCTGGGCGCATTAACCATGGGGTGACGCCTGCTTTAAGCAGTGCGCTGTTGACGGCAAATTGTATCCCAACAAGTAGCATCGATAACGCCAGTAAATGCTGAACGCCTTCACGAAGATGATTGCTTCTCATATCGCCTTGAGCGATTTGAGGCCGAAACGTGTTCACTAAGCCTATAACAGTGAGGGCAACGGCAAGAGCTGCAATGAGAGGCCAATATAGACTCGATATAACAGCGGCAGAAACAAGCAGCCCGCTTA
This sequence comes from Shewanella sp., assembly GCA_028223395.1. Taxonomy (GTDB): domain Bacteria; phylum Pseudomonadota; class Gammaproteobacteria; order Enterobacterales; family Shewanellaceae; genus Shewanella. The sequence continues at coordinate 1,778 of JAOIUG010000033.1, forward strand.
CAGCCGCTCCCCATTTTTTACCACTCCAGTAAAGCAGGCTCACACTGTAGGTGAGTGCTAATGTCAGGGTTAAAGATTCGATAAAGCTCATAGTCAGTATGTTCAGTAATGATGAATGTTAATGTGAAGACGCTAATGCAATTTAATTCTTTTACAGCAGCAAGAATGTGCAACAGATCAAGCCATTGGACATCGTCTGTAAAAGAGCAAGACTGCGATCACAATTATGATAGCGAGCGGTGAATATCAAGGCGCTTTGTTTTAGGGGCTGTGTATGCGGCCATCATTTAGGGGTGTTTTCGCTATCAGTTAATTAACTTGCCGCTGAATTTGATGGTCATGTTTGAAATGCTTGCGAGAAAACACAGGTCTATTGCTGAAACCAATTTGGGATAAGAATAGGGATCACTAAATGTTAACATCACTTAAATCCATCGTTACGGCTCACCATGTATTGATATCGCGCTGGTTACTGGGCAGCTTTTTATTGTTGACTGCGGTGACTCGTTTCACTACTGCTGATGCGAGTTATTTTACCAAACAACTTCAGGCAGTTAATTTCCCCGATCTGCCTTGGTTATCTGCAGCGCTTGGGGTCATGCAGCTTATCACTCTTGCGGCGCTTATCGTGCCACGTTACCGTTGGAGTCAAGTCGTTATGTATGTCTATGCGGGGTTGGCAACCGTGCCATTATTAATGATGTTTACCCATCCTGTTTGGGTGGATGCATTGGGCGGTTTTCCTGCCCCTGGTGCAGGTCAAGGATTGATTAAATATTTGGCAATTGCAGCGGTATCACTGTTCATTGCTTCTCATTATGCAAAACACACAAGGATTAACGCACTGGCAGTTAAGTTAGCTTTGTCTGGGATTTTACTGGTTATGGTGTGGATTGGCGGCATGAAGTTTACTCAGTATGAGGCTGACGGGATTGAAAGGCTAATGAATTCTAGCCCGTTATTTAGCTGGATCTATTCACTGTTTAGCGTATTACATGGCTCTTACTTTATCGGTGTGATTGAACTGATTGCGGTGTTCGCTATTTTACTGGCTCCTTGGTCTAGCAAAGCTTATGTACTTGGTTTGGGGGTAGCGGCGCTGACGTTTGCGGCAACGCAGACATTCCTTATTACGTTGCCAGGTTATGACACACAGTTAGGTTTTCCTGTACTGACGGGCAGCGGTCAGTTTATTGTTAAAGATCTAGCGTTATTGGCGTGCTGTATTATTTTGTTTGCCAAACACAATGCGACTAAGGCGTAGGGCGATAAATGGATAGGTAAAAAGCAGCGCTGAAGTGGCTTTTTACCTTAACCGTTGAGCCTTGTATTCATACGTTACGATGTTTATGATCTTAACCTTGATGGCGGATTAAGCGATGTGAGCTTCCCGTATGATGTTTAGACTTGTTGAGGATGAAGAACATGAGCACCACTGAATATTACCCAATAGGCACGCCCGGCCAGAAATGGGATCAAGCGGATAAATCAGCTTGGTTCGCTTTGCAATCGGTCAAACGCTCTTATCAACAACAGGTGCTGACCAAGGTGCTCAAGTTAGCAGAGCAATTTACTTTAGAGCAATATGGGGCTTTATCGATTGATGCAGCTCGCTATCCTCTTTATGCATTAAAGAGCCAAAACTGGCATAGCAGTAAGCCTACTGTTTTGATCACAGGTGGGGTTCACGGTTATGAGACGAGCGGCGTTGAAGGGGCCATTCGTTTTATGCAAACCAAAGCACAGGCTTATGCTGAGCATTTTAATATTGTGTTGATCCCCTGTGTGAGCCCGTGGGGGTATGAAACGATTAACCGCTGGGATCCTGCTGCGATTGATCCTAACCGCTCATTTTACGTCAATAGCCCAGCAGAGGAGTCCGCTGCTTTGCTGGCTTATTTGGCACCGATTAAAACTCAGATCTTTGCGCATTTTGATCTGCATGAAACCACCGACACTGATAACAGTGAGTTTAGGCCGGCCCTCGCCGCGCGTGACGCTACAGTGCATGACAATTGGAATATTCCTGACGGTTTTTATTTAGTAGGTGACACGATTAATCCGCAAGATGCGTTTCAAAAGGCGATGATCACAGCCGTGGAAAAAGTCACTCATATCGCCCCGGCAGATGCTGATGGCAAACTTATCGGGGTGGATTTAGCGCAGTTTGGCGTGATTAACTACGCCACTAAAGCGCTAGGTCTATGTGCAGGCTTGAGTGATGCTCAATATGTGACCACAACGGAGGTGTATCCCGATAGCCCATTAGTCGATGATGAAAACTGTATTGTGGCGCAAGTGGCCGCAATTACAGGCGGTTTAGATCACCTGTTGAGTATTGCATAAAAGTGGCGGAACAGTTAATTGAGCAAGTGGTTACCGCTGAGGATTTTGTGCGTTTACGTATGATTTCAGGCCTAACACCTCGGCCTTTAGCTGCGGCTAAAAAGGCGTTACCTAACAGCCTGTTTGGTGTGCATATCCGCCTTGAAAATCGCGTTATTGCCATGGGGCGCATTGTCGGTGATGGAGCGTTGAACTTTGAGATCGTTGATGTGGCTGTTGATCCTGCTTATCAAAGGCAGGGCTTTGGTCGGCTTATCATGCAAAGTATGATGGATTACCTTGAAAGAACGGCTTTTAAAGGTGCTTACATTACGTTAATGGCTGATGTACCAGCATTATATCAGTCATTTGGTTTTAAGCTCAGCCGCCCTGCGAGTGAAGGCATGTATATGATCAAATAGCGCGTAGTGAGGTAACGCTGGGCTTAGCGCTCAGATGCAATAATCGCTTTAATGCTATGAGGGTGCACTTTAATGCACAAGCCGGCTTTTTTAAAAGCGATTGTTGGGTTTGCTAACCGCTCTTTATCACCTTTAGGCGAACTCATTTTGACGTCTATTTCAGTGTCTCCTGCGAATATTGCTTGTAAATTTGGCAATAAAGTGAGCAGTTCTTGGCGCAATGTTTCACATGTTTGTGCTGTTGAATTCAACACTAATTCAATGTGTTCCCAGCCTTCTTCTGAGTAAATTTTATCACCAGGAAAAGGCAACTCCACACAATCTATTACCATGTGTCCAAGTTGCATTGGGCAGGTCAGTTCAATGATTAAAATTGGACGACCATTGATCATATTGTTTGAGATGATGGTGCCATGTTTGGCAAACTCATGTTGCAGCTGCTGAGCTGCGTGAGTGCTATTAACGCGCAGCGCGGCGTGGTCACATGCAAGCATTAGCTTATCTAAGCTAAGTTCACGCATAAATTGCAAGATATTTTGGCTGAATGTTGGCCAAGTGGCCGTGAGTTGTTGATATGTCATGCGTTACCTGCTGGTATAGTTTGTATGCAAAAGATAATAAGCGGATAGCCACGGCGTATTATGGCCAAATCTCTATTGGCGTGCCAGCATCTATTGCGCGCCACAGTTCATCCATTTCAACATTGGTGACGGCAATGCAACCGTCTGTCCAATTATATTGCTGCGCCTCGATGGGGCTTAATGTTGAATGAGGGTTTTCTCCGTGGATCATAATCAATCCTCCGGGATTGATCCCCAACGCATTAGCCCGTAAACGATCTTCATCGTTAGGGTATGAGATATGAATGGAGCGGTAATATGCGCTGTCTGCTTTTTTATAGTCCAGCAGGTAGCGGCCTTCAGGCGTGCGTTGATCGCCTTCGGTCAATTTGTGACCTGTTGGGTTGTCTCCCATGGCGATCCGGTAAGACTTTATGATTTTGCCCTCACGCAGTAAGGACAAGCTGGAGGCTGACTTGGTGACGACGACTAAGTCGGCTTTGACACTGGCCTGAGCCTGACTGGATGTCAGAGTGACCAATCCCAGTAAGCATAAAGCGATTGAATAAAAACGGGCGCGCATGCAAGAGCCTAAGCTGATAAAAGTGAGAGTATATTACCTTAAATTAGAAAGATATTGATGCTTCAATTTAAGATTATTTTTGAGGTAAGCTTATTTGCATGTCACACTATAGCATTGACTTTTAATGCACAAATACCGTTGAGCGCTCACTCACATCATACGGTTTACAGCAAGGAAACGCCTCTATGGCAACAGAAACGGACTCAGAAAGCTTACTGAAACTTAAATTACGACGCATTATTTTTGGCACAGACACGCCAGCAGGTCGATGGTTCGACATTAGTTTAATTATTTGTATTGTTTTTAGCGTTATGCTGGTCTTCCTAGACACGGTTGCTCATATTAACCAGCAATATGGTGAGATCATCGTAGCACTGGAATGGACATTTACCGTTTTGTTTACGCTAGAGTATCTTCTTCGCTTATATTGCTCAGCTAAATCATTAGATTATGCAAAAAGTTTCTACGGGGTGGTGGATCTCTTATCGGTGTTGCCAACCTATTTGGCGATTGTGTTTCCGGGCGCGAATTTTACCATGGTGATCCGGGTATTGCGACTCTTTAGGGTGTTTCGAGTACTGAAGCTTTTTCGCTATTTAAGTGAAGGCAATTTACTGCTTAGAGCAATGCTACAATCGAGCCGTAAAGTGTTTCTCTTTTTCTTTTCAGTCAGCTTAATTGTAGTGGTGTTAAGTGCAATAATGTATGTGGTTGAAGGGCCAGCTCATGGGTTTTCTTCCATCCCTAAATCAATTTATTGGACGATAGTGACGATTACCACTGTAGGTTATGGTGATATTACTCCCGGCACGGATCTTGGCCAAGCCATTGCGGCGGTGACAATGTTGCTCGGTTATTCAATTATCGCTATTCCGACAGGTATTTTAACGGCTGAGATCTCACAAGAGATCGGCAGAGCGAAAGACATACGCAGTTGCAGTAATTGTTTAAAAGTCGGCCATGACATTCAGGCGTTATATTGTAATAAATGTGGCAGTGAGCTTGACAAAGAATTGTAACATTTTGCCACACACATAAAGAGGTTTTATGGCTATTGCCAAGTTTGTACAAGGGTCGATACTGCGTCACATTTTGGTGATGAGTTCAACGGCCGCAATTGGGATCTCAGCGCTGTTTGTGGTTGATTTACTCGATATCTTTTTTCTCAGTTTGCTTGGTGAGCAAGAGCTTGCCGCGGCGGTAGGCTACGCGGGAACGATTTCATTTTTCACCACGTCAATCGGCATTGGCTTATCGATTGCGTTAGGGGCGTTGGTGTCGCGCGCGATTGGCGCCAAAGAAATCAAAAAGGCAAAACGTTTATTGCTCAACAGCGCGGTAGTGACGCTGTTGGTGAGTATTGTTGTCGCCATTATTGTGTTTGTGTCTATTCCTCAATTGCTAGCGCTGGTGGGCGCGACAGGCAGAACGGAAGAGTTGGCTGCCAGCTACCTTTATATTTTGGTGCCTTCAATGCCACTTATTTGTTTAGCGATGGCGTTAGGCAGCGCACTGCGCGCGGTGGGGGATGCCAAGTTATCGATGATCTCAACATTGGTTGGCGGCGGTGTTAACGCCATTTTTGATCCGATCTTTATCTTTATGTTTGCCATGGGCATTCAAGGCGCTGCGATTGCGTCGGTATTGGCACGCATCGCGGTACTGATTGTGGCTGCGCGGGGCGTTATTGTTAAACATGATTTGTTTGGCCAATTTAATAAAGCGCACTTTATTGAGGACTTGCGGCCTATTTTTGCCATTGCAGGGCCGGCAATGCTCACGAATGTGGCCACGCCGATTGGCAATGCAGTGGTCACTCGTGCGGTGGCTGATTTTGGCGACAGCTATGTGGCTGGCTGGGCCATACTGGGGCGGATTATCCCGGTGTCGTTTGGCATGATATTCGCGCTATCAGGTGCCATTGGCCCCATTGTGGGGCAAAACTTTGGTGCGAGAGAATTTGATCGCGTTAAAGAGTCACTGACCCGAGCGATACAATTTTGCTGCGCCTATGTATTAGCGGTATCGGTATTATTGTTTTTCAGCCGTAACCTTATTGTTGATGTCTTTGATATGAAAGGCGATGCGGCTGATCTCATCTTATTTTTCTGCCGTTATATTGCCGTTTTCTTTGTTTTTTCTGGGATATTGTTTGTCGCCAATGCATCGTTTAATAATTTAGGTAAAGCCAAATACTCCAGCTTATTTAATGTCGGTAAAGCGACCGTTGGCACCGTGCCCTTTGTTTATTTTGGCGCACAATGGGGCGGCGCATATGGAGTGCTCATCGGCCAAGTGCTGGGTTCGATGATTTTTGGCGTATTAGGTGTGATAGTGGCGTACCGTTTAGTTGAACATGCGCGCCAAGCTGTCACAGAGCGCACTGGCGCTTTATCGGCCGATACAACGAGCGATAAAAAGGCGCAAAGTGATGAGTTTAATGAGGAGTTAAGCTTAAGTAACCAAAGCCCGTTATCGTCTTCTTGTGCGAATATGGCGATGGTTACTGAAGAGCAAGATTGTGAAGCCAGCAGTGAGGTTGCAGAGCTTATTGGTGTTAAAAATCAACAGCCTCCTAACCCATAAGCTTAATTTCGCTTTACGTGGCGGGAGTGTTGTCTGCGTCATCCACGTTGCTGTCAGCTGAGGCGTCATCTTTTGCCGCTAGTGCTTCTTCAGCTGCCAGCTTGGCTTGTTGCTCAGCACGCTCTGCTTTAGATACGTATTTTTTTATCGTAGGCGGAGTGTGCTTGTTAAGTCGAGCTTTAGCACGTTTAGCCGACAATTTGATCATTTTCTGTTTTCTATTCATGGGGTCTCTACGATAAAATCAATCTAAGGTAAGCTTAACGCACAATGCGTGAAGCTTGACATTGGATGCGAATTTTACCCTAAAGTACACCGTGGCGCTAGCGAGCAAACTGATTTGATTATCTTCATTTAAGTTGGCAACTGACCAAGTAAACTGTGCGTGAGATCTCTTGCGTTCAATAAAAACTGACGGCGTAGTCTTATTATTGCTAGGCTTGGGGGCTTGCGTTCATCTCCTTTTTAACGAGGCTTCTATGTTATCCACACCGTTGCAAACCATCACTTTTTTTCAACGTTTTGAATCAGATATTTTAGCGGGTAAAAAAACCATTACTTTGCGCGATGCCAGTGAATCACATTTTTATGCTGGACAGGTGGTCAAGGTTGCGAATCTGGAAACCGGTCACTGTTACGCTGAACTTGAAATTACCTCAGTAGGCTGGGTTGATTTTGATGATCTTAACCCGTTACATGCGCAACAAGAAAACATGTCGTTAGCGGCGTTAAAAAGCCTGATCCGAACCATTTATCCCGGCATACAGCAGCTGTATCAAATCAATTTTATACGACGTAATTAAACCATTGTTAATGGGAACTAGGGCGCAAATTAAGGCGTAACTTGCGCTCTTTCATTCACAGATGCACCTTCTTTACACTCGCCTCTGATCTTGCCAATATTAGTGTAAATAGTACGACTGATCTCGATAAATCCTTCACGGCAATAGCCTGTCATTTTAAGTGTTTGCTGTAGACCATGTTCGACTTTTTCAGTCCAATCAGACAGATCTGGGCCAGCGGCACGTGTGTTGCCGCGCGTCTTTTTATTCACGCGGCGTGCAACCGGTGGCGGTGTCAATGGCGCCTCACTGTTATGGGCGAGTTGCACGCGGTAAGTAAAGAGTTTCAGCCCGTTACTTTTGATGTCAGTCTTAAAGGAGTCATTAAGCTTGCCTGCAAATGTATCTGGGTTTATCGCCAGTGAATGACTGCAACCAGATAACAGTAAAACAAAGAGTAACGCGGCTAATTTCATGTTGATTATTATTGCCATTATTGATTTATTAGCATCAGCATAACGGATTTTTAGGTAAGTTAGCAGTGCTTTAGCGGTTTTATCATGCTTGAGAGGGCGCGGTTGTTTTAAAAGCGCAGAGCTATTTAAGTTGCATGGGGACATGGCGCGATTGATCGTATTTTATGTTAGCATTCGCGGTTCGTTCATTTAAGTGCGCGCAGAACTTTGCTGCGTGACTTAACGCTCAATCTTATTTTAGGCTATGCACCAATAGCTTTGCTATACGGAATGTTAAATGAAATTTAGTCCATTGGTTGATGAGTTAATCCAATCGTTAAAATGCTTACCAGGAGTCGGCCCTAAGTCTGCGCAGCGTATGGCATTTCAACTTTTAGAGCGTGATCGTAATGCGGGCAGTAAGCTGGCTGATACGCTCGGTAAAGCCATGTCAGAGGTGGGCCATTGCCAGTCTTGTCGCACATTTACTGAAGAAAATTACTGCCCGATATGCGTGAGTACCAAACGCGGCCATTCAAGCGTTATTTGTGTGGTTGAAACCCCCGCTGATGTATTAGCGATTGAAGCTGGCGGCCATTTTACAGGGCGCTACTTTGTACTGCTGGGCCATCTATCGCCGCTTGATGGCGTTGGACCAGATGAATTGGGCTTAGCATTACTCGAAACTCACTTAGCTTCAGGAGAGGTGACAGAACTTATTTTAGCCACCAATCCAACCGTTGAAGGTGACGCGACTGCACATTATATTGCCGATATGGCAAAGCAGCACGCGCTAACGGTGAGCCGGATTGCTCATGGCGTGCCTGTAGGCGGCGAGCTCGAATATGTCGACAGCACGACTTTAGCGTTATCGTTTAACGGCCGTTTACCCATTTAGTCGCAGTAAGCTTGTTAATCAATCAATCCAGTTACTGGCGTGGCCTTAACTGGATTTTTTTTTGCGCAATTAAAATCAAAGCGCAATTTTCCCCTTGAAAAGCATTTTTATAGCCCCATTTCTAGTTACAAGCTCAACTTAAACCAAATTTTAAAGGGAACATTTCATGTCACAACAAGAGACTCACGGCTTTCAAACTGAAGTCAAACAATTACTGCATTTGATGATCCACTCTTTGTATTCAAACAAAGAAATTTTCTTACGCGAACTGGTTTCTAACGCAGCTGATGCGGCAGACAAACTGCGTTATGAAGCATTAACAAACAATGATCTTTATGAAGGCGAAGGCGAGCTGCGCGTTCGCATCAGTGCTGATAAAGAAAAAGGCACTGTGACCATTTCTGATAATGGTATTGGTATGACCCGTGACGGTGTGATTGAACACCTAGGTACGATTGCTAAATCAGGCACCGCTGACTTCTTTAAAAACTTGTCAGGTGATGACTCAAAAGACTCTCAATTAATTGGTCAGTTTGGTGTGGGTTTTTACTCAGCATTTATCGTTGCTGATAAAGTGACGGTTCGCACCCGCGCAGCAGGACATAGCAGCGATGAAGGTGTGCTGTGGGAATCTGCAGGTGAAGGTGACTTCACCGTTGAAACTATCTCTAAACAGACGCGCGGTACTGAAATTACGCTGCATTTAAGAGATGACGAGAAAGAGTTTGCCGATGATTACCGTCTGCGCTCTATCGTGACTAAATACTCCGATCATATCTCTGTCGCGGTAGAGATGTTTGAAGAAGGCACGCCAGCAGTTGAAGCAACAGACGACAATGAAGCCGTTGCTGCAACGGAAGGTAGCTGGAAGCCAATGAACAAGGCGACGGCACTTTGGACACGTAACAAGAGTGACGTGACAAAAGAAGAGTACCAAGAGTTTTACAAGCATATCTCACATGACTACACCGATCCGCTAGTGTGGAGCCATAACCGGGTTGAAGGTAAGCAGGAATACACCAGCTTACTTTATATTCCAGCCAAAGCGCCATTTGATATGTGGAACCGTGATCGTAAGCACGGTCTAAAATTATTTGTTCAACGTGTATTTGTCATGGATGATGCTGAGCAGTTTATGCCTAGCTACTTGCGTTTTGTGCAAGGTTTGATTGACTCAAATGACTTGCCATTGAACGTATCGCGCGAAATCTTGCAAGACAACAAGGTGACCACATCACTGCGCACAGCAGTCACTAAGCGCGTATTAGGCATGTTAGAAAAGCTGGCTAAAAACGATGCTGAAAAATACCTGTCTTTCTGGGCGGAGTTTGGCCAAGTGCTTAAAGAAGGCCCAGCAGAAGATTTTGCAAACAAAGAGCGTATTGCAGGTTTACTGCGTTTTGCATCAACTCATACCGGCGAAGCAACTTCGAATGTTGCATTAGCAGATTATGTTGAGCGTATGCAAGAAGGTCAAACTAAGATCTACTACATCGTGGCAGATAGCCATGAAGCGGCGGCAAATAGCCCACATCTTGAGCTACTACGTAAAAAAGGCATTGAAGTATTACTGATGTCTGAGCGCATTGATGAGTGGTTGATTAACCACCTGACAGAGTTTGATGGTAAGCAGATGCACTCTGTGACTCGCGGCGATCTTGAACTGGGCGAACTGGAAGATGCGGGTGAGAAAGAAGCGCAAGAGAAGCTTGAAACAGAATCTGAAGGCCTGGTTAAGCGCGTTCAAGACTGCTTAGGTGACAAGGTTTCTGCCGTTAAAGTGACGACACGTCTAACAGACACACCTGCATGTGTGGTTGCCGGTGAAGGTGAAATGTCGACGCAGATGATTAAATTGATGCAAGCGGCAGGTCAAACGGTTCCAGAATCTAAGCCTACTTTTGAGCTTAACCCTGAGCATCCACTGGTTGCTCGCCTTAACGATGAGCAAGATGAAGCGTTATTTGCGCAGTGGTCTGACTTACTATTGCAACAGGCACTTCTGTCTGAAAAGGGAAGCTTAGCGGATCCATCAGCGTTCATTAAACTGATGAACCAGATGTTGCTCGCAAGCGTTAAGTAGTCAATCACTACAATAAGGAGGCAGTTAATCTGCCTCTTTTTTTATGGCGCTTTTACAAGGTAAACCAAAGTGATGGAAAAAGTTCTAGAACTGACTAAAGAAAACATACAGCAAGTGGTTGACGCTTCAATGGAGCAGGTCATCGTGTTGGCATTTTGGGCGAGCCAAAGTCCTGAAAGCTTGACCTTGATGCAAACCCTTGAAAGCTTGTCACAACAACAAAATGGTCGTTTCATACTTGCTAAAGTCAACTGTGAAACAGAGATGGAGATAGCCAATTATTTCCAGATCCAGAATTTACCGACCACTTTAGTGTTGCATGAAGGCAAACCCATAGACGGCTTTAGCGGTGTGCAAGACGCAGCGCAAATTACCGAGATGCTCGACAAGCACCTGCCGGCGCAGTGGCAGCTAAAGCTTAATCAAGCGCGGGTGTTGTTGTCAGAGCAAAATGCGGTTGCTGCACTGCCACTGTTAAAAGATGCCTACGCTGACCAACCGATAGCAGAAGTCGCGCTGGCGTTAGCGGATGTGTACTTATCTCTTGGCGCGCTAGAAGACGCCAAAGCCTTGCTCGATAGTGTCGGCCTTGCCGATCAAGACAGCTACTACCAAAGCTTAAAGGCAAAGTTAGCATTGGCACTTGATGCGGCTGATACGCCAGAGATCAGGAAGCTACAAGCAGACTTCGACCAAGCGCCACATGATATGGCGACGTTGCTTGAACTTGCGAAAGCACTGCATCAAGCAAAACGCAATGATGAAGCGCTAGAGCGACTGTTTACACCACTGCAAAAAGATGTGGCAGCGTTCGACGGTAAGGTCAAGGGCTTGTTTTTAGAGATCTTAACCGCCTTGGGGCAGGGAAATACATTGGCTAACCAATATCGACGTAAACTTTACACCTTACTTTACTGATAATGGGCAGTTGCTTAGCTTATTTCAGTTCAGTGAAGCTAAAGTCGAAGGTAAATCACTTCAAAATGGCGGCTATTTATGCGAAAATCGCCGTCCTAAACATAATAATACCAATCGCGAGACCTTACTGTAACATTGGTCTGTTTAGAGATTGGTATCACAATGCGAAATAAGAGGAAGATTGAAATGCGCATTATGCTATTAGGTGCCCCTGGTGCCGGTAAAGGTACCCAAGCCCAATTCATCATGGAAAAGTACGGTATTCCTCAAATTTCAACGGGTGATATGCTGCGCGCAGCAGTAAAAGCGGGCACGCCGCTAGGACTAGAAGCCAAAAAAGTGATGGACGCAGGTCAACTCGTGTCTGACGAGTTAATTATTGGTTTGGTCAAAGAACGTGTTGCACAAGATGATTGTGCTAAAGGTTTCCTACTTGATGGTTTCCCACGTACCATTCCTCAAGCTGATGCGATGGCTGCTGGTGGCATTGCTATCGATCACGTTGTTGAAATTGACGTGCCAGATGAAGAGATTGTTAAGCGTATGGGCGGTCGCCGCGTGCACCCAGGTTCTGGTCGTGTTTACCATGTTGTTTTTAATCAACCAAAGGTTGAAGGTAAAGATGATGTCACCGGTGAAGATCTGGCTATTCGTCCAGACGATGAAGAAACAACAGTGCGTAAGCGTCTAGATATTTACCATGAGCAAACTAAGCCATTGGTTGAATACTACGGCGCAGTTGCTGCAAAAGGTGAAGCGACTTACAACAAGTTCGACGGCACTCAATCTGTGGCTAAAGTTAGCGAAGAGATCGTTGCTGCACTGAGCTAAATTGATAGCACATGTTAATGTGTTTATGAATGAGTTTTCATCGTTTAAAAAGCCCATATTTATGGGCTTTTTTTATGCTCTTTTAATACTAGTCCGCCGCAATATACCTTGATTAAAGAGAGTCAATGAGAACGCCACAACTCTTCGGTTGGCGGTGTTTGTATTAGTGGTGTTAGCGTGGTTGATTAACCTCGGTGCTTGCTCCCAATCGTTGCAGATCCTAAAAAATGGTTAGAGCAGTTTTTGAACGGATCTCGTGTTGTGGGTATTTCTGCTTGGCGCGTAAACTCGATCGTCAATAGTATTACTTTAACCCCCTTTAGCCAAAGTCGCCAAGCTTTATCAGTCTCTTTAGTGTCTCTTTAGCGGCCGAACTTGGCATGAGTAATAACCCATCATCAAATTAAAGCCTTAATGCATTAAATAGAGTCACACAGGTGGGTTTGGCGCGATACAAACTTGATTTACCAGTGCGGCGTTAGTTGCAATGGAGTCTTTTCGTTTCTGAAAACTTGCTTGTACATTCTTACTCATACTAATGCTTCCTATTTTGCTAATAGGTAAAATTGTTAGGATTTACTCGGCATTAGCTCAAGCCCCTAACTGAATTGGATTAATCCAATAAAGAAAGTTTATTGAGTCGAAAATGGGATAGCCAAAAAAACCGAAACGGGGGCAATCAATTAACATCAGGTAGATAGAGGGTTCAACAGATATAAAGCTGGTGGAATTGCTTGAATCCTAAATGACAGGCAAAAAAAAGCCGCTAACCCTAAAGTTAACGGCTTTGCTTAAATTCTTTTCATAACCAGCTGACTAGCTGGGATGAACGATCTCAAAAACATTATTAGGGTTATACATGACCTCTTTACCATTAAGCACGCCGATAGCCCAACCGCTTGATATTCTTTTATTTAGTGTTTGTCGAGTACATCCGTTTGCCTTGGCGAATTTGGCACGGTTTTCGATATCCTCAAGCTTTTTAAGTTTTTCCATGAAGACCCCATAAATAGGTGGGCAGGGCTACACCTTTAATCTGTTCGCGTAACTAAAAACACTGGCAGAAATGCAACCTTTTCGCGAGGCAACGCTAGCCCGATAAAGCAAAGCCCCGCTATAGCGAGGCTGATTAGTTTAAAAGATTATATATCCAACTGAAACACCTACAATCGCTAAAATTAAGGAGAACAACCCTTGATTATTGTCTATCCACTTATCCATTTCATTTCCTCTTGCAGTACTTCAACTTTAATAACACCACCGATGAACAACCAAATAATTAACCATCGCTGATATGTTCCAAGTGCATATTAAGGCGTATCTCGTCAGCTTTGGCACTATCTAAACCTGTCATAGAACCTCTTTTTTAGTTAAGTGGCCTTGCCTGATAACACAGATATAATAGCAACTAATGGTTTACATCTAAACCATCAGTTTACACTGTTATCGGCAATTAACACTATTGAACTGAGGCCGTACCCGCAGCATAAGACCAGCTCCCCGTAATCGTTGCATCACCGTTAACTCTTTCTGTAACTGCGACGGCAGCCGCATAGCAAAGATCTTGTGCTCGCGAATCAGTGCCCAACAAAACTATCCCTGCACTTTCAAACTCTGCTTTAATAGTGCTTTCAAGCGATAATTGAGAAAGCACAGTAACTTGAAAGGTGCCTACACCGTCCAGAGGGACTGTCGCAGCGCAAGACCCTAGCACTTGAGCAGTAACCGCATTGGCCACGGCGTTAGGCAATATTAGCCCTCGCGTAAGAGCTACCGAACGAGATCCCGTTAGCTTTTAGCACCGATTCAATCTTAGACGTTCATAACGCCACTTGATAGCCCGTCACAGGCTAAGAGCCACCAGCTCGATAAGGCACAACAACCGCTGTACTGGTCAAAGAGTGCTTTATCTGTTGCCTTCAATGATCCTCAACTTCATACCCAGTTTTTGGCAGAAATAGTACAGCAGAAAATTTTAAATTGGTGCTAAATTTAAAGTAATGGTCGTGATTTCGGCTAGCGAAAGCGCTTAGGTGTGGTAGAATTGCTCGCTTTTTGCCTCACACTATCATGGTGCCTTAACAACGGGATCAAGCATATAGGTGAGGCGACTTAGCGAACATATGAAAACGATGAGTTGGCATGCGAGAAAACGCAGCAACTTGTGGTTACTTACCGTTTAAAATTATCTTTTGCATGGACGCCGAATGAAAGAGAGCTCAATATGAAGTTTCCAGGTCAGCGTAAGTCTAAACATTATTTTCCTGTTACCAACCGTGATCCGCTCTTAGCGCAGTTGATCCAACAACCTCAAGCCATTTCTACGTATGTGTCAGGCATCGACCAAACATTAGTGGATATAGAGGCAAAGGTGGAAGATGAGTTATTGAGTCGTTATGAGTTGCCTAAGGGTAATTCGACCTTGATAGACGATGACAAGGCACATGCTTTGTATAATGAATTAAAAGATCGTGAGCTTGTCAGCGATGAGTTTGCCGGTGGAACCATTGGCAATACCGTACACAACTACTCTATTTTAGCCGATGATCGCTCTGTTCTGTTTGGCGTGATGAGCCAGAACATTGAAATTGGTAGCTACGCCTACCGTTATTTATGCAACACGTCATCTAAAGTTGACTTAAACCAATTGCAGCCTGTGGCTGGGCCTATTGGTCGTTGCTTTACGCTGATCTCTGAATGCGGCGAGCGCACTTTTGCGATTAGCAAAGGCTCAATGGATAAACTCACGCCAGAGTATATCGATAAAGATATTGTTCAAGGTGGCTCAGCGTTGATCTTAACGGCATACTTAATGCGCGCCAGTGGTGAAGATAAAATCACCGACGCAGCAATGAAAGCCATTGAATACGCAAAAGAAGCCGACGTGCCAGTGGTACTGACGTTAGGTACACGTTTCTTAATTGAAGAAGATCCTAAATGGTGGCAGAACTTTATTGATCAGCATGTGACCATTCTTGCGATGAATGAGGATGAAGGTGAGGCGCTAACGGGCTTTAAAGATCCGCTACAAGCCAGTGAAGCGGCGCTAGAGTGGTGTGACATGGTATTAACCACCGCAGGGCCTTTAGGGCTGTATACTGCAGGTTATACTGAAGATTCAGAAAAGCGTGAAACCAGTCATACCTTGTTACCTGGTGCAATTCCTGAGTTCAACCGTTATGAGTTTTCTCGTCCTAAACTAAAAGCTGATTGTGAGTCGCCACTTAAAGTGTACGCACATATTTCGCCTTATATGGGCGGCCCTGAAAAAATTCGTAATACCAATGGTGCTGGAGATGGTGCATTAGCGGCGCTTTTACACGATCTTGCCTCTAATACATTTCATAAAACCAATGTGCCAGGTTCCAGTAAACATAATCGTGATGGGCTATGTTACTCGTCGTTTTCACAAATTTGTAAGTACGCTAACCGTGTTGCTTATGAGGTGCTTGCGCAGCACAGCCCAAGATTGTCACGGGGGTTACCTGAGCGTGAAGATAGCCTAGAAGAGTCATATTGGGAGCGTTAAGCGCGGGCGAATAGCTGAGATAGATGAGCTAAAAAGGCGTAACTTGATAAGCAAGTTGCGCCTTTTTTGTCTTTAAAGTGCGAGGTCAATGCGTTCAAAATCAAACACACTAATGTGATCTTGAATAAAGCAGCTAAAGACTACTTATCTTCAGCATGCAATTGAGCGTTAAATCCCGGCGCCACTTTACCGGCTTGCGTATTATTGAAAATCTCTTCATTGAATTCATTTTCAGATTTAGCTATCACAACTGTTGCGACGGTATCACCGGTGACATTGACAGCGGTGCGCACCATATCAAGCAATCTGTCCACTCCGATGATCAAGGCGATACCTTCTACAGGAAGACCCACTTGGTTTAGTACCATGGCTAACATGATAAGACCAACACCAGGCACGCCCGCAGTACCAATTGAAGCAAGCGTCGCAGTCACGACCACCATAGCATAATCAGTAATGCTTAATTCAATCCCAAATACTTGTGCAATAAATACCGTCGCGACTCCTTGCATGATCGCAGTACCATCCATGTTAATGGTCGCGCCAAGTGGCAGGGTGAATGAAGCAATCTTATTGTCGACACCCATACGATGCTCAGCAGTTTCAATGGTGACGGGTAAGGTCGCATTTGAACTTGCGGTGCTAAATGCAAATAACTGTACATCACGAATTTTACGGATGAACGTTAATGGACTTAAACCTGAAAATAGTTTTAACAGCGTGGGGTAGACGATAAAGGCATGAATAAGTAAGACACTTAACACCACAAAGAAGTACTTTACTACACTGCTAAAGGTGTCAGTGCCGAGTGTTAATGCCAGTTTCGCCATCAACGCAAACACACCGTAAGGTGCAAGTTGCATAATGAGCGTCACAACGCGCATGATCACTTCGTTTAAATCATTAAACAAAGCCGCGACGCGTTTTCCTCGTTCACCAATATGGGAAATTGCAAAGCCAAAAATAACCGCAAATATGATGATTTGAAGCATATTGCCTTCACTCATCGCCTGTAGCGGGTTAGTTGGTACGATATTAATGATCACATCGGCTAAGCTTGGTGCCTGCTTAGCATCAAAATGCATACTCTCTGTCACCAATGTCGCGTTACCTGGATGAACTGCAATCGCGATGAGGATCGCCATTGAAAGGGCAATAGCGGTGGTGAATAAATAAAAAGCGATAGTCTTTCCACCGAGGCGGCCAACTTTAGACGGTTCACTCAAAGAGCAAGTACCACAAACCAGCGAAACAAACACCAGCGGTACGACTAACATTTTTAAGCTTGAGATGAAGATTGTGCCAATCACATTGAGCGCACCTTCAGTGATGTATTCCTTAATGAACTCACTTTCAGGGAACTGATAACGCAGCAGTAATCCAATAGCAATACCGCAGAACATACCGAGTAAAATCTTACTCGTCAGCCCAAGCTTGGTTGATTTTTTAGCAGACATAGTGCTTCCTATACATAGTTATTTTTTATGCTTTTAATTTGTTAGCTAAAGCCTAACAAGAAAGCGCATCAGTTGAAATGGGCGTGAAGTTAAACTTTAAGTCAATTGTTGAAAATAAAAGTGATTTGTTATGGAAAAGTGGTGATCAAATAGTCTTACGGCCTAGGTAATCAGTCGGTTACTGGATAATCATTTTGATCACAGGGAGTCTGACAATGAAGTCGGCGTATCGTGCTTTTTTTGCTTTTATATGGGTGTTAATTCTTACAGCTTGTGGTGGCGGAGGGAGTCTATCAGCCGATACTGATAGCCAGGCACCCGAGGATGTGTCAGGCAGCGGGGAGCGCTTAATTTTAACGTTAATGGATAAGCATGGCGATGAAATTAATAGTATCAGTCAGGCGCAACCAGGAACGATTACAGCGACCTATACTAACGCTGCTAATGAAGGCATCGCTGATCAGGTCGTCACTTTTACTTCTTCTTTGGGGAAACTCACGCCGAGTTCAGGCACAGCTTTGACCGATACAAATGGAGTGGCTTCTTTATCAATCACAGCCGGTGATATTAAAGGGGCTGACAACATCACTGCCACAGTGGGAGAGTTAACCCAAACGATAGGTTTTAGCACACAAGGGGATGAAGTCATTGCCCAGCCTATTGACGCTTATGCGCTGTCTTTAACCATTGTTGACTCATCGGGTGTGGCACTTAGAGATATTGCTTATTCAACCCCAGGCCATGTTATTGCAACGCTCACTAAAAATGGCCAAGCTGCCGCTTTTGAAACCATCTCTTTTAATCTTTC
>JAOIUG010000034.1 GCA_028223395.1 Shewanella sp.
TAACAATTAGCAGCTATTGTTATTCGTTGTTTATTGTTTGTTGGTTTTTTTTATGTCAAATTTTAATTAAATATTTGTTAATGGCTAATAGTTATTGGTTAACTGTTGGTTGCTAGTTTTAACCCGGATAATCGATAAGGCCTAGTATGAAGTTAAATTCCCTAAAAATAAAACACAGAATAACACTACTCACTTTAGTTTCTATCTTATCCTTTATATTAGCCTTGTTCATTAATGAACGCAGTGTACAAGAAAATGCAGACAGGCTTAATTATGTTAATAATAAGTTGTTTCCTGCGTTACAGTTAGCAACAGTTAATGAAAGCTTAATCACTCAGCTTGAAAAAACCATTGAGTCGGCCATCACAACAGGAGATGAAGACGCACTCACGACGGTAGATAAAATGGTTAACCAAACCATGATGAACTTGAATAGAATCAGTCAGAATTTGCCTGAAGAAGCAATGAAAGCCGCGCAGATGAGACAAAGCCTTACGCTTTATCACAAGCATGCTAAAGCGCTCGTTGATGCATTTTTAAAAGACGATGTTGACTTAAACCTCATTAAGGATAAAGCGGCAGAAAATGCAACGCGTTACCGAACCATGTTGCAGGCATACCAAGTTAAAAAAAATAGTTTAGAGAAGCAGTTTCAACAAGCTATTGAACAGACGCTAGCAAGCTCAAACAGCGCAGCCAACATGATGCTGACAACCGGCATTATAGCGTCTATTTTTCTGTTTATTGTGGGTTACTTCATTAACCGCTCCATTATTACCACCCTTAATAATGTGACAACTTCACTGCGCGATATCTCAGAAGGTGAGGGGGATTTACGCTCAAGAATTAAGTATGACGGCCAAGATGAAATTGCCGAGTTAGTGCATTGGTTTAATCAGTTTGTGTCGACACTACAATCATCCATTGCCAATACTCAAGCCACAACAGAAAACTTAGGTCAAGTATCGAGTACGCTGCTCACTAGCTGTAAAAGCAGCGAGCAAATTGTCGTTGAGCAAAATCATTCAGTGGCCCAGATCTCAGATGCAATGCGAGAAATGTTCGTCACCGTGAAGTATGTTGCACAATACGCTAGTAATGCAGCGGCTGAAGCTGAAACGGCAAGTAATGAAGCAAAAAATGGGCAAGCAATTGTGGCCAATGCTATCGACACCATTCATCGCCTTGCCGAAGAGGTACAAACAACAGCGGTAGTGGTGAATCAACTTGATGCATTTACCAATAATGTGAACGACATTCTTGCCACCATTCGTGGTATTGCAGAGCAAACTAACTTATTGGCCCTTAACGCAGCAATCGAAGCTGCACGTGCCGGTGAGCAAGGTCGTGGCTTTGCTGTTGTCGCCGATGAAGTTAGAACACTCGCCTCTCGCACCCAAACCTCTACCGAAGAAATCCAACAAGTACTTCAAGAATTACGCACAACCTCGACGCAAGCTGTCGATGCGATGCAACGCGGCATAGAAACCGCTAACGAGGGAGTCAATAGCACTTCTCTTGCTGGCGATGCGTTGGTCAGTATTACCGATAAAGTCAGTGCGATTGTTGTCGTCAATGAACAGATCGCAACTGCAACAGAAGAGCAGCACAACACGTCATTGCTTATTAAGCAGTATGTCTCTGAAATTGAAGAGAACTCAGAAAAGGTTAAGTTCACATCAGATGAGCTAGGTGGCATTAGTCATGACATTGAAATGGTCAGTAATCAGCTCGGCGCGATAACCGAGCAGTTCAAAGTTTAACTCTTTATAACAAAACATGGTCGTAACAAGGAATAATCAATGAACACATGCAATATTGCTAACTTTGCCTTGAAGGCATTACCGCTGGCTATCGCAGCCGCACTTCCTTCACAGGTTTTTGCAACACAGGTGAGCAATGAAGATCGCATTACGGATCTAGAACAGCAGATCCAGGCTTTACAAGAGCAACAGTCAGCGAACCTGTTAGAGCGCTTTAAGTTCAATGGCTTTATGAGTATGACCTATTTTACAGCCGACAATGACTCAGGCTTTTTAGGCAGCAGCACTTCAGCCAACTTCAGTGATGAAAGTAAACTTGGGTTTCAGGGATCATTTTCAATAGCTAAAAACACGCAAGCTGTCATGCAATTGATGATGAAAGGCAAAGATGATTGGAACGTAGAGGCTGAGTGGGCTTACGTTTCACACAAGTTCGATAACGCAATTGAAGTGCGTGCCGGTAAACTGAGGCTTCCGCTATTTATGTACTCAGATTACCTCGATGTAGGCTACGCCCAACCATTTGCACGCCCACCAGAGGAAGTGTACGGTGCGGTGCCTTTTACTAGCTACACCGGGGGAGATCTCAGCTACAGTTTCGAATTCGATGACTCGTCACTAACCGTGCAAGCCTTTGGTGGTGAAGCAAAAGATCGAGGTGCTGATTTCGATAATGTGATCGGCGCTAACCTAACATGGACCGATGAGGTGTGGACACTAAGAGCTGTATACGGCCAAACAACAGTTAATGGTACAGCTTGGAGCGCTACAACCGTTCCTACACAAGATCCGACGACTGGCTTACCCATTGAGATAGACGCAAAAGTGGTATTGTTTGAACTGGAAGACGACAGCATTGACTTTACCGGCATAGGGTTAAGTTACGACGATGGTCAATTGCTAGCTGTTTCAGAGTGGACGCGTATTGAAGTGGAGGGGCCATACACAGACTCTGATGCCGGATACCTCACTCTAGGCTACCGTATTGGTGATTTCACGCCATATACGACAGCCGCTTATTACCAATCTAAAGATGATAACGACAGACCCGTCGTTGACCAAACCAGCGGGATCATCGCCGCTATCTTTAACGCTAAACGCACCACATACAGTGGCGGAGTACGTTGGGATGTACTGGACAATACAGCCCTGAAATTCGATATCACCTACACACATGATTTCGATAATACCGCCGGCGGTTTTACATCTAATGTTGCTCAAAATTATGATTCAGCAACCGTTTATACTGTTAAATTTGACGTTGTATTTTAAGGATATATCAATGAAAAAAATAATATCGATGACCATCCTTAGCTTATCAAGTATCGTATCAGCACAAGCAGATGTTGTACTCATTGGCGCGCCGACTGCAAACACCGTTTCAGCCTCAGAAGCTAAAAAAATATTTCTAGGTAAGACATCATCGGACATCGTGCCTTTTGAGTTAGATGCTAATAACCCAACACGCAATGAGTTTCACAGTAAAATTACTAAAAAATCAGCCTCACAGCTAAAAGCGTATTGGTCAAAGCAGGTCTTTACCGGTAAAGGTAACCCGCCAACCACTGTGAGCAGCGCGAGCATCATGAAGTCGACTATCGCCACTACAGCCAATGCCATCGGTTACATTGATGAAGCCGATCTTGACGACACGGTAAAAGTGCTGCTCAAGCCATAAAGGCAATCAAATCTGGGTTGTCGTGATCTATTGTAAAAAACCGAGCATGTGAGCTCGGTTTTTTATGCTTGTTACAACCCATAAAAGTAAGAGATGCATTAGCTTACAAGGTAACGACTAATGCATCGCTCATAATAGGCAGCCATAATTAATGGCATTTCATTGCCAGTATTATGTATCTTCAAAGTCTGGGGGTTTATGTCTGGTTTTATCATTTGCTGAGCGAGTGTGAGTCATTACAAATTGATGCCAGCAAAGAGGGCGAAAAACTCAAGTTAAATCTGTAGAGAAACACCTTTTAACTCTCATTTTGTATTGTTGCCTCTAGATAGTTAAAGAATACTTAACTTTGCTTGGCGAAATAATGTTGTGGTAGAACGGGCAGCTTAACCGCTATGGAGTTTGTTAAGCGCAGCCATTGTTCGGTTTTGGCTAAAGTGGGTGCGCTTGGTATGTGTCGGCGCCCAACCCGCGAGAAATCGTTCAAAGTCAGCCCATGCTATATCAATTAATTCACGCCATTCATACTCAATATCTTTGAAACTATGTTTGCTGTTTAACGTTAAGAGTGTTGCATTTAATTGCTTAAAATAAACGTCGATTAAGTCGTCGAAATTCTGCTCTAGACTTGTTTCATCTAAACAACTACCCAGTAGATAAATAACGTCTTTCATGCCGCATCCGCCACCTACATATTGAAAATCAACCGCTGCTACTTCTGATAAATCATCAGAAAAACAGAAGTTTGCAATTTTGGCATCACCATGGACCAACGTCTTAAACCGACAGTTATTCAGCGTCGCATCGAGTAGGGCTGCTGAACGTTTAAGCTCACTTTCCTCCATCGCGTCATACTCAGTAAGACGAGTATCTAAATACCAGTAAGTGCCAATCGGCCATAGATTTTTCGGCCAATCCTCAGACACGTTAGACTGCAAATTAAGTGCATGAAATCTCGCCAGCCATTGTAGACATGTCCCTGCAACGTCAACCGATGCACTTGAAAGTCTTATTGGGTAACCCTCAGTATCTAAATCTGACATAACGATTATTTTAGAATTTGGGCATGCATTATCGAGGTTTTCTTGGACAATAAACTTGGGAACTGCACAAGTCGGTTTAATATTGTTGGCCCAATATTGATAAAACTCCGCCTCAACATTATAGGAGGTTAGCTTTCGTTGATGTGCTAGTGCTCCATTCCAGCCGCGTGGGTGTTGTTGGTTAGTTGGCGGTGAGATATGTTTTACGATAAAGCGGCCAAAGTCGCGACTCGATTTATCTGTATTTTCATAGCGGCCAATTTCACCATAACCTGACCAAAGCGATTGGATTGTCTCAATTTTTTTAAACTGAGTTGTTGCCAAAAGCGTAGACAATCTTTCTTCGAGTTTTACTGCATCTTGTGTCAAGTTAACAACCTAAGCCTTTGTACCATAATTGATCATACTGATACTTTTACGAGTGTGATGTGTTTTGCATTCTGTTAGCGTACTGGTCAATTATTGAGTTAGAACAGCTAAGGTGCACTCAATGAATAAAAGCATGCTCATGGCTATTTTACTACTGGTTTCATCAAATGTTACGGCAAATATTATTGTAGATAAAACAGGAGTGGATGAGAAAGATTATATCCATGTTCTGCATCAATGCACTGAATTATCGACCTAAGTTCAAAAAATGGATCGCAGTAGTCGCGCGGTAGTAGGCGGTAGGTAGTGCAATAAAAGGAGCTGCAACTGGTTCGGCGGGTAAAGCCATCGTCGGTGGTTCCGACTGACGGTGCCAAACAAGGCGCAGCGATAGGGCTTGGGCTTGGTGTGCTGTCTAACGGTAGAAGTCGACGCAATCATGCTGCAAAATTTGAAACTGAACAACAAGTGCTTAAAAAATATGGTAAACCTTGGTTGTATTGTGCTGAATGAAACAGATTTTTGGTAAATGAATTAACAGGCTAACACTTTCTTAGTGTTAGCCCTTTTATAGGTTATTCAGCCAATGATACCTTAAGCCATCGATCACTCTCGCTAAACAGTAAAGACTGCAGCTCGCCTTTACCTTCAATATTGACCAAATTTAACTGAGCTGGCCAAAGCTCTTGTAGCGCTCCGTTTGAAATGGAAAGTTCAGCGACTTGCTTTGGTATTGCCGTTTCTTGATAGATCCAAATGTACTTGCCATCAAGCTCTAAACCAACAAACTTAAGTGGTAGCTTTTTAGTGCCGTTAACGTCAATTGCAAAGTGCGTTTGTACATATTCGGCAAAGCTATCTTGGGTGGCTTTACTGCCCAACATGTCTGCACTGGGATCAAACAGATCCCTTACTGCATGCTCTGCATCGTGAAGATAAAATTTGTGCATCACCTCGATATTGTTCACTCTGTGGTTAAAGCTAACAGTCGTGGTTGCCATTTTCTGCTGGTGCGCGCTTACCGAGCTAGCAATTAACCCCATGAAAATGAATATGATTATTTTTAACTTCATGTTTTATCCAGCCTTGTTAGCATCGGTCTTTTTATTGTCGTCAGTGTTAAGTTTAGTTTTAATGTCTTGCATAATATCGCGCTTAACTTTTGCGTCACTTTTTCCTGCTTTGTAGGCTTCAATTCTTGATGGAATAATTCTGCGCGGGAAGTGGTTATTGTTCAAATCAACATCCGCCGTTTGCCAACTAGGATCGATTTCCACTTCTTTTAAGGTTTTGTCTGACACAATGAGTTTATTAACGGATTTCGGACTTCTACGCCAGATCTCTGCGGGTATGTTTAGCGTCTCGACACTGCCATCTTCATAAGTTAATTGCAGTAAAATAGGCATCACAAGTCCGCCTAAGTTAGAAAACTCCAGTACGTAATAGTTTTTATCTTCTTTAATTGCTCTTTGTATTACATCACGCTCCCAAGGTTTTAACTTTTTAATGAGCTTGTTGTATTTATTTCTTTCTTTGTTGGTAACGGTATATTCATCGTTAGATTCATAAAAATCAGTCACATCGGGGTTTAGATCTATCCAGCTTTTAAGTCCTTGCGCTTTATTTCTTTCTATGGCGATAGGAGTCGGTTTGTTTTGCTCCATCTGGCGCTCGCGAGCAAAATCGATATCTGGATTTTTAGTATTCATTCTAAGTTTGTAGACTTTGTCGATTGAGATATCAACATGGTCTGTGCTGTAAAACCAGCCTCTCCAAAACCAATCTAGATCGACACCAGAGGCTTCTTCCATGGTTCTAAAAAAGTCAGATGGAGTCGGGCGCTTATACTTCCAGCGGTTGGCATACTCTTTAAATGCGAAATCAAACAGCTCTCGCCCAAGTACGACTTCCCGTAAAATATCTAATGCTACTGCAGGTTTAGTGTAAGCATTCGGGCCGAGTTTTAATACACTGTCAGACTGAGTCATTACCGGGACTTGCACTGTTGATTTCATATACTCAACAATGTCGCGCGGCTCTCTAGCCCAATGAGATTCGGTTTCCCATTCTCTTTTTGCTACGGAGTCTAAAAAGCTATTTAGCCCTTCGTCCATCCATGTCCATTGTCTTTCGTCTGAGTTTACGATCATTGGAAAGTAAATATGGCCAATTTCATGGATAACAACGCCTATCAGAAAACGCTTTTCCGACAAGGTATAGGTTCGGCTACCATCTTCTTGTAATTCGGTGCGAGGTCCGTTGAAGGTGATCATGGGGTATTCCATTCCGCCAACGGGTCCATTAACAGATTGAGCGGTTGGATAGGGGTAGTCAAAAGAATATTTTGAATACACTTCCATGGTATGGATGATAGATTCTGTTGAGTATTTTTCCAAAGATCGCCGCCTTCCTTTGGATAAAAAGACATTGCCATAACTAAAGGCATTTCAGTAGATTGTTGTTGATAACCTTTAGCATCCCACATGAATTTTCTAGAGGAAGCCCAGGCAAAATCACGTACATTTTCAGCTTCAAAATGCCAGGTTTTGGTATTGGTCGATGCCGCTAACTCGTTCTCTAACGCTTCAGCTTCGGTGACAATGAAAACCGGTCTTTTGCTGGTTTTGGCAGTTTCAAAACGTTTGCGCTGCGTTTTATTTAATACTGAACTTGCATTGGTTAATTCACCAGTAGCCGCAACAATATGGTCGGCTGGTACCGTGATTTCAACATCGTAATCACCGAACTCCAAGGTGAATTCACCGCTGCCTAAGAAAGTTTTATTTGTCCAAGCTTCGTAATCGGTGTATGCATGTAGTCTAGGAAACCATTGTGCAAGTTGAAATATGTCATTGCCGCCGTCGCGCTTATCATCAGGGAAGTGCTCGTAACCACTGCGGCCACCGACTGCTTTTTGATCGGTAATGTTAAAAGCATAATCGAATTCGAATTCTACTTCTTTACCGGGTTTTAGCGGTTCAAGAAGATCAATTCTCATATTTGTGCCAACAATTGTGGCACGAACAGGCGTACCATTAACTGTCACTTCACCGATTTGATATCCGACTTCATTGTCAGCTAAAAATTGTTGGCCGCGTAATGTTTTTAAACTGATTTTAGTTGGCTTTCCATTAACACTGCTTGCCAGTTCTGATGGACTAGAGAAGGTGCGAGTGCGACTGGCGATAGAATCCGCTTGATAGTAGTTCTGGTCAAGCTGCAGCCAAAGGTACTTTAGGGTGTCAGGAGAGTTGTTGGTGTAAGTGACGGTTTGCTCAGCTTCAAGGCGCCTTTTATCTTCATTCAGTGAGGCCTTAATATGGTAATCCACTTGCTGCTGCCAATACTGATGACCAGGCTCCCCCGCCGCGTTGCGATATACATTTGGCGTTGGTAAGTCTACATCTAACTGACGAAATTTATCTTCAAAATCACCTTTAGATTGTTTTATTGCTGAGCCTTGCACTGGCAACGCTAAACCTGCGATGACTGCGCACAGTAATATTGACGAATTGTTCTTCACTGGATACACCCTTTATTATTGCAATGACATTGCGTCACGGCTTATTTTTAGTGGTAGTTTTAGAAAATTATACAACAGGCTCGATACGCTAAGTTAATGTTGTTGCTAAAAGGATTAGCAGAGTGCTGGTTGTGTTGTGAAGCGTTAATATGGTTTTTGTTGGTGTTTTATTTTGTTTGATTTCGTTTTGTGGTTTATTAAATTGTCAAATTGATTTTTACTGGCATTTTTGTTGGTTGTGCGCGGCTGGGTATTAATAAAGGTTTACAATTTTTACGCTTAGTCATTGTTTAAGCATTAGCTGCAGTTTTTAGTTGGAGCAAATGCGAGCAACAGCTAAGAGTAATATGCTGACAGCATCGTTAAGGGGAAGTCCTAGATTTTCGACATCACCAAAACACTCTCGCTGATGTCGCTTGATAACGTTTGCGTAGTACTATTGCGTAGTACGGTTGCGTGTTAACTGCGCTTGAATCGCAATGGGCTGGCTGAAAATCAACCTGATGCTACACTTTAGTTTTACTCGTGGTCATCTATTTGGTTGGGCTGCTCGATGTTGAGGTGAAAATGCAAACACAAGAGATGGCACTGCTTACGCATGATATTTTGCTATTACCTGGGGGTAGAGTTGAGCTCCGTGTGGTCGATCCGCTTGACTTACACGTGATAGCTGAAGTCCTCAAGCAGCATTATTGTTTGGTGTTTGCACAACATAAAGCAGCGCAGACGCCACCTTGCTACATGTTAGCTACCGAGTGCGATATTATCGATTTTAATCAGCTAGATGATGATTCTCTTAGTGTTGTGCTTAAAGGTAAACAACGGGTAAAAGTACTCTCGGCAGGGCAAAAACGAGACGGCATGTGGATAGCCAGAACCTTGGCTTGTGATAACTGGCAACAAGAGCCCATTATGGGAGAGTTTGAGCTAATCAGCGCCGCGTTGGCACAGTTTTATCGTGTTCACCCTGAGCTTGTGTCTTTGTATCAAAATGACATCTATCTTGAAGATGCCTCTTGGGTGAGTCAGCGTTGGCTTGAGGTGTTACCGCTATACATGAAAGACAAATTACGTTTACTGGAGCAGCCCAACTGCCATAAAACCATGCAGTTTGTATTAGCGCTAATTAAGTCACACGCTCAGCCTTAGTGTTGGCTTTTTGATTGCCGTATTTGATACAGTAGCCTTCCGTTTTTGTGGCTGAGTTTAAATATGAATCACCCCGTCCGTGCTCGTCAGGCTTCTTCTATTGTGCTACCCGAGAGCATTACCGATAAACCGACAGTATTGAGTTTTTTGGTGAGCCATTTTAGCGCCATTGCTGAGGAGACTTGGATTGAGCGGATAAAAAGTGGCAAAGTTCACTGGCGTAACGGGGATATTATACAGCTCGATACTGCTTTTGTTGCCCGCGCACGAGTGTATTATTATCGTGAAGTTGAGCAAGAATCAGTGATCCCGTTTGATGAAAAAACCTTGCTCACAACCCCACAGTTTATTATTGCCTATAAGCCGGCTTTTTTGGCGGTTAATCCCAGCGGAAACTTTGTGAATGAGTGCTTAGTGAATCGACTGCGGATGAAAACAAAGAACGAGCAAATTGTCGCTTGCCACCGGCTTGATAGGGCAACCGCGGGAGTGATGTTATTGTCTGTCAATCCTGAGACTCGGCACGATTATCATCAGTTGTTTAAAACGGGTCATATCACTAAAACGTATCAGGCCATTGCGCGCCTTTGTGAGCCCTTGCGAGAACAAATGGCGGCAAACCGTTTAACCTTGCCGCTGCACTGGACGGTAAAAAACCGCTTGGTGAAGGCTGAGCCGAGTTTTATGATGAAAATCAGCCATGGTGAAGCCAATAGTCATTCTGAGATCACGCTGGTGCAAACTAAAGGTGATTTAGGTTTATTTCAGTTACAGCCAATCACGGGGCGTACGCACCAATTACGCTTACACATGCTAAGCCTTGGTATGCCGATTATGAATGATAAACTGTATCCTCTGTTACAAGATAAAGCCGCGGACGATTTTAATCAGCCGCTAATGTTATTGGCCAAAACGTTGCGTTTTGTTGATCCCATAACTGAAAAACTGATTGATGTCAGCTGTGAGGATCTTCACTTTTAGTGTTTAGTGTTTAGTGTTTAGTGTTTAGTGTTTAGTGGCGCTAACAAAGAGGTATTTGACTCAGCCACATCACGCTGTAGCGCCAAGGAGCGTGAAGCGATGATTTTTACTTTAAAATAAAGCTTATCAATTTGTTACAGCAGCCCGTAGTGCTGGTAAAATCAGAGCCGAATATTCAGCTTATCACCAATGGAGTTAAACGCAGTGAGCGCCAATGCCGCCAGAATGACTATCACGCCGACTTTAACAGGTGTGTTTGCTCGCCACTTAGGCACCACCGATCAACTAGTGTTATTGCGGATAGCGGGCTTGCTATTAAAGCTGGGGTTGACTTTTTTTGCCGCCGATACTTTTGGTTTGTCACTCAGCAGTCCTGTTTTATATTGGAGCTTATGCGCAGAAACGCTGTATTTAGCGTTAACATTTAGGCTCAGGGCCGCTATTGCCCGCAATGAGTCAGGACTGTTTATCGCGTTATTACTCGATACTGTATTTTGGATCTCTTGGTTATATTTTACCGGTGGCGCAACGAATGCTTTTATCTCTTTATTGCTTTTGCCCATAGCGATAGCGGCTATTACGTTACCGCAGTGGGCACCTTGGCTGCTAGCACTGTTATCAACGCTTTCTTACAGTTTAATGATCCTTTCGGTCCCCGAGCAGCCAATGCAACACCATGGTATGGACTTAAACTCGCATTACTTAGGGATGTGGTTTAATTTTCTGATTTCATCTTTAGTCCTGACAACCAGTGTGGCTTATATTGCACAGCGAATGCGTAAACAAAAAATCGAGCTGGCGGTCATGCGTGAAGCGCAATTGCGGCAAGAGCGTTTACTCGCGTTAGGGACAGCCTCAGCGCAGATGGCGCATCAACTGGCGACGCCGTTAGCCAGTTTGCGGTTGCTGGTGGATGAAGTTGAAGAAGAAATGCCTGCACACAGCCATATGGCACCGATATTACTTGAAATGGATCACGCGCTAATTCGATGCGAGCAAACCTTAAACTCGTTACGTGCTACGACGCAAGCTATTCGTGAGCAACGTAAAACGTTATTAACCGTCAATGATTTGCTGTCTACCTTGCGGCAACAAGTTTTATTGTTAATGCCAGAGGTGAAGTTAGAATTACGCTTACCTATGGATAGCGCTACGCAACAAGCGACAATGATGAGTGATGCCAGTTTATTGCCTGCGCTGATGTCATTGATTGAAAATGCAGCCACGGCCAGCATGGAAGAGATTGGTGATCCGCAGGTTACTGTGTCAGCTAGCATCGTCGACTCCCAGCAACGTGTTTGTATTTGTGTTGCTGATAAAGGCAGGGGTATACCTGAAAAAATGAAGCGTAAATTGGGGTATGAGTTAATTGACAGCGAACAAGGAATGGGAATGGCGTTATTGTTAAGCCACGCGAGTTTTGAGCGCTTAGGCGGCAAGCTGCTGTTGATTGCACAGGCAGATGCAGGCACAGCTGCACAGGTGAGCTTTCCGTTAACGGATCATATAAAGGCAACATGATGAACCGGCTACTGATCATTGAAGATGATGTGGCACTGGCAGCATTGCTAGCCAGGCGGATGAGCAAACAAGGGTTTGAGTGTCAACAATGCCATGATGTCAGCCAAGGATTACTGCTAGCGCATCAATTTAAGCCAACTCATGTCTTGCTGGATATGAAACTTGAGCAAGACAACGGCCTTAAATTGATAGCTCCGCTGCGCAAACTCTTGCCCAAGGTGACGATGGTTTTATTGACTGGTTATGCAAGTATTGCCACAGCGGTCGAAGCCATTCGTCTTGGCGCTGATAATTACTTAACTAAGCCTGTAGATAGCCAAACACTGTTTCATGCGTTGTCGGTAACAGCTGCAGATCTGGCTATGAACACGGCGCTTGAAGAGGAGCCGTTATCGCCTAAAAGGCTAGAGTGGGAGCATATTCAACAGGTGTTAACCGCCAACAGCGGTAATGTATCTGCAACAGCCAGACAACTTGGCATGCACCGGCGTACTTTACAGCGAAAACTACTCAAAAAACCGGTTATGGATCACCGCTAATCACGGTTTCATGGCATAAAAAATCCCCGAGACAGAGGGTGCCGCTCGGGGAAAGGATGCGCAGTGGAATGCGCTTTAAACTTTATTCATGGGCGACTAAAAGCGAAACTCTGCCAAGACCCAAGCATTCACACCGGTACCGGGCATACGTTGACCCGGCCTGAGATCGCCGCCCATTACCCTGTTATAACCTGCAAGATGGTCGACATATTCAGTATCAAATAAATTATCGACACCGGCTTTAATTAATCCATTAGAGAAGTCATAAACGGCTGATATATTAACTAAAGCATAACCAGAAGATGGTTGCTCAAATTGTGAAACGGATACATTTTCCTGTGCCGACACGGCTAATGTTTCTATGCGTGCAGCCCAATCTCCGTATTGGTAGTTAATGCCTAAACGTGCCTGAGCGGGAGCAATACGGTATAAGTAATCATCGATATCTTTTCGCTCACCGGTCACATAACTGGCATTAAGATCCAGCCAAAACTGAGAGTTGAGTTGATAATTGGCGCTAAGATCCATGCCATAAAGATACGCATCAACATTAGCAAACTGCATTGGATTGGCATCCCCCATCATTTTTGCCGCCATGATCACAGCAGGATCTGTTGCTGCAACACCTTGAATATAATCGTCAATGCGCTGGAAAAACACCCGAGGGTTGATGCTAAAGTTGTGCGTGTTAAGCTCACTGCCTAGCTCAATTTGGTAAGCGGTTTCCAGCGCTAAATCCATCTGTCCAACATAGGTGCGTCCATCCGCTAAGCCGCCAGTAGATTGCATGGGAATCCATAGGTAGCGCTGCTGGTAACTGGCACTATCTTGTTTTCTAGCAAAGCCCACGATCCAATTAAACTGCTCTGTTTGAGCGTAACGACCATTAATGACTAAATCGACGCCGGTCTGTGACTGTGCTCTTTGAGCATGGTTAAACCTATCCTTGAGCATTTTTACCGCCGGCATGCTAGCTGCCATCGTGCTATCGACGGTGCTTGCATCCGTTTGATAATGCTTAACACGTGCACCTAACTCCCAGTGCCAACGTTCGACTTCTTGCTGCCACTGAGTAAAGAAACTATAAGTGTTGTCAGTTACACCATTGAAGTTGTTGACTGAAAACATTGGCATCGTGGGATCGCTGATGATTGAGTTGTGCTCACTGAGTTGAGTGTCTAAACCGAATAACCAGCTATCTTTAGCAAAAGTGAATGCGGCGTCATAGCTTTGGCTATCGGCATGATTGTAACGAGCGCCCATGCTGGGCATTTTCATGCGCTCACTGAAATTATCCATACCATGTTTGGCGTCGCTATATGCAAGGTGCCATTTTATTTCCCAGTCATGCAGTGCATGCTGGCCTTCAACTTTAACGCGATCAGTGTTGATAAAGTCGATGTCCATTGCCAGCGCCGGTGTACCAGCGTGAGTGGTTTCTAGGTGTTGATAACCCACTGCGATGGATTGTTCGGTACTATCGTCGCTTAAATTATAACGGTACTGTCCACCGACTATTTGTTTATCATAAATAGTAGGGGAAATGGCATTATCGTTACCTGTGCTGACGTTCTCATTGCCCTTTAGCGCGTCGACATATAACAGTGCGGCGTGTTGCTCATTAGCAATGTTTGCCTTTGCGCCAATATGGCTTCGTTCGCCGTTACCTTGATATTGCGCGGCAATTTTACCGCTGATCTCTGCAAAACTGGCTTGAGACTCGATAACCTGCACACTTCCGCCTATCGTGTTAACCCCAGTTGATACCGGTGCAATGCCACGCGTCATTTCAAGGCGCTCGGTTAAAATTAAACTGGCATAACTCAGAGGCGTGTCCATAGCGTTAGGGCCAGCACTGGATAAGGTCATGCCGTTCACTTGGGTATTGACTCTATCGCCGTAGAGACCACGGTATTGCGCTATCCCCGTAAGTGGACCATTACCATTGACTGATGCACCAGGTAAGTGCTGCAGTAGGCCACTAATGTCAGCTTGAGGGCTGACGGCTTCAGGGCTGATCGCGGTGTAACTACCTTGATGCTGTCCGTTCACTTCAATGACTTCAAAGTTGGTATCATCGGCGAGAGCATGTAACGGAAAGAGTGCTGAAGCAATGGAAAATGAAACGAGGGATAAAGGCAACTTCATAATAATGTTGTTATTTTGTTTAATGTGGGGTGGATTTTGTCAGGATGTTAACAAGGAGGCAAAGCTAAATGGGCAAACTGCGACACCATGTCGCAGGTAAATCAAAAAGTAGCGTATATACGGCTGGCTGAGCGGCTAAAATGCCCTCTATAAACGTGATTAACGTAAAACCATCTCGGCGATATATTGCTAATTTTCGCCGTTATCAGCAGTAATGTTCAGTCGATGTTATCTACTCTTGCGATTAAAACGCAGCCGTTTTGTGTTGTTAAGCATGTTGGTTGAGCAGTGACGATGTGGTAGTGACTGAAAAGGTGTACCTTAAACTTTTAAAGATCGGTCTGTTGTTTAAAGGTAATTTCTGATAAATGTGGGTTCTCGATTAAAACGGTTAGTTTAAGTATTGAATCTAACTCAACAAGAATGTCTGTTCCATTTTGATTAAGTTTGATGCATTCGTGACGGTGTTCATTGCGGACTGTATCAAGGGCAATACCATTTACAGCGTCACCTACTTTTAGTGTTAATTTAACGGGATAACGGTATAAGCAGACGATTTCAATATAGTCATGTTCATTGCAATCCATCATAAGATTTACCTCTGATAATCGATGGCTTACTTTAAGGCTGAGCTCCGATGATTGCAATCATTTCAACAACACATTGCGCCGTTAATAAGTAACCATATGTTAGGTGGCTCACTTGTTAGCGATGATAAGCGGCATGAGTTTGACTGACTGTTTAGAAAAAAGCCCTCAATTGAGAGGGCTGGATCGAAATGAGTTGGTGTCTAATCGTGATGGATGGCGTTGCAATCGATCCTAAAATTGGAGCTCATAGTCATTGTATATTGGGAGCAATGACCATGAGCTGCAGGCTATTGGGACCAGCTCAGTATGGCTAGAAGTAGTAACCAAAGTTAATGTTTACTCGCTTATCCCAGTCATTGCCGGTTTCAGGCAAGCCAACGTGATCGTTGTTAGCCGTTGAGAAGGTCATGTTCTTACCCATGATA
Source organism: Shewanella sp. (assembly GCA_028223395.1). Lineage (GTDB taxonomy): Bacteria > Pseudomonadota > Gammaproteobacteria > Enterobacterales > Shewanellaceae > Shewanella. Next base: position 15,730 of record JAOIUG010000034.1, read on the forward strand.
AAGTCGATCATAGTGTACGTTGGGCCTGCGGCAATGGCGCAACCTGTGACGTTTTGCATGCTGTTGTCGTAATCATCGTCATCAACATCTGGTGTCATTAAACCAAAATCGTTGTAGCACTTAACACTGCCCCAATCGGTATTAAAGGTTTTAGCGATATTGGCGCTATAGGATTGCCCTTTAGATGCAATCTCATATTGCCAACTCACCACTGATACACCGATTTTATTTGGATCGTCAGCATCTGCAGCATCGTATTCATACTGCATCGCTTGTAGCTGCAAGTTCCAGCCGTTATAGCTTGAATCTAAGTGCAGCGCAGCGGCATAACGATCGCCATTATTGCCGGTTTTATTGTTGTAGATCTGGCCAAATTGCGCCGAGCCACCCAAGGTTGTTGAGCCACCATTGTGCTCGATGGTATACGTTTGACGAACGTTTATTTGGTTGGTTTCTTCGTTGTGGTACTCAGTGCCATTGATACTGCCAGTGTACAGATCGGTCGCGTAACGCTTGTTCTCTGTCGGACCATATTCAGCATTTTTGTAGAAAGCCAAATCGGTATGCCAGCCATGACTTTCAAAGATAGCTTTAACACCGATATCATGGTCATCTTCAAAGCCTAAGTAGTAAGGGATACCAAACCAGAAGCTGTTGGAGATAAATTCAGGGTTACCAAAAGGCACTTTGTTAATACCAAATTGTAGCTGCCACTGTGGATTGATATCATAAATACCATAGCCGTACTTGATATAGTCAGTGTCAGAGGTAAAGCGGTATTCGGCCGCTAAGCCCCAGTCGCCTTTTTTACCGTTAAACTTAATTGCCGCCATGTCAAAGGTGAGATCGCCACCTTTATCTTTTGAGGCTTCACTGTAATCTTTATAACCGTAGTTGACCCTGACCGCACCGCCCACATTAATGCCATCTTCTTGCTGTTGTGCAAATGCAGTTGAGCTAGAAAGTGCGATTGCTGCCGCGACCAGCGACAGTACAAATCTATTGCTCTTGTTCATCATTATTCCTTGTTTATCTTATCCGTTAGCTGTTTAGTGGTTGTGATCATGCTCTTCGGCAGTATTGATCTTCACTGGATAAGGGATCGTCTCTATGCCACTTAAGTGATAACCCGTTTTGGCAAATCCAGCCTGAGCACTTTTTACGTTTAAAATGCCAGTCACATACATAGGCTGCTCGAGATCAGGTATTGCGATAGGGACATCAAAAGAAACATGAATCAACTGATTAGGCGGTGATGGTGGCTTGTGGAAGCAAGCACCTTGCTGAGGTGTTAATAGAAAGTTCTTCACGTAACCGCTATTTTTACCATCAAGCGGTACGATAAAACCGGGGATTACCACCTTCTTGCCATCAAGGGCTAAGTTGACGTTGGTCTCAACTGGCAAATCTGCCGCTCCAGGAGCCAAGTTGTGCCATAAAATTGATAGCGGCTCTTGTGCAAAAAGAGATGAGCTAAACAGTAAACTAAATGCCAGGATAAGATTTTTCATATTTTATAATGGAGCCAATTAAACTTGGCCCCATACTCTTGTTGGAGTTTAAGTTGGACTACTTGGCTTTTTGAACAACATCCCAGCCGTAACCACCATTACCTGAGCGCACAAGCTTAGAGTTGGTGTATGGGATAAAGTCGAACATTAGCTGCTCACCTGGACCAACATCTTGTGGCCACTGGTATTTGAAGGTTGAGAACTTGCCATCAAGTGGGAACCAGTACATGTAGATCAAATCTTGGTCGTCATAAGTATTTGGCGTGTAGTGCATCGCTTTACTTGGGATCTCGATGTAGTCACCAGGTCCAAATGGTTGCATGCGTTCTTGCGCCCATGTCAGACCTTGACCGCTCAGGCCGTAGTAACACTCCATTTCACGGTGGTAATGAGGCGCTGCGGTACCTGGCGCAACTCGTACTAAGCCAATTACTGTTGGTTCGTCATTGAGCTCTTTCCAACACATGCCGACTTCCGTCGCGCTAGCACCGCCTTCTGGACATGGGATAAGGTTGCTTGGGTCATCTACGCGCCAAGTTAACCAGCCAGATTCGTTAGCGCCCTTACCGCCATGGTCATTAGACTTGATGTTGTAGATATCTTTTTCACCTGATTGCAGCTCTTTCAGGTAAGCCATAGCTTGCTCTTGCTTACACACCATTGGCATGACTTTGGTCGGTGCATTAATGGTCGACAAGGTTGGCTTTTCATTGTGCCAAGGCTTATCTGCTGGCTTATCACCGGCTACAGCACAACCTGTAACAAGAATGGCTGACATCGCGAGTAGTTTTTTCATCATCATCTTCCTTTATATATGTAGTTTTATGTTTATTGCTTAAATTTTGGGAAATCAAAGTTGTGGCAATCCATGCAAATGGCTTGCTTCGGTGTATGCTCACCGTGGCATTCCATGCACGGCGCTTCTTGGCCGTAATGCATGCTGTCGTGAGGATTTTGTCTTGCTTCATGACCTTCACGTTTTGTTTGCTCTGCCAATTCGCTCATGTCATGGCATTGCAGGCATGAATCGTCTGATGGAAAAGCTCTTATGCCCTGGTCGTGGCAAGTTTTACACCCTGAGTCGTAAACCATTTCGTGGTAGTCGCGTTGGTCACGAGCTTGCGCTGAAACGGCGATGCAACCACCAAGCATGAGTGCAAGTAATGTGTTAACTGTCTTCATGGTAATTTTCCTTATGCCTTCATCATTGAACGAGCAGCCGTTACGCCAAATGCCATACACTCAGGTGTTGAGCAGCCACCAAGTCGGCTCACGCCATGTACGCCACCGGAAACTTCACCTGCGGCATAAAGCCCAGGAATGCTTTGTCCTGTTTTTGCTGCAATAACTTCTGCTTTGGCATTAATTTGGATACCGCCTTGGCAGTAATGCACTTTTGGCCATAAGCGCTGCACGATGAATGGTGCACTCAGGTAAATACCTGTACTCATGTTCATGCGCTTACCAAACTGTGGGTCTTCGCCTGATTTAACGTATAAATTCCAATCATCAATTTGCTTTTTAAGCGCTTTTTTAGGCAGGTCGAAGTGCTTAGCAATCGCATCTACACTGTCAAACTCCCAAGCAACGTTGTATTTCAATACATTAGCCATTGATGGGTCTTTCATCGCTTCATGCTTAGGTGCGATGAGAAGTGCTGGGTTAGGATTACCGTCTTTATCGCGGCGCTGTACTTCTAAGTCGGCGCGTGTTTTACGATCTGCCGTTTCGTTCATGAAGCGCTGGCCGGTATTACGGTCGATAGCGATAGAGTGCGGGAAGTTATAGAGCGAGAATCCGGCGCCATAACCGAAGCCGCCTTCATCGGGAGATGCCCATGGACCGGACTGAATAAAGCTCAAATGAATGGGCATTGCACCTTCTGCAAGCATGGCGATAAGGCCATCACCGGTGGCGCCACGAGCGTTTGTGCAACCGACTTCATTGCCAAGGTTTGGATCAAGTGCTTGGCGGAAACTGACGTTGGCACCAAAACCACCGGTTGCAATCAACACACCCTTTTCAGCTTTTACATTGATTAATTCGCCAGAGTTTTCATGACCGAAGTGGTAACCGCGTCGCACTTGGATCCCAAGTACTGCGCCGTCTTTGGCGGTGATTAAATGCTCGAATTTATGGCGGGTTTTGGTTTTAACGCCGTAGCTACGAGCTGTTTTTAGCATTGGGCGGATAAAGCCTGCGCCGCTGCGTTCAACCACTTGGTGGCTACGTGTGGCGCTGGTTCCGCCAGTATTGATGATGTGGTCACGGTAAACACAACCACAATCTTTAGTGAGCTGGTATACATACGGGCCAAGTTCTGCGCTGTGTCTAAGCAGTGTTTCACTTGCATAGCCGCGACCCGATTTGAGTTGATCTTGCACCATCAACTCAGCGCTATCTTTAATGCCGAGCTGTTTTTGTAGATCAGTATTGGCGAAACAAGCTTGGCCAGCGTTGAGGGTGCTATTGCCGCCATATACGCCTAATTTTTCAAAAATGACGATATCTTTGGCGCCTAATTTACCGGCTTCTACCGCAGCAGCTAGCCCGGCAAAACCAGAACCGACGATAACGATTTCATGTGCTTCATCCCATTTTACATCAGATGAATTAGCGCTTACTGCTAATGGCGAAAATGCACCGACCGCAGCGGCGCCGGCTCCAAA
>JAOIUG010000035.1 GCA_028223395.1 Shewanella sp.
CATTCTCTAGTGCGCTTAAGTCAAAGCTTGCGAAACAAGATGTTATCTATGGGATCTTAAACTCCGTTCCCTCACCTGTTATTTGCGAAATGTTTGCTTATGCAGGTTTTGATTTTGCAGCTCTCGACACTGAACATGTACTCATTTCAGATGAAACACTGGCACATTGTATTCGTGCTGCAGACTGCTCAGGTCTACCTCTCTTAGTAAGAGTTGCTGACGATAATCCACTTACAATAGCGAAAGTATTAGATGCTGGTGCAGCAGGCATCATTGTGCCGCGAGTATCCAGCCTGGCGATGGCTAAAAATGTAATTAAGGCTAGCAAGTACCCACCAATAGGCACCCGTGGAATAACTGGTGGTCGCAATACAGGTTTCGGCACCCTAGCGCTGCAGAACTATATTGACCAAGCCAATGATGAAACCTTTGTCTGCCTTAGATCTGAGCCTATCTCTTGGCTATGGCACTCAAGTCACTCACCCAGACGTGCAAGCACAAATCCATAAAATGGCCCAAATTTGCCATGAAAATAATATGCCTTTTTGTGCAATCCCAAGAACAGCTCAGCAGCAAGTTAGTTGGCATCAAAAAGGCACTCAGGCATTTTTGCTCGGCGAAGATCGAGGAATGATTTTTAAACACTTTAAACAACAGCTCGAATCACTCAAAAATACCAAGTAAAACGTAGGGAAACATATGTTAAACCGCAGAAAATTATTCAACTTGAGCACGATTGCAGTCGCTATCTCAAGCAGCTTGTACTGCTCGACTGTCTTTGCTGAGGCAAGTGAACAAAAGCAAGCAACAGAAGTCATTGTCGTCACAGGTAGTTTACTGGGTGACTCAGAAGTTGCCGATCTAAAGACCTACACTGGTAACCGCTCTATCATCACTCAAGAGCAATTAGAGCGCACTGCAGTGCGCTCCATTGATACCGCACTGCAACAAGTACCCGGGCTAAAAATTAAAGATGAAACTGGTACAGGTGTATTACCCAATATCTCGGTACGCGGCTTAAATAGCAGTCGTAGTGGTTATGCACAGATCTTGCTAGATGGCATCCCGATGACTCTTGCTCCGTACGGTCATACCGGTCAATCATTATTCCCTGCAACGCTGTTTATGATTGATAGGATTGATGTTGCTCGTGGCGGCGCTTCAATTCAATATGGCCCCAACAACGTTGGTGGTGTCATTAACTTAGTATCAAAGCCTATCTCAGAAGATTGGCAAACTAACCTTCATGAGCGTATCACCTTCTTTGGTGATAGTCGCAACCTGTATGACACTGATATCAGCACTGGTGGCGCTGTTAACCAAGATTTCTCTATGCGTTTAGACGCCAACCTTATTAAAGGCGAATCTTTTAGAGACCACTCAGATACTGACATTACTAGCATCATGTTAAAAACAGCCTGGAACATCGATGAACAAAATAGCCTCGATGCAACACTGCAATATTACGATGCTTTTTCCGAACTTCCCGGCGCGCTGAACTCAGTGGCATACGATGAAGATCGCAATCAGTCATTACGTCCTAATGATGAGTTTAAAGCCGATACCAAACGCATTTCGGTCAACTACAACCACGTACTTGATGATTCAAAAACCATTGACCACGGTGAACTTGACCTAACCGTATTTGGCAATAAAAGTAAGCGTAATTTTCAATGGGACTTCTATAACCAAAATAGCGACACTGACGGCGACTTAGGCTCACATTGGGCAGACACCACTCAAGACGCAACACACTTACGTAATTCCCCGCGTGAATTCGCTGTTTTCGGCATTGAACCCAAAGCCAGTTTGCTGCTTGATGGTGATATTTCTCAGCACATCATCGCAGGGGTACGTTATGTTAACGAAGACATTAGCTACCAACTGAACCAAATCGACAACACAACCCAAGTCGCTGTTCGCCCTCGAGATTGGCAGATGGATACCAATGCGATGGCATATTACATCAGCGATAAGATCGGCTTCCTTGATGATAGGCTGTCAGTGACGCCGGGGATCCGCTACGAAGATGTACGCATGACGTTCACCAACGTCGGACAAGATTATAGCCAAGATAACCATGTGCAGGAGTGGCTACCGGGTATTACTGTCGGCTATGAGTTCACCGACACTTGGTTTGGTTATGCCAATGCACAGCGCTCACTACGTACCCCACAAATTTCACAACTGTGGCCTAAAGGGCAAAGATTAGAATCAGAGTTATCGTGGAACTATGAAGCCGGTGTACGCTTTACCCCAACAGCGCGCAGCAACTTAAACTTGGCAGCTTACCGAATCGACTTTGAGAATAAAGCAGAGTACAGCCGAGATATCAGCATGTTCGTTAATATCGGTAAAACTAAAAACCAAGGTATTGAGTTAGAGGGGACTTACTCGCCGATGTCATTGCCAGATCTCACACTAACAGGCGCCTATAACTACCTAAATACCGAACAACTCGAAGGACAATATGCAGGTAATCAATTACCTTTCGCCTCAAAGCATCAGCTATCAGCAAGTGCCTTATTCAGCATTAAAGATATTGACCTAGGGCTAATGGCTTTCTACTACAGTGAATCATTTGCCGATTTAGCCAATACGGTTGAAGAAAACGTATCGGGAACAGCGGGTGAAATACCAGAATACACTGTGGTTAACTTCAACATTGCTACAGAATTATTTAAACAGGGTGATAGTGGCCTAAAGCTAGATTTATCAGTCAACAACCTGTTTGATAATGAGTACTTCTTTAGAGGATTAGACGTATCACCAGCAGGAAAAGTCCCAGCCCCAGGTCGCTCATTTAGCTTAGATATTGGCTATACTTTCTAGGTTAGTTTTTTAACATAACAGCAAAAAATAAGGCTTCGTCATGCGAAGCCTTATCTATATTGATTGTCTCTGTGCTGGCGCTATTGTTGAGGCATAATAAAGTTTGTACATATGAACCTATGCGATCTCTAATTGAGAATTCAGGTTATAGCTCTTTGCTACATAGAAACAAAGGTTACATACACCACAGTCGTCATCCTTATCCTTAATAAGCTTACGATTTAACAATCCAATATCATCATCTATGTAATTATATGCTTAAAAACTGCAAGTGCTAATGCTTTTTACTGCAGCAAAGAGTCGATATCAGTAACCGTGGCTGGCTATGTACTTCTTACCTCAAAGCCTATGGCGCGCCACCATTACCGGCAGTGTACATCTCACCATTAAAGCAGCTTTAATTATTTTCCATCACAGGTTTAAGTTGCTTTAAAGGAAGGTGTCACTTAGCTGGAAATTTAAGGTAACTTACTATTTTTATAATGCCTGCCTATTTATTTTTATTGGGAGGGCTTTTAAGTGGGATGAATTAATTCTCTTCGACTAATTGTTCTAGAAACTGTATATGAATGTCGTCAATGCTGTAGTCTTTGTCATCGCAGCATTTCAAGATTTCAGTACACAAAAACATCTTTAAGCCGTCGTCTTTGATACTCAGAGGTGTCTTCTCTGCGTTCCTTTGTGTGCAAATAGCCTGGCAATAATCAAGAATTGGTTGATGTTGATACGCTGGTTTAAATCGATCTCTTTGATACTGTTGAGTAATCGTTTTATAGCCTTTACGCTTTAGAACTTTATTCATACCATCGAATAGCATTTCTAATGGTAGAAAATCTTCTACACACCAAGCTAGTTTTTTGTTAGCTTTCTCTACTTTTTTTCCATCAGAACGTGGGTAAAATATAGCTTCTACTTTGATGTTGTTATATTTAGCTTTCGAGATGGCGGCGTGCTCTAATCTACCTGCGTCATCATAATCTAGAACTACAATAAATACCGGAGTGAATGTCAGGTCTTCAGAAGATTGGTCATAGTACCTTAAGTAGCTAGCCATCTTGCTTGCGCTTCCAGAACTAATGACATTGGCACCAGTATCTAAGCCAAAATCTAATAAGTACTCTAAATACCTTTTATCTGTTTCGCCTTCAACTAATATGTTGTGAGGGAATATTGACCAACTATCGCCTGACTCTATTCCCAAGTGCTCCATGATCTTCTTTGCTTTATGTGTTTGAGATGAAAATGCGACAGGTTTCGAATCTTTTTTGACAAAGGACTGATGTCTTTTTCGTTCGTAAATCTTGTCTTCATAAGTGAGTTGAAAAAGATGAGTGCTCGATAAATCAGTCAAATCAACAAAATGCTGAGAATGGGTTGTTAATATTGTTTGTTCATTTGATTGTTGAGAGTGTTGTTTTAAAGATTTGAATAGCTTTTTTTGAAGGCGTGGTTGTAAGAAGACTTCAGGTTCATCTAGTGCCCAAATAACATTTTTATCTGTGTTTTTGCCAATGTATTTCATCAATGACAGCAAGACTAACCTTTGTGCACCACTTCCTTTCGAACCGATATGCAGATCATTACCATCATCAAGTGTTATTTCTGTCATATTAGCTACAGCATCACGTAGCTTGTTGAATTCTGCGAAAGATATCTTGATTCTTGGGGCTCTTTCATAGAAGTCGTTACTCACGATTTTTTCCATTTCGATATTGAGTTCTTTCTCAATATCGTTAAGGGCATGCTGAGCTTCTTCTTGAAATGTTCTTAGTGTCTCCAGTGGCTTGGATTGTTTGCCCCTTTTATTATCAAGCTTCACTAACCCTTCGGAAGAAAACAGGTGGGACACAATTTTAGGCATGTTGATATTGTTTGAACGAATGAAAATGTAGTCAAAAGTATCGACAATACTTTTAAACGTAGATTCAGAAGTTATTGGATCGTCTTTGTCATAAGTCACCTTGTATGTAGCTTGACCTTTTTTATCAAAACGAACCTCAGCTTTACATTTGCCTTCTTCAGTATCGAAAGTTGCAGCTAGGTTAGTGAAATTTCCTGATCCACCACTTCCATAGGTAATATGATGTGGAATATCGTTTGACGGGTAATGGTTTACGTTGGAGTCGCTAATATGGTTGAAGAAGAGGTTAAATGCTTCTAGAACATTAGTTTTCCCAATATTGTTCTCACCACATAAGATAACAGGCGTACTGTTTGAAATATCAATGCCCACATTTAGCAGTGAGCGATAATTCTTTAATTCAAATTTTATTAGTTTGTACTTCATGATTTTATGCTTGGTTATTGGGCTATAGTCATAAACAACAGTAAGTTACTCTTATCTTAACTTTTTTACTATTCATAAATATATAGCCAGCCATTGTTAATCAGTAACATAACAACATCCATGTTGGCAGGCAATGATAAGCCCTAGTTAAAGCTGGAACTTGAGATATGTTCGGTAAGAAAACAGTGATAAATATTAAATATCATATATATAGCCAGCCACTATTGATCGGTAACATAGGAGCAGATGAGGAAAATCCTCAAGAATATGTTGTATGGAATAGTCATTAAAGTTAAAGGTGTCGTTTTCTGCTTCGTGAGTGTATAAATTGGCCGCGATTTGAATGGTGTTGCTTTAACGCGTGGCCGTATATCTAAATGCTCATAGCTAGAGAATGAACACTCAGCGCTTGTGGTGTTCCTTTTGGCTATGTACAAGGGCTATGTACACGAGGCTATGAAATAACGGGCCTAATTCGGTGACGATTTCACCCGCTCGTGACTGGTATATAAGTCGAGTGAAGAGGTGCTCTGTTTTATCAACCTGTATTAACGCTCTTTGTGAGAAACGCTGCCATTGGGCTGGCATGCTGGCTCATTACCAATGAGTGCGCCGTCTTTGTGTGGGATTTTGGAAAAGGTTTCAGCTCAGTGTATACTAGCGCTCCACTTTATTAACGCGCATTATGCAGCGGTAGCGAGTGTTGCTATTTGCTCCTTCGTGTTTGTGAAGACGACCCAATGCCCTTTTTAAGGCTTCCTTTCGCTTGAGTTAAAGTGTTAAGGAGCTCATTGGTTACTTGCGCTAAGCAATGCGTAAAACCAATCAATACATAGAAGTTAAAAGTCTAAATGAAATCAGTTAAAAGCCAGTCATCATTATTAAAGCCTGTTATTAATCGCACCTTTAGCATTGCGCCGATGCTTGATTGGACCGATCGCCATTATCGTTACTTTGCGCGTTTAATGTCGTGCGAGACATTACTGTATACCGAAATGGTGACGACTGGGGCGATTATCCATGGCCGTGGTGATTATCTTGCCTATAACGAACAAGAGCATCCGCTGGCGTTGCAGTTGGGTGGCTCAAATGCTGCGGACTTGGCGACTTGCGCCAAACTGGCTGCTGAGCGCGGCTATGATGAAATTAATCTCAATGTGGGTTGCCCGTCAGATAGGGTGCAAAATGGCCGCTTTGGGGCTTGCTTGATGGCAGAGCCTACGCTGGTGGCAGAATGTGTTGATGCCATGAAACAGGTTGTTGATATTCCGGTGACGGTAAAAACTCGCATTGGTATTGATGAGCAAGACAGTTATGATTTTTTAACCGCCTTTATTGATACAGTACAAGCTGTAGGCTGTCATGATTTTATCATTCATGCCCGTAAAGCGTGGTTGCAAGGCCTGAGCCCGAAAGAGAACCGTGAAATACCTGAGCTAGACTATGAGCGGGTCTATCAGTTAAAGCGTGATTACCCAGAGCTTAGTATTAGCATTAATGGTGGGGTGAAAACACTGGCTGAGTGTAAGGCTCACCTTGAGCAGCTTGACGGTGTGATGGTTGGGCGTGAAGCATACCAAAACCCTTATATTTTAGCTGAAGTGGATCAGCAGCTGTGTGGCATTGATAAGCCAGTGCTTAGCCGTGATGATGTATTAGAGCAACTATTGCCTTATATTGAGCGGCACGTGAAAGCTGGCGAAAAACTGAACCATGTGACTCGCCATATTATTGGTTTGTTTCAAGGTGAAGTGGGCTCACGAGTGTGGCGTCGTTATATCAGCGAAAATGCGCATAAAGCTGGCGCTGGAGTTGAAGTCGTGACAGCCGCTAGGCAGGCGATGAACGCGGTAGTGAGCTTGTAATGTAGGCGTTATGTTTTGCTTAATACATAGCGATAGTGAAATTCACCAGTGCATGGTGGATTTTACTAACCCTTAATGCTATCGATTATTTTTTGTACTCCCTCCTTTTTGTTTGCCGCAATAAATAAAAAATAAATCATTTAATACCAATGGTTTATTTTATTTTTTAAAAGTTGGCACAACATCTGCAATATTCCTAATGTCATTTACTCAACGTACTAAGGAATAAACTATGTTCACTTCAACATTAATCAAAACAGTAAAAACATCGGCTTTGGCTGTAACGCTATTGGGAACAAGCTTGTCGGCTCAAGCTGATGTCTCGCCTATTACTGATGTGATGTCCAACATTGAGAGAAACATGGCGGCTCAAATGAATGAGATGCTCACCAAAGCGCAAACTGAATTGAGTTCATCTATTCGACATCAAGTATCACAAATGGTGTTTGTTTTTGACGATAAAAAAGAGCCTCAATCAGAAAGCGTAACAATGGATAAAACAGATAAATCATTAACCACAACTACGCTTAATAAGGGCTAATTATGTGGTTGATTGTGCAATTTGTTGTTTTGTTATTGCTACCGGTGATGAGCTTGACTTTATTTGCTTGCCTTGTGTGGTCATTGCAATGGCATAAAGTAAAAAATTAAGTCACATGATGTGGCATAGCGTAATCGTTTACTGGTTAAAATTAATCACTTTTGTAAACAAGTAAGGAAATAGCATGGCTCGTTTTATTAACAGATTAAAAGACCCTTCATCGTTGGTGTGTGGCGTTGCTGCATCGATTGCCGATAAATTTGGATGGTCGTGTTTATGGACGCGTATTGTGTGCGCTGTGGCAGTCTTTTGTAACCCTGCAATGGGCGTAGTACTCTATTTTGTATTAGCGCTGCTAATGCCTAAATGGGAGAAAGGATGCAGGTAAAATTAAGGCAAGATAAGGTGCGTAAAAGTATGCTTGTTAATATCACTCCAAGCATACTTATGCCACATTCTTTAGAAGGAGCTAGCGTTTAAGAAAAGCGGCAAAGCGTGTTTTTGCTTCGTCACTTGCCAGTCTAATCGCAAATTCTATTTGCTCCTTCTTCATTTGTTTCCTTATAGATTCTTTATTGTAACGCATTAATTTCTTTGTTGTTTGTAATGAAATTGGCGGCTGCTGAGCTAACCTTTTTGCTTGCTTGAGCGTATAAGAAAAAATATCTTCGCTATTAATAACATCATTAATTAAACCATATTGCAGTGCGGCACTGGCGTTAAAACTGTCACCGAGCATCAGTAATTCAGCGGCTTTAGCGTGACCGATAGCGTGTGGGAGTAATAAGCTTGCTGCGGCTTCAGGCACTAAAGCTAATTGCACAAAAGGCAACTGAAACTTTGCCGTGTTATCGGCATAGATCATATCGCAATGCAGTAGCATGGTTGTGCCAATACCGATTGCTGGCCCTGTGACTGCGGCAACGATAGGTTTGGTTAAATCGAGTAAGCACAGTAAAAACTTAAAGGCTGGATGATCTGCCCCTAAATCGCTATTTGTTAAAAAATCGGCGATATCATTACCAGAGGTAAAGCATTGTGCTTGACCACGTAGCATAAAGGCTTGAATTTCGTTGTCGGATTCCCCTTGAATAAGGTATTCTGTCAGCTTTATATACATTTGAAGGTTAAGCGCATTTCGCTTATCTGGACGGTTAAACGTAATGATCCTTACCCCGTTGTCGTCCTGAACCTGAATCGTGCTCATTCGTTACATCCTCATATTGCGAATTGGGTTTAAATGGAGTTTATGACATTGAAGCAAAAATTCAAACAGCTGTTTAATATCGTTCTATTGAGTAGCTTCTCATTGACCGCTTTTGGGCAAGTAACGCTCACTGATGGCTATATACGCGCCGTGCCTGCCAGTGTACCGAACACCGCCGCTTACATGACACTTGAAAACCACGGCTCACCAGTACGCCTTGTTGCTGTTTCAGCCGCTTTTGCTAAAGAGGCGCAGTTACATACACTTGTTGATGAGGCTGGACTTATTAGCATGCGCCAAGTTGAAGGTTTTGATATTGACTCGCATAGCACGTTAGTTTTATCACAAACTGGCGATCATATTATGTTATTAGGGCTAAAAAAACCGTTGATAGAAGGCAGTAACCTAGCATTAACACTGCATTTTGATGACGGTCGTGAGCAAATGATTTCATTGCCAGTGAAGTTGCAAGACCGTTCAACAAACGCAGAGCACCACCATCACCATCATTAGGAGTTATTACAAATGCACATGACATGGAAAAAGGGCGTTGGTATTGCGGTGCTAATTGTTTTTATTGGGTATTTAATCAGCGTCTGGTGGAGTGTAGAGCCCGATCCGATTGAGCAATCTGTTTACCAGCAAGCAGATCGTCAAGTGGTTGGCTATGCAACGACCACCTCACTGATTTTGACCATTGAGTCTTTACTTGGTAAGTCGGGCGGATGGTTATCGAACGATATGCTGCCTCCTTCAGTGATGATGGATAACATGCGCGCGTTTGAGTTTGGTGCTATAGAGCAAACGCGTGACTTAGCATTAATCATGCGAAAAGAATTTAGTCGCTCACAGTCCCAATCAACCGCGGATAAAGACTTACTTGCTGCGCATTCTAAACTCAACATTGAACACACAAGTTGGTTAGTGCCAAGCGCCGAAAGTGAATACTTAGATTCAGTCAAGCTGCTCAAGCTGTATCGCGCTCGGATGATGGCACTCGATAATCCCGATGCTCAATTTTATGCTCGAGCCGACAACTTAAATGAATGGTTAAAAGAGGTTCAAAAACGTCTTGGCAGTATGTCGCAGCGTTTGTCAGCCAGTGTGGGTCAGCAGCGATTAAACACAGATTTGTCCGGCGACGGCTCTGCACGGCAGTCAACTCCTGGCATGAGTATGCAAAGAATTAAAACCAGCTGGTGGGAAATTGACGATGTGTTCTATGAAACACGCGGCGCGACATGGGCGCTGTTGAATTTTATGAAGGCAATCGAGATTGATTTCGCCGACGTACTACAAAAAAAGAACGCGCAAGTGAGTTTACGACAGATAATCCGTGAACTTGAAGAAACTCAACAGCCAGTTTGGAGCCCGATGATCCTCAATGGTTCAGGTTTCGGCGGCGTAGCCAACCATTCTTTGGTGATGGCAAATTACATTTCGCGTGCAAATGCCGCGGTTATCGATTTAACTAACTTATTGACTCAAGGTTAACTATGAAAAAAACACTACTAGCATGTGCATTATTAAGCTCGGTAACAGGAGGTGCTGCACACGCTGCAACGGTCATTGGTTTTGAGATCGGCGGTGATTACTGGCAAGCCGATACCGGTGGAACTTTTGCCGAAAAAGGTCAACCCCAACAAGATTTTAACTATGATAACTCATCGCAAGGTAGTATATGGGTAGCGGTTGAGCATCCTGTGCCATTAGTGCCAAATGTAAAAATTCGACAAAATAAAATCAGTGATGATGGCGGCGCTAATGTCACTAATTTTAATTTTGCGGGTAAGCAATATAAGGGCGCCATTACCACAGATACTGATTTGAGCAATACCGATTTTGTGCTGTATTACGAACTGTTAGATAACGACATTGTCTCGCTTGATTTTGGTGCTGCATATAAGTTGATGGACGGTAACGTTAGGGTCCACCAAGTTCTTGCAAGTGGGAATAAACACTCTGAAAAATCCATCGACAGCGGTATTGTAATGGGTTATGTCGATGCACAAGTGGGCGTACCAGGCTTAGGTTTGTACGGCTTTACTGACATAATGATGGGCGTTGATGAATCTAATGTGTATGACTACTCAGTGGGGCTTGGTTGGAATTTTGATGGCACAGCATTAGACTACCGAGTGCGTGTTGGTTACCGTGATTTTCAGTTTAACGTTAACAACTTTGATGGTGTGACCGCAGACACCCAGTTTAACGGCTATTTTGCCGGTGTTGAAATTGCTTTTTAACGCAGTGTAAGTCGCAATTTTGGACAATGCCGTTTGATAAGACCAGCGGCATTTTTTATGTTTTAACCAACTGACTGTAACGGTCTATTTTACACTGCAAATCTATTTACGCTTAAGGCACGCGCACTAAACTTACATCCGGCATATTAGATGCACCTTCGCGCTCAACGGCTAATGCGGCGTAAGCGTTAGCAAACCTTACCGCCTCTAACAACTGCTCTGCTTTCACTATTTTGGCCACCAAAGCGCCGTTAAAAGCATCACCTGCGCCAGTGGTATCGGTGACAACACATTTTATGGCGGCAACCTCACTAAAAAGGCCGTTTTCATACAGTAATACACCTTGCGCGCCGCGGGTGATAATGACCTTGCTTACGCCCATTTGATTGATTTTTATCGCAGCTTTTTTAGCGCTATCAAGATTTAACACTTTGATGCCAGTCATTAAAGATGCTTCAGTTTCATTGGGAGTAATAATATCGACATATTCCAATAAACTGGGCGTGTCGTGATGATAAGGCGCTGGGTTTAGCGCAACACAAACATCATGAGCATGGGCAATTTGCATGGCGTATTTAACCGCATCGATATTGTTTTCAAGTTGAGTCAGCAATAGATCCGCCGCTACAATGTGCCGCTTTGCTTGTTTGATCTCTTGTTGGCTGATGTCAGTATTGGCACCACAGTGCACTGCAATCATGTTCTCACCGCTTTGCTGACTGACGTAGATGAGGGCATTACCCGTTGGGCAGTTGTCTGACTCGGCAATGATCGTGTTATTGATCCCGGTCGTTGCCAGATGCTCTTTAGCAAAATGGCTAAATTGATCTTTTCCTATTTTAGTCATAAAGGTGACATTGGCGCCGGCTTTTGCCGCGGCATAAGCTTGGTTTGCTCCTTTACCGCCCGCACCGATATTATTATTTAAGGCATGTAACGTTTCACCGGGCTTAGGAAAACGCGTCAATGTAGAGACAATATCGACATTAAATGAGCCGAGTATAAACACTTTGTTATTCATTTCATTACCTCTATATTGACTAGACATTTGCGCGGATGGACTGGATAAAAGCTTAGCATCGCAAGTGAACTATATGGCTTGTTTTTAGTCATGCAGAGCCATTTTTTTGCTGTGAATGCGCCCTTGCGGCTGATTAAATCGTCAAGTTCAGCCCAGTCCGCAAGGCCCAAAAAAGCGCTCCATGCGGAGCGCCAATAACACAATCTGTTAATTATTTTCCTTTAAGCATTAGTCTTCTAGATAATTAAGGATCCCCATTGCGGCGTCGCGGCCTTCGGCAATAGCGGTGACCACAAGATCGGATCCGCGAACCATATCGCCACCGGCAAACACTTTCGGGTTACTGGTTTGAAATGGATTGTCGGCCACTTTTGGCGCGTTAACTAACCCCCAATCATTGAGCTCGATGTTGTAGTCGCTTAACCATTTTGCCGGACTGGGTTGGAAACCAAAGGCGATAATAATGGCGTCGGCGTCGAGCACTTGCTCGCTGCCTGCGATTGACTGTGGACGACGGCGTCCGCTGTCATCGGCGTCACCTAACTCAGTTTCGATACATTCGATACCAACGACTTTGCCGTCAGCGGTTTTAATCTCACTGGGCTGGCGGTTAAACAAAAACTCAACGCCTTCTTCACGGGCATTTTGTACTTCGCGTCGTGAGCCGGGCATGTTCTGCTCGTCACGGCGATAGGCACAAGTGACTTGAGTCGCACCTTGGCGTACGGCGGTGCGCACACAATCCATCGCGGTATCACCGCCACCAAGCACGACAACGCGTTTGCCTTCAAGGCTTAGATATGGATTATCAACACATTCAGTGCCCATCACATGGTGAGTATTCCCGATAAGGTAGGGCAGGGCTTGGTGTACTCCAGCCGCCTCTTCGCCAACGAGGTTGGCTTTCATTGCGGTGTAGGTGCCCATACCTAAAAAGACTGCGTCGTAGTTTTCTATCAGCTCGTTAAAGTCGACATCTTTGCCAACGGTAACGCCAAGCTTAAACTCTATGCCCATGCCCTCGAGCACGTTGCGGCGAACTTGCATCACTTCTTTGTCGAGCTTAAAGGATGGAATGCCGTAGGTCAGCAGGCCACCAATTTGTAGGTTTTTATCATAAACAACAGCTTGCACACCGTTGCGAGCCAATATGTCGGCGCAGCCAAGACCGGCTGGCCCTGCGCCAATAATGGCGACTCGCTCTTTACGGGCGGTAACGTTTGACATATCTGGGCGCCAGCCTTGGGATATGGCGGTATCCGTGATGTACTTTTCGACGTTACCAATGGTGACGGCGCCAAACTCTTCGTTAAGAGTGCAAGCGCCTTCACAGAGTCTGTCTTGTGGGCAAACTCGACCACAGATCTCAGGCAAAGTATTGGTCTCGTGAACGAGATCTGCTGCTTCCATAATGCGCCCCTGTTTGGCCAGTTCTAGCCAGTTTGGGATGTAGTTATGCAATGGACATTTCCATTCGCAATATGGGTTGCCGCAGTCTAAACAACGATCGGCTTGCTCTTTGACTTGTGACTGGGCAAAAGGCTGGTAAATTTCAATGAACTGCGTTGCACGTTGTTTGGCCGCATGTTTCGTCGGATCTTTACGCCCAACATCAATAAACTGGAAATCATTGCTCATTTTTCTTACCCCGCTCTGACTGCTAGTGCAGGCTCTGGTTGCGCTAACTTGAGGAGATCGTCAACGGCAACATTTTTAGGCTTCACCAAAATGAAGCAATCTAGCCAGTTTTCGAAATCATTTAAGATCATTTTGGCATGTTCGCTGTTGGTCTCTTTAACATGCTGTTCAATCAATTCACGCAGGTGTTGCTGTTGAATTGGCGATTGTACTTTATAAGTGTCGACCATTTCGCTGTTCACTCGGCGATGGAAGTGACCAAAGCGATCAAAAACATAAGCAAAACCACCGGTCATGCCTGCGCCAAAGTTAACGCCTGTTTTTCCTAGTACGACGACAATACCGCCGGTCATGTATTCGCAGCCGTTATCACCTAAACCTTCGACAACGGCAATAGCACCTGAGTTACGTACAGCAAAACGTTCGCCTGCTTGGCCGGATGCAAACAGTTTTCCACCCGATGCGCCATACAAGCAAGTGTTGCCTAAAATCGCCGAGCGCTCTGTTTTAAATGCGCTGCCTAGGGGCGGGTAAACGGAAATTTTGCCGCCAGACATCCCTTTGCCTACATAATCATTAGCATCACCACATAGCATTAATTCAAGTCCCGGTACGTTCCATACGCCAAAACTTTGCCCTGCACTGCCGCTAAACTTTAAGGTGACAGGTGCGTTAGTGCCATCGCGACCAACATGGGTGGCAATAAAGCCAGAAAGGCTAGCGCCAACAGAGCGATCGGTATTACCGATTGTAAACATTTCGCAAATCGGTACGCCAGCCAGCACGGCTTCTTTACAGTCTTTCACTAGGTGTTGATTGAGTAAGCCAAGATCAGATGGTGGATTGTTTTCACGCCAAGTGATTGCCGAGTTGGCTGGGATACTGGGCTTATACAAGATAGGTGTAAGATCTAGGCCTTGCTGTTTAGCGGTATCGCCTGCGAGGGTGTTTAGCCAATCGCTGCGGCCAACCAATTGTTCAAATTCTGTCACACCTAGATCAGCCATGTACTCGCGGATCTCTTGGGCGACAAACTCAAAGTAAGTCATCACGCGCTCTGGTAGGCCGTGGTAATGCTCATTGCGTAACTGTTTGTTTTGAGTTGCAACGCCTGTTGCACAGTTATTGAGGTGACAAATACGCAAGTATTTACAACCTAATGCAATCATAGGTACGGTGCCAAAACCAAAACTTTCAGCGCCTAATAGCGCGGCTTTAATCACATCTTTACCGGTTTTTAGGCCGCCATCAACTTGCAGGCGGATCTTATGGCGCAGTCCATTGGCAACCAGAGATTGATGCACTTCCGCTAAGCCTAACTCCCATGGACTGCCGGCATATTTAACCGAGGTGATGGGGCTTGCACCTGTTCCGCCGTCATAGCCTGAAATGGTGATCATATCGGCGTAAGCCTTAGCAACTCCGGTGGCAATGGTGCCAACACCCGGTTCTGACACCAACTTAACAGAGACTAATGCTGTTGGATTGACCTGTTTTAGGTCGAAGATCAGTTGAGATAAGTCTTCAATAGAGTAAATATCATGATGTGGCGGCGGTGAAATGAGCGTGACACCTGGACGAGCGTTACGCAGCGCGGCAATCTCAACGCTGACTTTATCACCTGGAAGTTGGCCACCTTCACCCGGTTTTGCTCCTTGAGCGACTTTTATTTGTAGCACTTGTGCATTGACTAAGTAATGAGCGGTGACGCCGAACCGACCAGAGGCAATTTGCTTGATGGCTGAATTCCCTTCATTGTTAAAGCGGCGTGGATCTTCTCCGCCCTCACCTGAGTTTGAGCGTCCGCCCAAACGATTCATGGCCACTGCGAGTGCTTCGTGTGCTTCAGGGCTTAATGCGCCAATGCTCATTGCTGCACTATCAAAACGGTTGTAAAGGGTACTGGCGGCGGCGACGTCTTTGATGTCGACGCTAGGCAATTGTGCTTTGATGCTAATTAAATCACGTAAAGTGGCTGTGGGGCGGTTATCGACTTGTTCTGCAAAGCGTTTGTAGTTAGCGTAATCTTTATCGCGCAGGCTAGTTTGTAAGGTGTTAACCACATCTGGATTGAAACAGTGGTACTCACCTCCTGCAACATACTTGAGTAAACCACCTTGGTTAAGCGGTTGATGAGCGCTAAAGGCATGTTTGTGTAGCTGTTGTTGATCTTGCTCTATGAGTGCAAATGTGGCTCCTTGAATACGGCTAATCACGCCATTAAAACAAAGATCGATCACTTCATCTGCTAAACCTATGACTTCAAACTGCTGGCTGCACCGATAAGAGGCTACGGTACTTATTCCCATTTTTGACATGATCTTACGCAGACCTTTGTCGATCCCTTGACGAAAGTTAAGCATTAAATCTCGGGTATTGTCGATACCGTTACGTTGGGCGAGATCAGAGATGGATTCATACGCTAAGTAGGGATAAATAGCGGTTGCGCCAAAGCCTAAGAGCACGGCGAAATGGTGTGGATCTCTGGCGGAGGCGGTTTCAACAATAATGTTGGTGTCACAGCGCAAGCTTTGATTCACCAATGTGTGTTGCACTGCGCCAACTGCCATTGCAGCTGGAATGACTTGCTTGGATTTTTCAGTGGCTCGATCTGACAATACCAGTAAGGTTGTGCCTGTATGAGCTAAGCGTTGCGCTTCATCACATATTCGTTCTATGGCGGCTTGAAGCCCTTCAGCTAAATCGTAATTAAGGGAGATGGTATCAGCACGGTAATAGTTGCTATCCAACGCCATAAGTTGAGTAAAGTCGCTAAACAGTAACACGGGTGAATTGAACATGACGCGGTAAGCATTACCGGTGGTTTCGTTAAATAGGTTTTGTTCTCTGCCTGCACAAGTGGTTAATGACATCACGTGTTTTTCACGTAATGGATCGATAGGCGGGTTGGTGACTTGGGCAAATTTTTGACGGAAATAGTCATATAAAGTACGTGACTGTTTTGACAATACCGCCATTGGCGTGTCGTCACCCATCGAGCCTGTGGCTTCTTCGCCTTTTTTGGCTAATACCCAAATGACTTGCTCTAGCTCTTCACGTGAATAGCCAAAATGTTTTTGGTATTGCAGTAGTTGTTTGTCGTTGAATTCACGATGACCTTGCGCATTGGCATCGTAGTGTTCTGCAGGGATGAGTACTTTGCTGTTTTTAGCCATCCATTGTTTATAGGGATGACGGCGTTTAAGATCGTTATCTATCTCAAATGATGAGTATAATTGGCCGTTGAGTGTATCAAGCACCAGTAGCTCACCGGGGCCAACGCGGCCTTTTTCTATGACTTCATCGGGAGCATAGTCCCAAATACCGACTTCAGAGGCGAGGGTTAAAATGCGATCTTTGGTGATCACATAACGTGATGGCCGTAGGCCGTTACGATCCACGGCGCACGCAACATGGCGGCCGTTAGTCATCACGATACCAGCGGGTCCGTCCCAAGGCTCCATATGCATGGAGTTAAAATCGTAAAACGCTTTAAGTTCAGGATCCATTTCAGGATTACTTTGCCATGCTGGTGGAATAAGCAGCCTCATGGCTCGGTACAGATCCATACCGCCCGCGAGTAGCATCTCTAACATATTGTCGAGTGATGATGAGTCTGAACCTGTTTCATTGACGAATGGCGCAGCTTGTTGTAGATCTGGCAATAATGGGGCGTGGAACTTGTAAGCCCGAGCTTTGGCCCATTGTCTATTGCCAGTGATGGTGTTGATTTCACCGTTATGAGCTAAATACCTAAAAGGTTGAGCAAGCGGCCACTTAGGCGAGGTATTGGTGGAAAATCGTTGGTGGAATAAGCAAATCGAACTTTGTAGACGAATGTCAGCCAGGTCATTGTAAAAGTGAGGTAAATCAACAGGCATCATTAAACCTTTATATACAATGACCTGACCAGAGAGGCTGGCAATGTAAAAGTCTTTATCGTGATGAAGTTGTTGCTCTACGCGACGCCTTGCCATATATAAGCGGCGCTCGAGATCTTTTTCGCGCCAGCCAATAGGGGCATTGATTAATACTTGCACTATTTGAGGCTGACTCTCTTTGCCAATAGGGCCTAGCACCTCTGGATTGACGGGGACATCACGCCAGCCTGCGACACTTAAGGTTTCTTTTTGAAGCTCTTGTTCTATTAAGTGTTTGCTTTGTGTTGCGAGTGCTTCATCTTGGCTAAGAAAAAGCATACCAACGGCAAATCGTCGGCTTAAATGCCAGTCATGTTCAGTGGCAATGGCTTTAAAAAACTCTGTCGGTAGTTGCATTAGTAACCCGCAACCATCACCTGTGCGACCATCTGCGGCAATACCGCCACGATGCTTCATGCGATCGAGCCCATGAATCGCTGTCCGTACTATACGGTGACTCGCTTCACCATCCATCTGAGCAATAAGCCCAAAACCACAATTATCCCGTTCAAAACTTGGATGATATAAGCTCATCAACACACTCCTAATCTCTACTAATACAATGCGGGGGATAATGCAGAAATTTATATATATATTCACCCGAATCAATAAAAGTAACCTTTAGCGTACTAAAGGTCAAACCAATTAAATGTATAGTTATTGTGCATTGATGCTCAATTTAAACGCTCGATTGATAAAGTTGTCATTATGGGTTGTGTGACTTTGTTTGTTTATGTGCTTGTTTTGTTTGTTTTTGTGGTTTTTTCTACATACTTGGTGCTGGTTTGGTGTAAACGTGGCAGTGGGTGTTTAGCTGTTTGCTTAAGCGGTTAAAATTAGTACTTACCTTGTTATTAATATGTGCGCGGTTTGATTATTTATGCATTTTTGGTGTTAGTGGTAACTTTATCTTTGTTTTTCAATTGCGCTTAACCGTTGGTTTTTTAGCTTATTAAGGCATGCGATGTATCTGTATCATCACCGAGTGACAAGGTTAACTGAGGGGGATGTGAAGTCGAGTTCAAGCATTGGGCTTAATCCTTACTTTTTAGCGTGATGAAGTTACAGTTATTTGAGCTGGCGCTAATTAATGTATTAGAGAAATGCATAAAATAAAGCAAATTTGATAGTCGGTAATTAATCTTGGGCTTAGATAGTTACGTTAGAACATTTGGCCGTGTCTGTAAGCAGCGCTATGGAGAGCGGATCCGCAAATTAACCATTGATGCAAAGTTCACTTGCCCTAATCGAGACGGTACTCTGGGTAAAGGCGGCTGCACCTACTGCAATGTGGCGTCTTTTAATCATGAGCATAAAACAGAGCTGTCAATTCAGGCGCAATTAGCGCAAGGGCGAGAGCGACTATCCACTAAGCCCTCTAAATATATGGCTTACTTTCAGGCCTATACCAGTACTTATGATGAATATTTAGTATTAAAAAATAAATATGACGAAGCGGTTCAAGATAGTGATGTTATTGGCTTATGCGTCGGCACTCGGCCAGACTGTGTGCCAGAGGAAGTGATCGAGCTATTAGCACAATATCAGCAACGGGGGCTTGATGTGTGGCTGGAGCTAGGGCTACAGACAGCAAACAATCACACGCTAAAGAGGATTAACCGCGGCCATGACTTTGATGTTTATGCTGACACAGTTAAGCGTGCGCGTGCTAAAGGCATTAAAGTGTGTACTCACTTGATATTAGGATTACCAGGTGAAGCGCACGCAGACTACCTCAAAACTCTCAACAAAGTATTGGACGTGGGTGTGGATGGATTGAAACTACACCCTTTGCATATCGTGGAGGGGAGCACGATGGCCAAAGCGTGGCGTAATAATAAAATCGAGCTGTTAACAGCCAAAGATTACGCCGCGAGCGTGGGAGAATTAATACGCCACACACCTAAAGAGATCATTTTTCATCGCGTCACGGCTTATGCTAAAAAGCCGATGTTGTTAGCGCCTGATTGGTGTGCATTTCGTTGGGACGGTTTAGTCGCAATAGTCGATGATTTAAAAGCAAAGGGTGGCCAGGGTCAATATATAGTGAGCAAGACTGACACTATCTAGAGAGCGCACTATCTTGGTCCATATCTAGGCTGCACTCATGCGTGGCACAGCCATTATGGCTTTAACAAGAGAGCGATTTCACTTAAAAGTTAATTTAAAACACTGTGGAATAAGTAAAAGTAAAAATAATTCAACATGAAGTGTAAGGTGATGCTTTTGCTGATTAGTTTTAGTTAATTAAAGGTTAAATAGCTTGTAATTTTAACGGTATATAACACAAGTTGTTGCACAGGCTCTTTTAGCGAGTATTATGT
>JAOIUG010000036.1 GCA_028223395.1 Shewanella sp.
GGCGTTTATCCCGCGCGATGGGCGTGATCTCCGCTAACAGCTCTTTTTCAAAACCAAGCTTAAAATACACTTCTGCCATCAAAAAGAACGGGCCAATTAGTAGCTGGTTCAAATCATCCACAAAAGCAGGTTTTGCCTTTTCATATTGATGACCAATAAATTGAATGATCCAGCCCACAATAAAAGTGGCTACCGCAAGGTAGCCGGCACCTGCATATTGGGCAACCATCCCCGAAGTATAAAGTACTGGAATGATGAACAAAGTTAGACCGATCGCTAATCTTACGTGCAATATAAAGTAATACCCCAATGCAACAATGGCAAAAAACGTCGCCATGTTAAAGTGAATAACAGGATCATCAAATACAACAAAGTTGATAGGAATAAGGTTTAAACCGATAAAAGCTGACCAGATGATCAACGGCACACCTAGAAAATGAGTGTTGATATTGCTCGGGTTTAAATGCACACTTTTATAGGTCGACAGTTGCTCTACGGCGGATTTCATTTATCAGTCTCCTTACTCAATACAATGATTATTATGGTTTTATTGATTCTTGTTTCTTAGTCTTAGTCTTTAATCGAACATGATGGCTTTAAACTAGCGGTAACCACTACGCCATAGAGTTAATCTATTTATGATTCTAAGATCACCGTTGCTGTTGCGTAATGTTTTTCATCAGCAATAGAAAGATGACCTCTAACGCCACCAAGTATCGCTAACCGCTCAGCTGCGCCGGCGCTAAATGTGACGACTGGCGCACCATTGTCGTTGTTGCTGATCTCAATATGCTGAAATGACACGCCACGACCAATGCCAGTCCCTAACGCTTTTGCTGCAGCTTCCTTGGCCGCAAAACGTTTAGCCAAGTAACGCGCAGGGTTGGAAGATTTGATGAAAATTTCAAGCTCTAACGGCGTTAACACTCTGTTTGCCAAACGATTAGTGTGTAGCTCTTTTTCACCAGCCACAGGAATGCGAGTCTCTATGCGCGCAATCTCAACAATATCGGTACCCAAACCAACAATCATAAATGCCCTTTTTGACTAAACAAAAACCGAGCATAACTAAGTGTCATGCTCGGTTTTTCAAATTACATTCAAAAATGATTTACTCGCCTCGGCGACCTTCAACCATTAATTGTTTCATATCACGTACCGCAGTCGCTAAACCATCAATCGCGGCGCGGGCGATGATCGCGTGGCCAATATTGAGCTCATATAATTCAGGAATAGCAGCAATTGGCTTAACGTTATGATAATGCAAGCCATGGCCAGCATTCACTACCAAACCTTTGCCATGCGCGTATGTCGCCATGGTGCTAATACGCTTAAGCTCTGCTGCAGCTTCAGCATCAGTTTTGGCGTCAGCGTAACCACCAGTATGGATCTCTATCACTGGCGCGCCAACGGCAACAGCGGCGTCAATTTGTGTTTGATCAGCGTCGATAAACAAAGAAACCTTAATGCCCTCTGTAGATAAGCGCGTTACCGCGGCTGCGATTTTATCTTGCTGGCCTGCCACATCAAGACCACCTTCGGTCGTCAGTTCTTCTCGCTTTTCTGGCACTAGGCACACATAAGCCGGCTTGATCTCACAGGCAATATTAAGCATTTCTTCAGTGACAGCCATCTCAAAATTCATTCGAGTTTTAAGTGTTTTTGCAAGAGCGTAGATGTCTCTATCGATAATATGGCGACGATCTTCACGTAGATGAACAGTAATGCCTTCTGCGCCTGCATGCTCTGCAACCGCAGCAGCATGAACAGGATCAGGATAGTCAGTCCCGCGCGCTTGACGTAAAGTCGCAATGTGGTCAATGTTAACGCCCAGTAAGATCCGGCTCATGTGTATTCCTTAATTAAACGAAACAATAATGCCGCTATTGTACTGTGAGATTTAATCTATAGCCAGCATGTGAGCTGCTATACCTCATTGAATTATTTGAGTGAAACGGAGTTAGCCATTTGGCGTTGCTTTACTCGAACTGACACTCTTTTTAATGAATAAACTCCGCGAATGCAACGCTCTATTGCCTAATGTGGGTGCCAGCAGTTGCCGCATTAATTTTTTAGCTTCAACAAAGTGCTTAGCCGATAACGCTTGCTGTTTAAGGGCAAATAGCATCTCGCCGGTGAAGAATTTATGCTGATTATATTGCGTTGCTATCACCGGCATAAAACCATGTTCAAGCTCAAGTCGATAAAAACCACTGGCCGTCATTTCAGCACCAGAGGGATCGTACTCAAGGGATGGCATTGTGCCTAACTCTTGCAATAACGCCAACTCAAAATAGCGTAACTGGCTTTGATTAAACGACTTTGCCATTGCTATCAATGTTTGATGATAATTAAAAAACAGCTCTTCAGCGCTATGTTGCACCGTTAAACAGCGAATAAGCAGCTCGTTAAGGTACAAGCCTGAATACAAGCAATCACCCGTTAGTGGCACAGCAGGGCTTGCAGCTTCTATTTGCTTTAAGTTTTTAAGATCTGACTTACCTTGCAACTGAAAAATGAGCGGTTGAAATGGCTGCACGATGCTGCGAATAGAGTTCTTACTGCTGCCAAGCCGAGCAACAGCATCCACTCGCCCTTTACCATCAACCAACAAGTTGACCAGCACACTTGATTCACGAAAGGGCCGGGTATGAAGAACGTAACCACGCTCCATGATTATTTTATTCCGCTTAGTAAATGAATAGAACTCATAGTCACCATCATAAATCCAATTCGGTGCTAATGCCAATTGAGCTTAATCAACATGACTCTTTCGCTAAACACTGACAAAAATGCCCCTTTTTATTGCTAAAAAGAGGCATTATTCAGCGGCTCGTGTAACGGTTACTCTTCGCCGTAACCTAAGCTACGCAGTGCGCGATCATCATCAGCCCAACCGGATTTAACCTTCACCCACATCTCTAAGAATACTTTGTTATCAAACAAGACTTCCATATCAACGCGGGCTGCTGAGCTTATCTTCTTGATGCGCTCTCCCTTGTTTCCAATCACCATGCGCTTTTGTGTTTCTCGCTCAACGAGAACTAACGCATTGATCTGGTAGACGCCATTTTCCATCATTTTGAACTGCTCAATTTCAACAGTACAGTCATATGGGAGTTCATCGCCCAAAAAGCGCATTAACTTTTCACGGACGATCTCTGAGGCCATAAACTTTTGTGAACGGTCAGTAACATAGTCTTCAGGGAAGAAATGTGGAGACTCAGGCACAGACTCAACTGACATATCTAAAATCTGCTGCACGTTAGTGCCTTGCGTGGCAGAGATAGGCAAGATTTCGTCGAATTCAAACTTCTTCGATAATTCTTCAAGATGAGGAAATAGCGCTTCTTTGTCTTTGATATTATCGACTTTATTAATAGCGAGTACGGTCTTGCGGCCATCATTACGGCTCTGCAACTTACGCAGCACCATTTCATCGTCTGGCGTCCAATTCATACCATCAACAACAAATACCACTAAGCTGACTTCAGCCAAAGAGCTCGCCGCAGCACGGTTCATTAATCGGTTAATGGCACGCTTTTCTTCCATGTGAAGACCCGGCGTATCAATAAACACCACTTGGCGCGGACCGTCGGTGTGAATCCCCATAATACGATGACGCGTCGTTTGTGGTTTTTTAGACGTGATACTGATTTTTTGGCCTAATAACTTGTTAAGCAAGGTTGATTTACCGACGTTTGGTCGGCCAACAATCGCCACCATACCGCAATAAGTTACCGCGTACTTAACCGCTGATGACGGGTTATTCATCTGTGCGAGTAAGTCGTCTAGGCTTGGTTCATTGCTTTCGGGTAAATCTTTTTCGTTACTCATTTCTTAATTAACTCCAACACTTGAGCGGCTGCACTTTGCTCTGCTTTTCTGCGTGAACTGGCAACCCCGACAACGGCTTGTCTCAAGTCTTCTACAACACATTCAACGGTAAAGGTTTGCTCGTGGGCATCACCTTCAGTATGGACGACTTTATAGATCGGCAGCGGTTGTTTAAATTTCTGCAGATGTTCTTGAAGTAACGTCTTTGGATCTTTCTGGTTGATAGGCTCTATTACTTGCAAGCGCGAGGCATACCAGTTAAGTACCAATTTACGGCATTTTTCGAGATCAGAATCAAGGTAGATTGCACCAATAATGGCCTCGACTGCATCGGCCAATATAGATTCTCGTCTAAATCCACCGCTTTTTAATTCACCGGGGCCCAGTTTGAGGTAATCACCTAGCTTGAACTCTATGGCTATTTCAGCCAACATTTTGCCACACACTAACGTAGCCCGCATCCGGCTCAAGTCACCTTCTGTCGCCTTAGGGAACTGATGATACAGCGCGTCGGAGATCACAATAGACAAAATTGAGTCACCCAAAAATTCGAGTCGCTCATTATGCTTATTGGAGGCGCTTCGGTGTGTTAGTGCCTGATCTAATAATGCTTGCTTAGCAAACTCGTAGCCCAAGGTACGACATAGTCTAGGGATATTTTTAATTGGTTCCATATTACACAATTCCGCCTACACGGTTAAAACGAACCCCTGTTGGGATCCAAGCTGGCAAAAAGTCAGCTGGTGTTCTGTCAAACTCAAAGCTTATCCAAATAGCGACGGCTTTACCGACGAGATTATGCTCCGGCACAAAGCCCCAAAAACGACTATCGGTACTGTTATCGCGATTGTCACCCATCGCAAAGTATTGCCCTTGAGGTACCACGAACTCTGTTAAAGGTACATTGGGCTGACGGTAGTAATAATTAAGCATTTCTGGCCGTGCTGGATTGATTAAAATGTCATGACTGACTTCGCCAAGCTGCTCTTTTTCTCGTAGGAGTGCGGTGCCATTAAGTGAAAACTCTCCACGATTAACTTGCACTCGTTCTACTTTTTCCAATGTTGGGCACGGGCTCTGCCCTTTGGCACATGCCGCTTGAATATAAAGTTGCTTGTTACGGTAAACAATCCGATCACCAGGTAAGCCAATGATACGCTTGATGTAATCAATCTTTGGGTTTTCAGGGTACTTAAACACGGCTACATCACCGCGTTTAGGCTTGCCTGTTTCTTTTAATGTCGTGCGCCAAACAGGATCTTTAATTCCATAGCTAAATTTTTCAACCAGAATAAAATCGCCGACGAGCAGTGTTGGCATCATTGACCCTGACGGTATTTGAAATGGCTCATAAATAAATGAACGTAAAACAGTAACAAAAGCTATCACAGGAAAAACTGATTTAAACGTCTCTACCAACGCAGGCTCACGTAAAATGGTGTCTGCATTGTCTTTAGTTAATTTCACGTTTTCAGCTTGCGCTATTTGTAATTTCTTTCGGCGTTTTGGCGCGAGCAACAACGCATCAATTAGCCAAACCATACCCGTGACCAATGTAACCAAAACT
This sequence comes from Shewanella sp., assembly GCA_028223395.1. Taxonomy (GTDB): domain Bacteria; phylum Pseudomonadota; class Gammaproteobacteria; order Enterobacterales; family Shewanellaceae; genus Shewanella. The sequence goes on from JAOIUG010000036.1 coordinate 5,405, forward strand.
AAAATTTGTGAAAAATAGCCTGCCATTATTATTTAACTCCTGCCAATCATCATGTAGGTAATGGTAACAATCCTGATACCACTTTGGTTATAGCCCTGTAACGAAAGCGCCGCAAACTGCGGCGCATTGTCTAACGATATACACGCTTAACACACTTAGTCGTTAAGCTTTAACACCGCTAGAAACGCTTCTTGTGGGACTTCAACATTCCCCACTTGCTTCATGCGTTTTTTACCGTCTTTTTGTTTCTGTAACAGTTTCTTTTTACGTGAAACGTCGCCGCCGTAACATTTAGCTGTAACGTCTTTACGCATCGCTTTAATTGACGAACGAGCGATAATCTGGCTGCCAACAGCCGCTTGCACTGCAATATCAAACATCTGACGCGGGATCAGCTCTTTCATCTTATTCACCAATGCAAGGCCTTTAGATCGGATCAATCCTTTATGGATAATCATCGCCAATGCATCGACTCTATCACCGTTAATCAGAATATCAAGGCGTACCATATCTGCAGGTTCAAAGCGGACAAAGTTATATTCAAGCGAAGCATAACCCCGACTGGTTGATTTTAGGCGATCAAAGAAGTCCATCACTACCTCTGCCATTGGCAATTCGTAGGTGAGGGCCACTTGGTTACCGTGGTAAACTAAATTAGTTTGTACACCACGCTTTTCAACACATAGAGTAATAACGTTACCTAAATACTCTTTAGGGACCAAAATATTAGTCTCAACAATAGGCTCACGCATCTCTTCGATGTTATTGATAGCAGGTAGATCCGATGGGTTATCGACATAAATCGTCTCGCCATTGGTCTGAACAATCTCATACACTACTGTCGGTGCCGTCGTAATAAGCTCTAGGTTGTATTCACGCTCTAGACGCTCTTGAATGATCTCCATGTGGAGCAGACCCAAGAAGCCAATACGGAAACCAAACCCTAGGGCAGATGATGTTTCAGGCTCGAAAAACAATGAAGCGTCATTCAAGCTCAACTTGTTAAGCGCATCACGGAAGCTTTCGTAATCGTCAGTCGAAATAGGGAATAAACCGGCGTATACCTGTGGTTTAACTTTCTTAAAACCGGGTAATGGCTCAAGTGCACCATGCTTTGCATGCGTCAGCGTATCACCTACTGGTGCACCGTGGATCTCTTTAATACCCGCAATAACAAAACCGACCTCGCCCGTTTTTAGCTCTGGGGTATCAGTTTGTTTTGGGGTAAAGATCCCCACACGGTCAGCAGTATGAGTCTGGCCAGTAGACATCACTTTAAACTTATCGCCTTTTTTTAATACGCCATTTTTAATACGTACTAAAGATACCACGCCTAAGTAACTATCAAACCAAGAGTCAATAATTAGCGCCTGCAGTGGTCCATCTACATCACCTTCTGGTGGTGGAATTTGCTCCACAATCACTTCAAGCACGTCTTTGATACCGACACCGGTTTTAGCAGAGCAGCGCACCGCATCAGCAGCTTCAATGCCGACAATGTCTTCAATCTCTTCTGCTACGCGATCAGGATCGGCCTGCGGCAGATCAATCTTGTTTAGGACAGGCACAACGTCCATATCCATTTCAAGTGCGGTGTAACAGTTTGCAAGTGTTTGTGCTTCAACGCCTTGCCCCGCATCGACCACTAACAGCGCACCTTCACAAGCCGCTAAAGAACGCGACACTTCATAGGAAAAATCAACGTGGCCAGGGGTATCAATAAAGTTTAGCTGGTAAGTTTCACCATCATTAGCTTTATAATCCAAAGTGACACTTTGCGCTTTAATCGTAATGCCACGCTCACGCTCAATGTCCATTGAGTCGAGAACTTGTGCGGCCATTTCGCGATCGGTTAAGCCACCGCATTCATGAATAAGGCGATCTGAGAGTGTTGATTTGCCGTGATCAATATGGGCAATAATTGAAAAGTTTCTAATATGCTTCATTATGCTGGGATGACTTAACTCGAAGTTGAAAAGAATTTTTAAGGTGCAGAATTGTACCCGATTGCAGCTTTAATACCAATTTTTATCATGCTTTAGCATTGGAAAGTTATGCCCTCGACTCAGTCGCTGCGGTTATTTGGTAATATTAATCGGCTTTCCGAGAGATTTTATAATCACAGGTTGGGCATTTTGTTCTAAGGACTTCGCTAATCGTTTTCCCATCATCCAACAAGCTGTTGCACCGAGGACGGCGAATAGAATTGATAAAAGATCTTGGCTAACACTAAAAAGCCCTGCTAGAGAGTTGCCGCTGTATGCACCAATAAAAAAGCCAATTAACGGTAAGATATAAACAAGCAATGCAGCTTTTAAAATTACGCTTTCAGGTAATCCCAGCATTAAGCGTTCACCCACCGAAAATGCGTGTTCTGTTTGTATCGAAAATCGTTGCATTTTTGATGAAAAAGCTTTGGCTACGGCAGAAGTACCGCAAGACTCACTGTTATCGCAGTGATTGCAAGCACTTTTCATTTCAATCTCTACCACTACCCAGCCAGCATTGCTGTTTGCAACCACACAGGCGACCTCTTCCATCATTGATGTTTGCCCTTTTACTGTAACCGTATACTTTGCGCTATTCGGCTTAGGGTTTCAGCTGGGACCTTTCCAACAGCAACCACCTCTGTATTACCAACTCGTTCTGTAGCTAAAGACAAACCATTACGTGTAACCAGCTCATCTGGCAAGGGTGCCTCGCCTGCTTTAGCTACATACACTGAAATACTCGCTAAGCCGTCACTAATCGCAATGTACTGCACCGCCTCTTTACTGCCAATTAAACGATGTGAGTCTTTCATTAAGACTTTAAAACCCACTGGCAACCAGTTAAATGTCCAGTCTTCACTGTCATTTCGTTTAGATTGTGCCATCACTGGCGGCCAATCTTGTTTACGTGCCTCAAGTAAAATGGGTGGTGTATCTTCTAGCACTATCAGCTCGACAACCATTAATTGTTCTAATAGTTGCTTCTCGTTATTAACCATGTCTAATCGCAGCGGTAAAAATGTATCGACATCTAACCAAACTCGGTAGCCATAGCGATTATCATCTTTAGGGATAACACTCACCAATTGTCCAGCTCTACTTGCTATACGACTTTTCCCTCCCAATACAAATTGATAGCCTTTTTCTAAATGGGAGACATCCTCTGCGAAGGCGGCAGGGATCAGGCCTTCAATACGCCTAGCATGCACACTATATGGCGGCTGATCATGCTCAATAAAGGTGACAGTGTCGCCCACACGAACTGCATTTTTGGGAGGACCATTAAGGTGCTCTAAAAAGGCAACTTCATGCTTATCCACTTTGCCATGAATATACACAAGCGGGCGAATATGATCGGCTTGGATCTGAATGAGGGAAGCTTTAAATTCTTGCTCTTGTAGAGCTTGACTCATATTTTCAAGCCAAGCTTTGGCAGAGAGATCTTCCCGCGCCATTGCGGGAAAACTCATGACTAAAATAGCCAGTAGGATTAGACGCAAGCTAACTCCTTGTTACTGATTAACAGGTGCTGTATCGATCTGGCTATTGTCCCCTATAACAGCACTAGTATTCAATCTCTGTTGTAACATATGATCTTGAATATACGCGTTAATACGGCGACGTTGGTCGACAAATTGTTCATTGGTAAAGCTTTGGTTAGGTTGTACCGTACCTGTTTGTAAGCTAACAGGCGAGACATTACCGATTAATGGGCGCGTATTCAACACCGGTAGCGGAGAATTGTTGAGTAATGTTTCTTGGTTATAATTCTGTACACCGACCACTGCAACGACCGCCACTGTAGCAGCGATGGCGTATTGGCCAAACTGCTTAAACAGTGGTACCACTTTCGATGTTGACTTCGCTGTGCTTTTTTGCGTCGCTTGTTTGGGGACCAGAATTGCCGGTTCATCCTCTATCGCAGCCATGATACTGTCACTGAGATCAACAGACACCGTTTGCGGTAGTTCACCACGCATCGCATCACCAATCATATGATAATCACGCCACTGCTCATGTGAATCTGCATCAGCTGCTAATTCAGCTAATGTGTGCTCGTCGAGTTCACCATCGACAGCAGCAGACACCCACTCCTGACCTAATTTATCCATTATTCACCTATTATTGTTTAAGGGTGCTAATTTTCTAGCAACGGCTTAAGCTTTTTATCAATTGCCTCGCGCGCTCTGAAGATCCGTGATCTTACAGTGCCTACCGGGCAATCCATGACGTTAGCAATTTCATCGTAACTCATGCCATCAAGTTCTCGGAGTGAAATCGCCATTTTCAATTCTTCAGGTAATGTATCTAGCGTATCAAAAACAACCTGCTGGATCTCACCTGAAAGCACAAGACGTTCAGGAGATGCAAATTCTTTTAGCGCATCACTGCCATCATAATATTCAGCCTCTTCGGCATCAACATCATTGGCTGGAGCTCTACGCCCTTGTGCAGCCAAATGATTTTTTGCAGTATTAACTGCAATGCGATACAACCAAGTGTAAAACGCACTTTCACCTCTAAAATTTGGTAACGCTCGATAAGCTTTAATAAAAGCTTCTTGCGATACATCCGCAACGTCGGCCTGATTTCTGACATAACGCGAGATTAAACTCGCCACCTTGTTTTGGTATTTTTGTACTAAAAGGTTAAAAGCGTTTTTGTCACCACGCTGCACGCGCTCAACTAATTGTTGATCACTTATTTGTCCACTCATCCGAGCCGACTACTCCTAAATCTAATGCTGATTTCTCAGTCGCTCGAATCATATCCATGTATGTAGACTAGCGAGTTTAAAAAAAGTTCTATTAAAATATGCAAATGTGTCATTTTATTTTTAAAGCAACTACTCATCAATTGACGGCACTTGAGTTCAACAGTGCATTGATGTTTATTCAATTGAGCCACATAAAGCGTATAACGCCCTTGGTTTTATCACATTTTGCCTTATAACTCTAATATCATCACAAAAGCTTACACTCAGCCACAACCTTACCTGACAGTGTTAGTGATATTTATTAAAGAAAACGGATCTCACAAACAATTACCGCTACGATAAGTATCCATAAAGCAGATCTTGGTTTAACATGTCCGAATTCCCCGTTGACTCTATGATACCTGATGAAACAAGTCATTGAACACCAGTCTGACATTTTGGTTATCGGAAGTGGCGCCGCTGGTTTAACCCTTGCGCTGCATCTTGCTGAAAAATCTAACGTTATTTTATTATCAAAAGGCCCTTTAAGCGAAGGCTCCACCTACTATGCTCAAGGAGGTATCGCCTCTGTATTTGATGAAGACGATACTATCGAATCGCATGTGGCTGATACCTTGGTTGCTGGTGCGGGCCTTTGCGATGAGTCAGTGGTGAAGTTTACCGCCCAAAATGCGAAATCTTCAATGCAATGGCTTATTGATTGCGGCGTTGCGTTTGATAAAGAAGAAAGTATTGACGGTGATGCTAACAATGCCCCGTATCATTTAACCCGTGAAGGGGGACATAGCCACCGCCGGATTTTACATGCCGCTGACGCAACAGGTAAAGAAGTGCAAGTGACTTTACAAGAGCGGGCCAGCCAACACCCCAACATCCGTGTATTAGAGCGTTATAATGCAATAGATCTCATCACTACTCGTAAGCTCGATCGGCCAGGAAATCGTATCCAAGGTGCCTATGTTTGGAACCGCGATCTTGAGCAAGTAGAAACGGTAAAAGCCCGCTTTGTCGCGTTAGCCACTGGCGGCAGCTCTAAAGTCTACCAGTATACGTCAAACCCTGACGTGGCTTCAGGTGACGGTATTGCCATGGCTTGGCGCTCTGGATGCAGAGTCGCAAACATGGAGTTTAATCAATTTCACCCAACTTGTTTGTATCATGCTGATGCGCGCAATTTTTTACTTACTGAAGCCCTTCGAGGCGAAGGCGCGTTTTTACGCCGACCTGATGGTAGCCGCTTTATGCTTGAGTTTGATGACAGAGCTGAACTCGCACCACGAGATATTGTTGCTCGCGCCATTGATTATGAAATGAAGCGCTTAGGCGCTGACTGCGTTTATCTAGATATCACTCACAAACCGGCTGATTTTATTATTAAGCATTTCCCTACCATTTATAAACGCTGTTTAGAATTTGGTATCGATATCACAACAGATCCGATCCCTGTTGTTCCGGCCGCGCATTATACGTGTGGTGGCGTTATGACAGATCTTCATGGCCAAACTGACTTAAATGGACTTTATGCAATTGGCGAAGTCGCTTATACCGGCTTACATGGTGCCAATCGTTTAGCCAGTAACTCATTATTAGAGTGCTTGGTTTTTGCCAGAGCTGCCGCTGAAGATATTGAAAGTCAGCTGCATAAAATCCCTGCGCCTTGCTCTATTCCAGCTTGGGATGAAAGCCAGGTTTCTAATTCTGATGAAGAAGTCGTCATCGCCCATAACTGGCATGAACTAAGGCTGTTTATGTGGGATTATGTGGGCATTGTACGCTCAGATAAACGCTTGGAGCGTGCATTAAGGCGATGCGCAATGTTGCAACAAGAGATCCAAGAGTACTACAGTAATTTTAAGGTGAGTAATAACTTGCTAGAGCTGCGTAACCTGGTGCAAGTGGCTGAATTAATGATCCGCTGTGCAATGGCTAGAAAAGAAAGCCGCGGCCTTCATTATAATATTGATCATCCTGATAAAAAATCATCTCCAAAGCCGACAATATTACAGCCAAAATAATCATACTATTTCTATATTATTTCGCTTTGTCACGGCAAGCCAACAATAATAGACGGCACAAATGGCGATAGTCAGTGTCGTCTAACATATCGCGCCAAACCACCAGACGTTTTATATCTTGCTCGCATTGAACATCAAATAACACTGCAAATGGTGTGATCAAGGGTTTGCCTGTTACCACAAAGCGTTGCCGTAATCCCAGTTTCCCGTGCCCATCGCTAGACAGCAGAAATTGACATGACCAATCTTTAAGCCGCCAAAACTGCCACACAAAAAAAACACTGCATAAAATAAAGCATATTGCTTTAATCGTAAGGTAAAAAGGAGAATCAGAGTAAGGCCAAAGAAGAAAAGATGTTAAACAAATAGCAGCAACAACGACCAACGACAGGCGCTGGTCAAACGAGCGATAAAGGCAAAAACTATGCTGCTGGGCGTCCACGCACTTTAACTATCATGTCTGAAAATGCTGGGTTTTGACAAACCTCATGGCCCATAAACCAGGCAAATAGCTCAGGATCTTCACATTCTAATAATTTTACAAACACATTTTTATCTGCATCGGACATTGCTTCATAATGCTTATCAACAAAAGGTTGAAACAACACATCCAACTCTAACATGCCTCTTCGGCAAGCCCATTTTACTCTCGCTATTTTCATCGGTTCAGGCACTATTTCTGACACGTTTTGGCTCCCATTCTTAATTATAGCGCTAGTGTATACCCAAATTAACTTGATACCAAAAGAGTTTAACTACAGTTGCTTTACCGTCACATCATTACCTGCAAAAAGCTCAGAGAAGTCAGTTTCTAATAACCGCTTAACCGCCGGATGCTGGATCATTCGCTCAGCAAATAGTACATGGTACTCTTCTTTGACGTCTGTTGTTTCGCCTAATAGCGTCATCCCATGTGCCAAAATATCTTGCTTGTAAATCGACGGTGCAACGAAGATCCCTTGTTTAAAAAAGCCAAATGCTTTCATCATTGCAGCGTCATCAAACTCTCCCAATATACTGATATTAAGTTTTTTTTCATCAAACCAGTGGGCAAGTTGTTGCCCAAGAGAAGTGCTTCGGCTCGGAAGTAATAGCTTTCCTTGCTCTAAACAGGCCGGAAACGGTGCTAAGTAAGGCTCTGATGAGAAAAAAGCCACCCCACTTTCACCCAGCTGCTTAGATAAAATTTCGGGATATTTAAGACTTTCTCCTGCATTATCAGATAAAATCATATCAAGCTTATGGCCTCTCAAGCGCTCCATTAAACTTTCATGAGTCGCTTCGTAGCAGGCTAAATGTATCGAGCCGTCACTCGGGACAACGGACAATAACACTCTGCTTGTCAATGCTTTAGATAACGCTGCAGCAATCCCTACTTCAAACAACATTTTGTCATCTTTTTGATAATTGAGCAGATCGAGCATTTCGTAACTAAGGCTGAACATTTTATCAGCATAACGAAAAACCAGCTCACCTAACTCTGTCGGCTCTAAAGAGCGTCCAACACGTTTAAATAAGCTCCCTTTAAGACTGCCTTCCAATACTCGGATCTGACCTGTTACCGTTTGTGGCGTTAAGCATAATGCTTCTGCCGCTTTGGCTACCGACCCTTTTTTTTGGATCATCCAAAAATAGTAAAGGTGATTGTAATTAAGATTAACCATGTAAAGATTGCCATTATAAATATAAACAGAGAGTATAATTTACGTGGCACAACCCTAAAGAGAAAGCCATTGTTGCAACACTCGCCCACATATCTTAAAAAGTGAGTGAGATGAATACTCTATTTTAATCGTTGGCAATCAGTAAGCTCAAACATCGCCGAGGCTAAATCTGTCCTGTTACGAATATCGCCAACAATAAATGCCTCAGTCAATCCCTCTACTAGCGTGTCTCGATCAGGAATACGCCCTTCACAAAAGGTGCGATTAGCCTCTTGAAAACGCTTCCCACCTCGATACTTTAATGCTCTAGAGCCGTAATCGTTTGACTGTAAACGCTGCCCAACAGCAGCACTGCTATACATCAACACACCATCAACAACACCTTCAAGATAATCAAGGCAATGTCGATCGTTTAAATCTTTATTACAAGCGGTGATCTGTGTTGCTGCAACGGCTTCATTCAGACCTAAACTTAATAAAAAAACTATCAGTATCGTTCTCATTTCAACACTCCTTTTGCAGGTAATACCTTAGACAGCCAAAAATACCCCACAACGGCTGACGCTATTGAACCTAATAAAATCCCTAATCTCGCATAATCACCGTAGATAGCTCCCTCTCCTGTAAATGCAAGTGAAGAAATGAACATCGACATGGTGAAACCTATACCACACATCACTGAAACAGGTATAATTTGCTGCCAAGTTATGCCATCTGGCAACACTGCCAACTTCAGTTTTACCGCTATCACGCTAAATAACATGATCCCTAGTGGTTTACCCAAAAACAAGCCTAATGCGATCCCCATCGGCACAGGTGATAGTAACAGGCTGGCACTCATTCCACTTAAATCGACACCCGCATTGGCAAACGCGAAAATAGGCAAGATAATAAAGGTGCTCCAAGGGTGCAAACTGTGCTCTAAACTTTCCGAGGGAGACGAGCCATCTTTAGCCCTTAATGGAATACAAAAAGCAATGATCACGCCTGCAAGCGTTGCATGCACGCCTGACTTAAGCACTGCAATCCAAAGAATTAAACCTAAGATCCCATAAGGAGTAAGTGCAGTCACACCTTTACGGTTCAACCCTACTAGTCCCACTATTGCAGCAGCAGCGATAACAAGGCTAATCGTCGATAAGTCTGTGCTATAAAACAGCGCAATAATAACCACCACACCTAAATCATCAATAATCGCTAACGCAAGTAAAAACACTTTAAGTGCAACAGGAACGCGGCTACCAAGCAACGCCATAATCCCTAATGCAAACGCTATATCTGTCGCAGCTGGGATCGCCCAACCAACTTGGGTGATAGGGTCATCATAATTAAAGATAAGGTAAACTGCAGCTGGCAAGACCATTCCGCCAATAGCGGCAAATGTAGGTAAAGATGCCTGAACCCTGCTTGAAAGCGCGCCTTCTAATAGTTCTCGCTTGACCTCAAGACCGATAAGCATAAAAAACAGTGCCATTAAGCCGTCATTAATCCAATGGATCAATGTTTTATCAAGATCTAAACTCCCTACACGCACTTGCATCTCTGTTGCTAGAAAACCTTGATACATGCCTGACAATGGTGAATTGGCTAAGATCATTGCCAACGCAACCGCTATCATCAACAAAATCCCTCCCGCAGACTCCTGACTTAGGAAGTTTCTAATTACCCTTTCCATATTACGCTCCATAAAACCTCAATGTCAGGAGTGTAGCTGATAACATTCAGCTTGAATAATCGTTTGCATCAACATCAACCATCGGAATATCCGAGGTATAGAGCGCAAGCTTAATATGATTAAATACTAGTTCAAAAAAGAAACAAACGACAAAAACAATGATAACAACCCAAAGTAACACATTAAAAACTATTTTAAATGAAAAAAAAAGCAGATCCACTGGAGCAACAGAGTGTTTGAGCTGTTATGAGGAGGTTCGCACTTAACACTCAAAGAAGCTCGATTCGAATATTTCGACTAAAACGAGCCTCTTGATGTCGATAAAGTGGGATGGGCACAATAACGTTGTCTCAGCTTATTGCCGCGAGTGGGCATGCATTTCCCTTTCTCGATAGCTGTACGTGGCTAAAGTGCTAAAACAGTTAAGACGGTAGCAGTGTCATTACACTGAAAATGGGTATTTAATCTCCTCATGATGGTTGTAATCATTGACTTGAAAGTCATCCATTGTGACCCACGTTTCCAGATCTTTTAGTGATTTAATATCGGGATTAATAACAAGTGTCGGGGATGGAAAAGGCTGACGTTTAAGCTGTACATTTTGCATCAAGTCGAGCTGATCTTCATAAATATGTGCGTTAACAATTTTATGATAAGCCTTACCGGCTTTATGACCTGTGATCTGTGCAACTAAGGCCAATAAAGTAAATACTTGTACCTGATTAAAATTAAGGCCTAATGGCACGTCACAAGAGCGTTGGAAGCTACTCAAATACAGCGTATCACCTAATAATGAGAAATTGTGAGTGTGCATACAAGGTCTTAAACACCCCATATGGAACTCTCCAGGGTTATAAAAGCTGAGGATCTCGCCTCTATCATCAATTCCCTGAGACAGGTTATCCACTATCTTACGTAGCTGATCAACACTGCCACCATCAGGTTTACTCCAGCTGCGACCTTGAACACCATAAACTCGGCCCATATCATCATGACCTTTTCGATGCGAATTATTAAGCCAAGCTTGGTTATCATTCGCATTGGCATCCCAAGTTTTGGCGCCTATTTGACGAAAATCAGCTGCGTTATCGTAGCCACGTATATAGCCCAACAGTTCAGCTATCGCCGCTTTCCAGAAGCTTTTACGCGTGGTGATTAATGGAAACTCGTTTCTATCAACATGGTAAACTAAATCAGCATTAACAACCGTTAAACAGCGCTTACCGGTACGATTGTTTTCAACCCAAGTTCCTTCATCTAAGATCCTCTGACAAAGCTCTAAATACTGTTTCATTACTCTCTACCTATAAAATAAAAACTAAAACCACATGAAAATCGATGTTATAACCATCCAAAGTGGCGCTATTGTAACAGCCTTATGCTCACATCAGACTCAGGCCGAGAAGATAAATATAATTGTGTTTTTACATTGGATTATCAGCATGGGCGCTAACAATAGAAGCTAATTTAATAACGCTTTTAACCCTTTTTGCTCGCAATAATCACTCAGTAACGCTTTGACTTCTTGCCCTGAGCTCACATTCAGCGCTTGGGCTAGTACGTCATTGAGCTCTTGCTTAGACACTCGCCTTAGTAAGTAATTTATCCGCGATAAACTAGCTTGATTCATGCTTAGCTGGCGATAGCCCATCGCAATCAAGATCAGCGCACCAATAGGCTCGCCAGCAAGCTCACCGCAAACACTAATCGGCAATTGATTTGCTTCACAACGCGCTAATGCAAATTTCAGCGCCCTGAGTACTCCAGGATGAAAGCTGTCAAACAATTCACTAACACTGGGGTTGTTGCGATCAACAGCGAGTAAATATTGAGTTAAGTCATTAGAGCCTACTGAAACAAAATCAACGCGTTTAGCCACTTCATCTAATTGGTAGAGCAATACTGGTACTTCTAGCATAATCCCGACTTTAGGCATCGGAACTGCTCTACCCAACTCTGCAGTCAACTCCTGATGCGCTTGTTCAAAGTAAACCAGTGCAAGATCAATCTCTTCTAAGTTACTCACCATGGGCAATAAAATATGTAACTGATCGCTATCACTCGTTGCTTGCAGCATCGCCCTCAATTGCACTAGAAAAAGCTCAGGATGATCTAAACTCAAGCGTATACCACGCCAACCAAGGAAGGGATTGTCTTCAACAATGGGAAAATAATCCAATGGCTTGTCACCACCAATGTCGAGCGTCCGCATGACAACTGTTTTGCCTTTTGCTGCCTGAAGCACTTTACGGTAAACCTCAAATTGCTCTTGCTCACCAGGGAAACGTTGATTGAGCATGAACAAGATCTCAGTCCGGTACAGACCGATCCCATCGGAGTCACAACCCGTGTCGGAGTCAATACTGCTAATCAAACCGCTATTAATGTAGAGGTAAATTCGGTGTCCATCTAAGGTGACTGTTGATAAAGGCAGCTCGGCAGCGTAACGCCTTTGCAAGGCTTTTTCTGCTGCGATAAGGCTCTTATACTCAAACAAAATCGTTGCTGACGGCTCAACTAATAATTGACCTCGGTTAGCATTAATCACCACTTGTCGTTGATCAAGGTTGGCGCTCATGATCCCGTCGACACCAATAATTGCTGGTACACCTAATGCACGTGCTAAAATAGCGGCATGGGAATTGACGCCGCCAAATTCTGTGACAATACCCGCCAACTTCTGCCTTGGAAATTCGGCCAATAATGTTGTTGTCGCTTCGCGTGCAATTAAAATAACTGGCGTTTCAGGCTCTAAGAATATCTTATCTGGCTCAATCAACTGCCTCAGCACGCGCAAGCCCACATCACTGATGTCACTGGCGCGCTCTTTTAAATAGCGGTTTTCCATGTCATGAAAATGAGCAATATAGCGCTTAGAAACTCGGCACACCGCTGTTTCAGCACTCCAGCCTAAACGCACTTCTTTAATGTATTGTCCGGCAAGACTGGCTTTTTCCAGTAATAGCAACAATGCACTAAAAATGGATGCCGCTTCTTCGTCTTTTTCTCTATCAAAACGCTGTGACAAATTGCCCAAACTGTCTTTACAGCGATTAATAGCCTGTTTAAGACGCGTTTCTTCTTGGATCACATCATCCGATTGGCACTCTTCCAATGTAAAAGATAATTGGCCACCCAGTTGCAATGCTGCGGCGATTGCAATGCCTTTTGATGCTGTTTCACCTTGATAATAAAGTGGTTGATGGGTTTCGTATTGGGCAATGGCTTTGCGTTTGAGGCCTTTTATTGCCATGGCCAGTTGGGCTGCTAAGGTCATCAAGAAAGCTTCTTCACCCTCGCTAAACTGTCGCGAGTGAAATTGCTGCACAACAATGACCCCAATCACCGATTTTTGATACACAATAGGCACCGCGAGGAAGGCATTAAAGGCTTCTTCTGAAACCTCTGGCAGTAACTTAAAGCGTGGATGTGAAGATGCATCAGCGAGATTAACCGCTTCTTCTCGTTGAGCAACCAGGCCCACTAATCCTTGTGTCAGTGGGAGCCTGACTTTATTGACCGCAGTAGATTCGAGACCGTCTGTAGCAGAAAGAATGAGGCATTGATCTTCGATAATATAAACAGAGCAACATTCAGTCGCCATTGCTTGCTTGGTCTGTGTGACAAGCTGCTCCAGCGCACATTCAAGATCACGAGCTGAAGCAACAGCCTGCGTTATATCTCTAAGTGTTTTTAACTTACACAAACCTCCATGAGTTAATTCCTACGCATACCTCTTCTTTTATGATGCGACTCTTTAATTTGCAAAGGAAGTGTCGTTGGCGCAAATTCTTTCATCACTTTACGATATACTTCTCGCTTAAACGACACAACTTGCC
>JAOIUG010000037.1 GCA_028223395.1 Shewanella sp.
GGTCCAGTGTATGAGTTATTCCTAGTTATTTTCATAACAAAATAAAAGCGCATTAATTATTTACCATGATTTAACACGGCTTAATAGTTAATGCGCTTAGCGGTAATGGTTTTTATTTAACTCTCACTCAAGCTAACTTGCTTTATTGAGTGACGTTGTTTAAACCGAATTTAGTTTACTTAGAAATGATATGTTAAGTTAACACTTCCTTTTGTTGGAGCGCCGTAAAATCCAACGTTCTTTAAGCTAGTAATGTATTTCTCATCGGTTATATTATCAATATTGGCTTGTATTTCGAGGTTGTCTGAAACATTCCAACGGGCAAAAGCGTTAACAAGTAGGTATGAGTCTTGTTTAACTGTTGCAGCTGCATTTTCGGTTTTAGATTGCCATTTCCCGCCTATCCCCATGGTTAATTCAGGTAACTGCGGTAAGGTGTAATCTAGTGAAAACTTAACAAGGTTTTCTGGCTCCCATGAACTAGTACTTTTACCCAATTCATCTTCGATATTCAAGTTGGTATAAGCAAAGGTAGCATTCAGGCTATCAGTTAAATGGCCAGTAACTTCCAATTCGAAACCATTGGAGTCCTGTGTTGTGCCTTTGTAGTAATATTTACCTGTATCATTGATACCAGCAAAAACCGCTATATTGTCTTGTTCAGCACGAAATAAGGCAAAAGTGACAAGTAAGTTATCATCAAGCCATTGAGTTTTTAGTCCAACTTCGTAGTTGACACCTTTACTTGGCTCTAAGAAGTGGCCATCGTAATCATATTGCTCTTGTGGCTGATAAATATCTGAGTAACTAACATAAGCGTTAATATCTTGGGTTAGCGCATAGGTCGCTGCAATATATGGGCTAATTTCGCTTTCATCATTATCAACAGTGCCACCTGAGTTAAAACCTTCTCGACTATAATCAATAGCATTAAAGCCTGCAATTATGAATAAGTCATCGTTGATATTTAACTTAGTTGAGCCAAATAGACGAGTGAGGGTGACATCAAGATCTGCATATTTATTCTGTTCGCCCCAAATTGGCTCGGGAATAGCATCTGATGCAAACGGGAAAGCTGGTGTTAAGCCATAAGCCGGTGTTGTTGCCGCATCATAACCATTGGTAAAAGAAATGTCGTTGCTTTTAGAAGTGCTAGCGCCAAACATTAATTCGTGATCTTGTCCAAATAGGCTATATTGGCCCATTGCTGTTATATCAAATAAGTCAGCACTGAACTCAGAGTCATATCTACCGGGTTGGCTTGCTAAACCTAGGTTGGTCTCGCGATTATAAAGCCCAAATGCATCAGTCACGTAAAATAATTTACTCTGATCTTCAGAGTCTTGTCTATTGTAAGTTGCTTTAACTTCCCAATCATTATCAAAAGTATAAGTATACTCAACAAAAGCGTTTACATTAAGTGTATCCCACATAGTCCAGTCTTGAGTTGGACTGGTGCTGACATCAAAATCAGCTTGCGTGCCGTCGGCATAAGCCAGTGGTAAACCGCCCCACATAACACCATCACTATTAGCGTCTTGATGCGATGCACCAAAAGCTAGCGCTGAATTGTCTGTCAGCTGTCCATCAACCACAATTGAAAAGTATGTGCGATCATTTTCTAGACCATCAAGGTATGAACCTGAGTCCTGTATAACAGCAACGGCACGTGCCGCCCAGCTGCCACTGTCGGTTAATAACATTGAGTAATCAGCTTGCAAACGTTTCAACTCATGCGAACCTAATGTTAAACCTACCTCACCTTCATTTTCATTTGTTGGGCGTTTACGGACATAGTTAATTGTACCAGCAGCATTACCGACACCGGTTAATTGACCATTAGCACCACGAATAACTTCTATTTCTTCATAGCCGTAGCTTTCCATGGCGCCAGTAACAAGACCCCAGCTATTAGGTAGTCCAATGCCATCAATTTGAGTGCTTTTAATATCAAAACCACGAGAAGTATATCGAGTACGATTAGTTTCACCTTGTTCTACGGTAATTCCTGTCGCCATTTGTAATGCATCGTCAATGCTATTCGTGGCAAAATTTTTAATTTGCTCAGAGCTAATGACACTGATCGACTGTGGCGTTTCGTAGAGCTCCATCGTTAAACCTGTCGCGCCTTGGCTAACTCGGTCTTGACGTACGCCAACTATGAGTATTTTTTCAATGTTTTCATTATCAGTTGCAAGATTTTTTTCAGTTTGCGCTGCGTGTGCGTATGCAGGAAGTCCCATCGCCAAAACTAATGAAGAAAGTGCAAAAGTATGCTTAAGTTTCATGTTCACCCTTGATGTGTTTTGTTATGTTTTTGTCAAAATTTTCGCCATTATATATTTAGATATAGATAATGCAAATGATAGTTGTTATCATTTGCATTATTTTTTACTGTGTTACATGCACTTAACGCAATTTTTTATTTTATTCATTCGGAAAATTTATGGCAAAACTGAGCAATCGTTTTTGGTTTCAACTTCATGGTTGGTTTTCACTCCCTATCTGGGGATTATTTTGTTTTGTTTGCCTCACGGGTACTATTGCCGTTGTGAGTCAGGAGTTGACATGGCTTACTAACCCTAATGCCCGAGCGAGTAACCCTGAAAATGTTCAGATGAAAACGGCGCCAGAGTTAATGTCAATTGTTCAGGCGGCTCATCCGACTGCCAAGATAACCACTGTTATGACATTTGAACCTTACCTTATACATGCAGTTGTATTCACTGATAAAGATAAACCTCAAGCCGTTGCTTATGTTAATCAGTACACTGGTGAAATACAGGAAGTTAATCAAGGTATTACGTTTAATGGTTTTATGCGCTCATTGCACGGCTGGCTATTGTTTCCATGGCAGAGTAACTACAGTATTGGTTATTATATTGTTTGTGCCATGGCTATTGTCATGCTGGGTGCTTTGGTTACAGGCTTGGTTATTTATAAAAATTTTTGGCAGGCTTTTACTCAACCTAAGCTTCGAACAAACCAAGGAAAAAAAACACTGTATGCTGATTTACATCGCTTAGCAGGTGTTTGGTCTATTTGGTTTTTAATTTTGATGAGTATTACGGGGTTTTGGTATTTACTTCAAGCAATTTTATGGCATGCAGATTATGACATTGAGCCACATTCACCTATTGCTAGCGAAGCGCAACTTCCCTTGCACCGTCAAGCAGCTAGAGAAGAAAAACTATCATTGACTAAGGCTTTAGAGATAGCGAATAAAAATTTTCCCGACTTTAAAGGTACTTATTTGATGTTGCCAGAACATAATCGTGACACCTATAAATTATACGGTAGTGGTGATTTTGTTTTTTACGATAAATACTCTTATGGTGTCATTGTAAACCCTTGGACTGGTGATATTGTCGGCGAAAGGGCCCCTGAAAAAATGACGCTATTACAAACACTGTCTCATATTGCAGACCCGCTACATTATGGAACTATTGCTGGGATTTGGACTAAAATCATCTGGTTTGCTTTTGGGGTTGTTTTAACTGGCATGTCAATTACCGGTTTTTTGATTTGGGGTAGTCGGACAGTAAAAGCGAGTAGAGGTGTTCAAATGACAGTTAAAGCGACTAACGCAAACTTGGCGCCTAGTGAGAAAGAAATATTAGTTCAACAGGAAATAAAATAATGGCAAGAATTAATAATAATTTATGGCACCGATACAAGTATAAAATCAATGTTTTTCTGCTTATATTACCTTGCTACTTTTTTTATCAATCTTTATTTCCGCAATTTCCTAGTGCATGGGATAGCAAAAAAATAGCTGGGTTTGAGATTACACCTATTCCATATAACCTTAAGCAACCTTATTTACATCATGGCAGTTATACCAAGGATTTCATGATAATGTTCAGTGAAGGTAAGGTTGACGATATTCGTCAGGCCTATGTGAATATAGGTATAGAGCCACTTCCTTTAGCGGTATTGCAAACTAGCGACAAAGGCATATTACATGGTAGCCAACATGGGCAGGAAGTGCATGCTATTAGTGCTAGCGTGTTAAAAGCTGAAGATAAAGTTTGGCTGACCATTGAAGATTGGCAAGGGCAGAGAATTGTCACTAGCTGGTCATTACCAAAAGCGCTATTAAATTGATTTTATCGACCAATAACTAAGACATGCAAGATTATTTACTATCCCCTGTGTAGTTAATATCATTCCCAGTTGACATTGCTGCCGCCGATTGCTCACCGCCAAAAGGTAAATAGTGTTGACGTCATAACACCGGAGTTCAGTGCTAAGGAGATTTAGCCGCTTTTAGTCACAAAGCAGCAATACTCACTACCACCTCTGTAGTACTATCTCGCGGCGAGATCTACTGTGATCCATGGCTGTGTGTCAGCTCATGGCTGCTTGTTTACTTTTATTTGATAAAATACAAAGCGCTGAATCTATCCATTCGCTCACCGTCGCTTAAACTGGCACGGCGCCTCTGGCATCAGTCGCTTCACGTCGTTCGAGACTAGCGGCTGTTGATCTTTGAAGCTTAGTTTTTGTTCGAATTCCATTTTTTAGTACAAGACTTGAGATGATACTTAGCTGGCTAAGTGAAAGCGCGTCACGCACTCTCGTTATAAAAGAGTAAATGAATTGAAACGAACCCAAAGGACCGCGTTTCTTGGCGATTTTTACTGTGTTGTAGACTCTTTGTGTAGAATAACTAAACGGCGTAGCCTCTACCTTGTCAAAATAGTCAATAAACTGCGGCAAAACAACCGTGAAAGATCAACACCCCTAATCACTAAAGGAGCTTATTATGCCAACATCGATATACGACTTTACCGTTACCAACATTCAAGGACAGCCGATCTCTCTGGCCAATTACCAAGATAAAGTATTACTTATTGTCAATACAGCCAGCGAATGCGGATTAACCTCGCAATATAAAGCTCTCGAAATGCTCTATCAACAATATCAATCCCAAGGATTAGTCATTCTAGGATTTCCTTGCAATCAATTTGGCGCTCAGGAAAAGGGCGACAGCAAGGAGATCAGCACATTTTGCGAACTCAATTTTGGCGTCACCTTTCCTCTTTTTGAAAAAATAGCGGTGAATGGAGACAACACCGCCCCACTTTATCAATATCTCAAAAGTGAAGCTAAAGGCGTGTTCGGCTCGGAGAAGATAAAGTGGAATTTCACTAAATTTTTAGTCAATAAACAAGGTCAGGTACAACAGCGATTTGCCCCAACCACCAAACCAAACGCAATAGAAAAAGATATCTTAAAATTATTAAGCTAACTTATGTTATTAAAAATATACACTTATAATAAAATGAAAGAAAATAGGATTATTTTAAGTGTTTTTTTGAACTAAAATCAGTAAGTGCACTCTAATCTTATGTACATTGAATGTTACTTCATTCATCATCTCCCAGGGGCTTCTAGCGCAGCCCCACTTGATCTAAAGTAGATCAGCCGGTAACCAATAGGTTGCCTTTTTTTTTGCCTAAAAAAAGATATAACCTCAAAAAACCCAATAAAAATCCAAATAAAAAACAAATAAAAATTGCTTTACTATCAATTACTTTTATTAATTTCATGTATAAAAAAGCGTTTATATTAGAAATAGGCTCATAAAATGAACTCGCAAGGGAACTAATGCTCAATCACACACTCTGAGTATATGAACCAATTTTGATTAGGTGAACATACATTGTTAGCTTAGCTGTTCATTGCTTCATGGTTAGTTGTTTTATTTTTCATCATCATTTCCTTGGGCATTCCTGTTGAGGTTTGCCATTGAGCCACTTAAATAGCGTGCTCTTGAACAATGACTTTATGGCAGCCTTATTGGTTGCCATTTTTTTTTGCCTAGCATTTTCAACTCCAGTTCCAACTCCAACATCAGCGTCAACGTAAGCTGGATATTCATAAAACACTACCTTTTATCATTACGCATGAAGTCTCGTGTCAGAAGCTGTCGACTCGACATTATTCAGTGATGCAATCTGGGACAAAGTTGTCCTGCTAAGCCAATAGCCACAGCAAGTGTTGGGGATGAAATGCCTGTATGGTGATGAGATTTGAACATTTTTGATACAAGTGAAAATAAAATAAAAAAATTTGCTCATCAAAGGAACTAATAAGCAATTTAGCACTCTGAGTATATGAACCGATTTTGATTAAGTGAATATTGTTAAGTAAGTATTGATTGTTGGCTTAATCGTGTTATTGACAGCTCATGATGTATGTTTTCAGCGAGCCTTGCTACTGACACAACTGATTGTTTCATTGTTCATCATTCCCTTAGGCATGCCTGTTAAGGTTTGCCATTGAGTCACCGTATTGTGTGCACTCTTGAAGATTTATTTTAT
The DNA here is from genome assembly GCA_028223395.1 of Shewanella sp. GTDB lineage: Bacteria > Pseudomonadota > Gammaproteobacteria > Enterobacterales > Shewanellaceae > Shewanella. Next base: position 6,330 of record JAOIUG010000037.1, read on the forward strand.
GGCAACCCTAAGGGTTGCCATTTTTTTATCCAATAAATCGTCTAACTAGGGGCTGTTGAGGTGTTGTGATTTTTTGCGCAGATAAAAGCGCGGCTCTTCGCACGCGCGTTAATGCTGGGAATCTAGGCTTTTATTGGCTTTCGCTTAGCAGGCTAAAGCGTTATCGCTAACGCTTTGCACTATATACTAACGCATTGAGTTCAAATAAACCCTAAGCTTGGAAGGTAACCAGCCCTCACCTGTTACGAGGTGAGCACCGCTTGCAATTGGCTGTCTAACATCACGGCTATAGATGGGTGATAACCTGCTCTCGCCAATGTGTAAATCGCTTTAAGCTCTGTATTAAACCCTGCGTTAAGTAACTCTGCATATAAAGGTTTGACAAATTTACCACGGCCAATTTTAACTAAGTAATCACTCACTGCGGGTAACACGCTTTCATAGCGGTTGCGGATCGTCACTTTGTACCAATCACATGCAATTTCAGCATTAGTTGAACGCGTTAACGAAAAGGCGGTATCGAGTGAGGCTAGCTGCTCATGGGTTAGAGTCTCAGGCAAATTCGTTAAAAAGTATTGCCAATGATGCACTAACCAACCCGTGGTATTTAAGCTGCTAGGCGCATCGCCTGCGTTGAAGGCTGTTAAAGCTGCTTTCACCTTGTCTAAACTGTTTGAACTTGGCGCGCTAAACCAGTTAGGCATGCCTTCACCATAGATCCAGCCCAGTAATTCAGCTTCTGAGATCACCTCTTTATGTTCAACTAATAAGGTCTTTTTAGCATATTCAACAAAGGTTTCTGTGGTGATAGCTTCAAACGCAAAGGCTTGTACATATTCATACAAAAACTTATCAAAAGCAGTTCGACCTAATCGCTTCTCTAGATCATGGACAAACATTGATGCTTTATCATATGTAAAGCGATTAAACGCTTCGTTTGGATCTTGAGTTTGCATGTTTGCCGGTAAGGTTTGCGCCGCCAATGGCGTTGAGTTTATTGCCTCTTGTAAACGGCCATATTCAAGCACCACTTCCAACTCTGCGAGCTCTTTACCAAAGACTTTTTCCACAATGCGGTTAGTAAAATAAGTGGTAAAGCCTTCGTTTAGCCATAAATCACGCCAGGTTGCATTGCTCACAAGGTTACCTGTCCACGAATGTGCTAACTCATGCGCCACTGTTGAGACTAAACTTTTATCTCCAGCGATCAGCGTCGGTGTCATAAATGCAAGCCTTGGGTTTTCCATGCCGCCAAATGGAAAACTCGGTGGCAACACAATCATGTCGTATCGTCCCCAAGGGTAAGGTCCAAGTAATGACTCTGCCACTTCGACCATGCTTTCCGTGTCTTCAAATTCTGCAACAGCTGAATCTACCACTTCTGGCTCAGCATAGACGCCGGTGCGATCGCCTAAGCGTCCAAAGGCTAAATCACCGACGGCAATGGCCAACAAATGCGTTGGCATGGCTTTTTCCATCGTGAAACTGAAACGCCCATCAAGCGCAGCACTTGAATCGTTCATGGCGCTCATCACAGCTCGCATACCTTTAGGGGCATTGATCACCGCATCAAAGGTCACCCTTGCTTTGGGTGAATCTTGTAATGGGATCCAGCTACGGGCATTAATTGGCTGGGATTGACTAAAGAGAAACGGGCGTTTTTTACCGCTTGTTTGTGCAGGTGTGAGCCACTGTAACCCTTGCGCCTGTGGAGAGGTAACGTACTGTATTGTTACGCTACTGACTGAAGAGTCTAATTGGATACATAAACGCTGGCCAAGGATCTCGTCTTCTTTATCAATAGCGTAATCTAGTTTTTCACCGGTGTGATCACTGACGCTTAAAATAGTGATATCACGAAGATCAAGCATAAGTTCACGAGTCTCAGGCGCTAAAAATGCAAGATTAAGCTCTACGGATCCTGTTAACTGTTGCGCTTCAAAATCAACATCTAACATCAATGATAAATGCTTAACACGTACTTGATCTGTATTGGCAAATGAATGGTGATCTTGATTGTTATCCCACTGCTCTAACACGGCATATCCTTTTTAGTCATTGAATGTTTTCGAATCGAGTCAGTGCTGCTTAAGCTGCATTGACTTGAATTACGTTTAAGGGAACACTTGAGAATATTGTATGCAAATATAAAAATGAGAGATACCCTCCATGAAAAATAAACACTCTATCTTGTCACTTATCGTTAGCCCCGCATTAATCATGTCGTCATATGCTGGCGCGCAAACCGTGCAACCATTAGCAAGCGTGCTAACGCAAAACCATGCTTGTAGCGATACCATCATTATCCGCTCTCAAGCCTTGACGCCACAGCAGGTAAAGTCGGCTTGCCTACAGCTTCAGCAGCAAGAAAGCCAATTCCACCAGCTGTTTGGCACACTAAATAAGCCCGTTGCTGATGACAATAACCACAGCATGCGAGCAAATGTCTACCATTCTCGCCAAGATTACCAAGCAAATGTCACCGCGCACTTTAATGTGCCAAGTGATAATGGAGGAATGTATCTGGAGGGGCTACCGCGGCGCGCTGATAATCAAGCTGAGTTTGTAGCTTACGAAAGAGAAGGCAACGTGTGGAACCTCAACCATGAATATATTCATTATCTCGATGGTCGATTTAATCTTTATGGTGACTTTTGTGCCTCACTACATGATTCTCACAGCGCACCGGAGTATTGCCCACCGCCGGCGCCATTATACCCGCACCTTGTTTGGTGGAGCGAAGGGCTAGCTGAGTACCTTTCTATGGCGCATGCCTCTACTGAAGTGATTGATGTTATTGGTGATAACAACTTTGAGCTGAGTGAGCTTTTTAATACCAGTTACGTCAAAAATGGGGGCAGTCACCGAGTGTATCGTTGGGGGTATTTAGCCGTGCGCTTTATGCTCGAGCGACATAGAGATAAAGTTGATCAGATGCTGACTTTCACTCGCCAGGGAGATTACCCACGCTATCAAGCATTGGTCGCACAATGGGGCAGCACGATGGATAGTGAGTTTCAAACTTGGCTAGCCGCGCTTGCGCATCACAACGCGTTATCACGCTGACAAGCAGACAGCAAAAAGGCCTCAATGTGAGGCCTTTAATCTGCAATCATTTGCTGTTAAAGACGGATGCCGGCTTTAGCCAAATCTTTTGCAATGACGCTACGTGGCAATGCAACGTAACCATCTTTTTCTACGATTTGTTGTCCTTGTTGAGACAACACATAGCGAATGAATTCACGATCCATCGGCGCTAATGGTTTGTTCGGGTGCTTGTTCACATAAACGTATAGGTAACGAGAAAGTGGGTACTTACCACTTGCTGCATTATCAGCAGATGCTGCAATGTAGTTAGTGCCTTTCTTTGATACTGCTACCGCTTTAACGCCTGCAGTCTTATAACCAATTCCTGAGTAACCAATAGCGTTAAGTGATTGAGAAACAGATTGAACCACTGAAGCTGAACCCGGTTGCTCGTTTACATTAGCTTTGAAATCACCTTTACAAAGTGCTTTCTTTTTAAAGTAACCGTATGTACCTGATACTGAGTTACGGCCATATAGCTGTACGTCACGCGCAGCCCAGTTGCCCGTTAAGCCAACATCGCCCCAACGCTTGATGTCTCCGCCGCCACATTTATGCGTAGAAGAGAAGATTCCATCAATTTGCTCCATGCTCAAGCCTTTGATTGGGTTGTCTTTATGAACAAATACTGCCAAAGCATCAATCGCAACGCGAATAGGCGTTGGTTGGTAACCGTAATGTTTTTCAAAAGCTTCAACTTCATTAGGCTTCATCTTACGGCTCATTGGACCAAATTGTGATGTGCCTTCAGTCAGTGCTGGTGGCGCCGTTGAAGAACCTGCCGCTTGAATTTGAATATTGACGTTAGGGTAAAGCTGTTTAAAATCTTCAGCCCATAAAGTCATCATGTTAGCCAGAGTATCTGAACCAACAGAAGATAAGTTACCAGACACGCCACTTGTTTTTTCATACGTTGGTAAAGATTTATCAATTGCAGCCATTGATGCTGCAGAAAATACAGTTGCGGCAGTTAAGCTTACTGCGCCAACAAGTTGTTTCAATTTCATTCTTTGCTCCAGTGTTTAACGTTCTTGGTTTCTTAAAACACAGCCAGTATCAACTTCTATAATGACAAGTCTATTACTACTAAGTGACACTTAGATTACAAACTACAACAATTTCATCAATTAGTGCGGTAGATATAAAAAAACAGGCTAAACGCCTGTTTTATTTTAGCTAAACGGTCATTAACATACTTAAGTCTCGTCGTGTGCCTCTGTCACTGCATATTCAATTAAATTCAGCGGGATCACAAAGCTAAACGTACTGCCTTGCCCTAACTGACTGGCTATCATCAACTCACTTTGGTGATGATTCAGTGCATGTTTGGCGATAGCCAACCCTAAACCTGTGCCACCGCTTTGTCTTGAACGGTCACTGTCGACGCGGTAAAAACGTTCAGTCAGTCGAGCAATATGTTGCGGCGCAATGCCCTCACCACTGTCACATACACTAAATTCACCGCCTGAAGCGAGCTTACGCCAACTAATATCGATGCTCCCTCCAGGTTCGGTGTAGCGAATCGCATTGGAGATCAGGTTGCTACACGCACTGCGAAGCTGTAATTCATTGCCGTACATATTCAGCTGCGGTTCACAATATAAAGTGATATCGTACTCCCCTTGCGCCAAGGCTAGTGCTTCATCGTGTAATATATCCATCATTTGGGACATATCCACTTTCACCTCTAAATTAATGTCTTCTGAGTCTTCAATTCTAGAAAGTGCCAGCAACTGTTCCACCATCGAGCGCATTCGTGTGGTTTGCTGCTGCATTTGCTCAAGCGCTCTGACATTATGTGAATCAGGCTCTGCCATTGACTGCATCATTTCCAAATACCCCTGCAGCACTGTTAAGGGTGTTTTTAATTCGTGTGACACATTGGCGACAAATTCTTTACGCATTCCTTCCAGTTGACGCACTCGCGTGATGTCTCTTGCTATTAGCAGCAATTGCCCCGCACCGTAACCCATTATTCTGATCTCGAGTAAACGCCCTTCTGATAAGGGCGCTGCAAGTTCGAGAGGATCTTGGTAATCGGCTTGTCTCAGATAATGTGAAAAGTCAGGATGACGAATAAGGTTATCTATACGTTGGCCATTGTCTTGCGGCCACACAAACCCCAATAACAATTGCGCTAGTTTGTTACACCATAAAATATTGTGCTCTGAATCTAGCACGACGGCGGCATCAGGAAGCGCTTCAGCCCCTTGTCTAAAGCGCCCTAATAAAAAGGCAAGTTGTGACACTCGTTTACGGTTTTTACCTTGTAAACGATAAATACCGTTAAACACGCCTTCCCAGCTACCACGGCCATTGGGTGGCGTTAAGCGGCGATCATGCCATAACCAAAAATTCAATCGAGATAATTGGCGATAATGCCAAAGTAATAAACAAATACTACCGAGTAAAAGTATCCAAAAGACTTCATCGAGCAGTAAGCCAGCTAATAAACAAAGCAGCAGATAGCTTACTAATCGAGAAATTAGACGATACCCAGAATAGGAATCAAACATAAACCGACCATATGAAGAAACGGAGCACAAGATAGCTTAAAAGTGATCTTGTGCCTATTAGATGCACACTAAAGTCTTGTCGAGAAACGGTAACCTGCACCACGCACCGTTTGGATCAACCGATCGTGTCCTGACAAGGTGACCGCTTTACGTAAACGCCTGATGTGGACATCAACGGTGCGATCTTCAACATACACATTCGTACCCCAGACATTATCGAGCAACTGCTCTCGACTGTAGACACGCTCAGGGTGTGTCATAAAAAAGTGCAGTAAACGGAACTCAGTCGGCCCCATATCCAACACTTGCTCACCCACTGTGACTCTATGGCTAACAGGATCTAACTGCAAACCTTGAACATCTATAGGATCTTCAAGACAAGTCGGCGCAGCCCGGCGCATAACCGCTTTAATACGAGCCACGAGCTCTTTAGGTGAAAAAGGCTTAGTGATAAAGTCATCGGCTCCTACTTCCAAGCCCCTCACTTTATCCTCTTCTTCTCCACGCGCTGTGAGCATGATAATCGGTATATGGCGGGTAAACTCGTCTTGACGCAACCGCTTCGCTAACTGAATACCACTTCCTCCAGGGAACATCCAGTCGAGCAGTACAAGATCTGGGTAGGGCTCTGTTAACATATCCAGTGCTGAGTCATAATCTTCAGCGGCTGTTGTGGTAAAGCCATGTTGCTCCAACACAAAAGTCAGCATTTCTCGAATCGCTAACTCATCTTCAACTATCAATATCCTTGCTGTCATAATCGATCTTCTATCAGTGAATTTCTCGAGTCTATTATTGGTCAGTTTTATTACATTAATATTAAACTGAGTTATATATTGCCATAATAAATTGAGTTATTGTTATTAAAGATGTAAGGATTGCTTTGGCTTTGTAACGAAAAAAGGAGGCCTAAGCCTCCTTTACCTTTATCTACAGTGTATTAGAACTTGTGTTCTAAACCAACACCGATGTATTTGTCTGAATTATCAACATTTTCATAAGAGCGATTTGTGTAGAAAGCGAATAACTTAGTTGGTTTACCCAACTTGTAATCGCCACCAACTGACCAAGAATCACCTTTATCTTCCATGTCTTGGAATTGTGCTTTTAAGACGACTGAGTTAATCGAGTAAGCTGCGCTAAACAAGTAACCTGTTTTGCTTTCTTGATTAACTAATGGCATACCTGAACTGTCATAAGTCGCTTCTTGTTGTTGGTACATACCACCGAGTTTCAAGTTAGCAATTTTACCTTGAACTGTCGCACGTACAACTTCGTAACCTTTTACATCAGCGTCGTAAGCAACTGAAGCAAAAACCGATGTCTTTTTCAATTTAGCATCACCGTACATAGCAGCAAGACTGAAACCGTCTTGGTTATACTGTGACGCTGCGCCTTCAGCAGCGTAAGTCACACCCAATTTAAAGCCACTCATCGACGGCGTGATATAAGTCGCTGTTTGTGAAATGCGGTTTTCGCCTTTAAATAAGTTTTTGATATCCGCTGAAAGATCGTTGAACTGATCCACTTTACCTTGAGAAACTTTAAGCATTGTGTCGTTACGACCCACTGAAAATGCACCAAACTTGCCTTTTAGGCCAACAAACTGGTTACGTGCTTTAAAGTTCTCTTTTACGTCGTCACCGGTGTCTACTTCGTATTCTACCGTGTAAAACGCTTCTAGTGAGCTGCTCAGCTCAAATGCACCTTTTACACCAAAACGCGATGCGTTTGATTGAATCGTTGTTGTGGCGTCATCATTCACGTCATTAGACTGTGCTGTTACATTCAATTTACCATAAACAGTCAATGCATCAGCAGCTTGAGCTGAAGCTAATGTTGCTGTTGCTAATGCAGAAGCCAGTAGAGTTTTACAAAAAACGTTCATCATTAAGTCCTTTCGACGCTAATCCGTCTTAGTTATTGGTTTGGTTGAGCGATATAATGCAGACAGTATGTTTCATTTTTATTTCAATCAAAACTAAAGATAGTCTAAATAGTTAAATTGTTTCACATTGACGTAACCGATCCCTGTAAGAATGCGGCTTGTGTAGCCTATTGCTTGCTATATGACAGTTTCATTAAATGTGACAAGGCCTGTAAAACACGCATCCTTAGAGCGGTTTACCCGGGCTAGACAATCGCTTACACTGCCACTTTAATTTTGACTGAGCCTTTAATTTATGTGGTTTAAAAATCTAACTGTTTACCGCTTTAACAAGCCTTTCTCCGTTGATCCTGATGCTATGGAGAAATCACTGGAAGATTTCACTTTTTCTCCTTGCTCAAGCCAAGATATCAGTAAGTTTGGTTTTTCTAATGCTTTTGGTAAGCACGGTGATACTTTGGTGCATACCGCTGCTGACAGGCATTTAATCTGTGCAACTAAAGAAGAGAAAATTCTCCCGTCACAAGTGATTAAAGAAGCACTCGATGAAAAAGTGGCACAGCTAGAAGCTGAAGATGGACGAAAACTGGCTAAAAAAGAGAAAGATGCTTTAAAAGATGAGATCACCACTACGCTTTTGCCACGCGCTTTCTCTCGCCGTAGTCAAATTCGTGCATTGATCCTACCTGAGATCCAAATGATTTTGGTCGACAGCTCCAGCGCGGCAAAATCAGAAGAGTTGATGGCATTGCTACGTAAAGCCATAGGCTCTTTACCCATTATTCCAATGAGCTTTGCCACTCCCATCGAGACACAATTAACTCAATGGCTCAAAGAAAGTCAAACCCCAGCCCCGTTTGAGATGCAAGATGAAGCGGAATTGAAAAGTGACTCAGATGAAGGCGCAATCGTGCGTTTTAAGCAACAAGATCTCAGTGAAGATGAAGTCTTAGCGCATATAGAGGTGGGTAAACAAGTCCATAAGCTGGCGTTACATTTTGGTCAATCAGTGGCGTTTTTACTTCAATCTGATGCGGCAATTAAGCGCCTTAAGTTTTCAGAAGAGTTTAGAGCAGGCAATGATGATTTAGGTCATGAAGATCCGATGGCCCGCCTTGATGCTGATTTTGCTTTAATGTGCAGTGAACTTATCGCGTTAGTCAATGCACTTGTCGAGGTACTCGGCGGCTTAGAAGACAGCATTTAACGGGCAATAAAACGTAGAAAAAAGGCGTCAATGACGCCTTCTCTATTTTACAGTTGACCCTTACTATCAAAGGGCCAATTAATGCCTAACCATGCTTCAAAAAACGCCTGCTGCTCCTGCGTCGGCTCATTGACACTGCTTATCTGCATGTCACCTTCTTTATGTTGTGCTAAGGTCAATTCAACAGTTTTTAGCGTGTCATTACTAAATAACGTCACTGAAACTGTATCGCCAGCGTTAAAGTCTTTAAGGCGTGACTCAAACCCAGCTGCAGTGATTTTTAAACCATTGATTGCCACTACTTCATCACCGAGCACCATACCAGCATACCAAGCGGGTCCATTACGCAATACTGTGGCGAGCACTAATGTGTTAGGCATCAAAGTGACTCCCGCAAACGGCGTCGACTTTGCCTCTGCAGCATAATCAACTTGTAAACCCGCTTTGGCTAATAATGCCTTAAAGTCTAAACTGACTGGCTCATTCACATATTGTTGCCACCAAGCCTCATAACTCGTACCTGATACTTGCGCTAAAATCGCTTTCACCTCTGCGACGTTATAGCCTGCAGGTAAACGATGTGAGCGATAGAGCTCCCGATGTACATCGCGGTAAGACTGTTTAAGATCTGTTTCACTGAGTAATGAAAAATCAAGCGCTAACGAAGTTAAATAACCTTCAGAGTAAATATTAGTGCTGTGGTTTATTGCGTAATCTCCACCGGAGCTCACCCATTTGTTAGCGCTAGCACTGGCAATGGATTGGATCTCTCGCCCTGGTGTTTGTTTGCTTTGCGAAACTCGCTTTGCTAAATCCTCAAAAAACTCTTCAACAGTGATAACCCCTGCGCGCAATAATAACTGGCTTTGAAAGTAGCTCGTTGAACCTTCTGCTATCCAAAGCAATTGACTGATCCCTTCTTCTTGGTAATCGTAAGGGACTAACCCTTGAGGGCGATAAGCTTTGACATTCCAAGTGTGGATAAACTCATGGGAGGCTGTTTTAATAAAGCCGAGATAATCTTTACGATCGCGATAACTAAAACGTGGCCGCTGAATAATGGTCGAGTTAAGGTGCTCTGTGGCGCCGCGAGCGCCGCTGGTAGCATGCACCATGTAAACATAACGCTCAAAAGGGTAATCATCCCAAATAACATCAGCTTGGCCACTGAGCTTACCCAAGTCCTCAACCATTTGGTCGAGATCATAGTTACCCTCACCCCAAACCACTAACTCATACTGCTTGCCATCGGCTTCAAATGTACGATGTTTGTTAACCCCCGTTTCAATCGGTGAGTCGACTAAAATATCATAATTGGCAGCCTTAAACTGATGCGCTTCGCCCCCACGCTCCATGCCCGAATAGCTGCTCCACGCCTGTGGTACCGATAAACTCACGCTGATCGGTTCTGCCCTAAATTCTGGGCTGTATACGAATGTCCCACTGGCATCGAGAAAAGCATGGGAAGCATCAATATGGTTGACTCTCTGGCCGAGTTTATTTGCATAAAGTTGATATGACACCGTGACGGCCGTCGGCTCTGTCAGTTCAACCGTCCACTCACCACTGGCGGTGCGAGCCCAAGGCAGCTCAGCGCCCGATCCATCTTTGGCGCTAAACAAGCGAATAGCATCAGCTAAGGGCAAGACTTCGTATTTACCTGTACGCCACACCGGTAAATTAACCACCAATTGAGAAGACTCTGATTTAGGAAAATGCGCTTCTACTTGCGCTAAATGATGCTGTGGATCGAGCAGATTGATCGAGTAATCGACACTAGCAACTGCAAAATGTGAAGTAAATGCACTAAAAGTTAATATTAACGGGGTTACAGGTTTCACTCTTACGTCCTTCTGTTATTATTGTTTTCATTGGGCCGAAAGTACAACATTTGGCTGAGTTACACCAATTATAATAATAAAATATTTGACTCTTTCGTGAATATGTCAGGTAGGAAATGAGGTTACATGCGCAGTTTATTTCACTTTTTCATTATCATCAGCTCTTTGATGATAAGCACCTCTGCACTTGCCACCAGCCGAGATCCTATTCAAACTGAACGCGAATTTAGAGAGCTGCCCGCTCAACTTCAGCAGTCGGTTGTTCAAAAAACAGCTAACATTCCAAACTTTAATAACCAAACTGAGTTTAATGCCTTCCTCAAACAAGAACGTTTAAATGCAGAAGAGGTTAAAGGTGAGCTGCAATTATTAGCAAGATTATCTTTGAGCCTATCTTCAACAAACCCTGATCGTTACCTTGTTGCTCAAAAAGCCATCGATCAACTTGAGGTGATTGCGACTTCCTCGCTAGATAAAAGCTACATAGCCATGCTTAATGGTCGTTACGCTGGTAAGAGCGTGCAAGACTTTCAATCTGCGATCCGTTACTACCAGCAAGCAGTCGAGGCGCTACCCGCGGCGCAGTCCCCACAAAGGCAAGTCTTACTCTTTACGCTCTACGAACACTTAGGCGTGCTGCACATGATCATCAAAAAGAAAGCGCCTGCATTACGCTATTTATTGCTATCAAAAGATGTTGCGCTTGAGCTTGCTTCGCCTTATTTAATTGCCCACGCCGAATCCGTGCTTGGTAAGTACTATTATAAAAATGCCCGATTTACTCAATCGCTCAGCCACTATGCTGAAGCGGTCAAATATACCAACATCACAGAGAACCCAACACTCAGCGCACACTTGCAGTTGCAGTTAGCACGGGTGCACCGCGCGTTAAAATCATGGGATGATGCCATAAAATATGCCACTGCAGCTTCTGATCTGTACCAACGCCTGGATCACAAAGCTTACCTTTCCTCCACTATGACGGTGATAGCGATGACATACGCAGAACAAGGACTGTGGTACAAAGCCATTGATTATCATCTTAATGCTCAAAAAATTGATATCCATTTAAATAACTATATGGCGCAAGGTCTGAACCTTCATAATTTAGGCGAAGCTTACTTTTATATTCATGATTTTGATAATGCTCTCTCCCATCTTTTACGCGCGAATGAGGTTTTTACAGCCCGTAACAGTAAACACTATTTGATCTATAACCAGCTTTTACTCGCTGAGGTGTACAGCCAAATTTCAAATTGGGAAAGTACACTTAAATACACCAAAGCGGCCGCCATTCTTGCCGTTGAAATGCAGTTGAAAGATGAACATATTGAAGCGCTGACAATGGGAGCTAGTGCACTAGAGAAGTTAGGTAGATTTGAGCTAGCTTATCAACATGTGCAAGATATCATTCGCTTGAAAGAGCAAAGTAGTGACAAGCAAGTCGGTGTTGATCAAGCAAATACCTTATTTCAGTTACAAAAAGTAAAGCTGGAACTGAATCTAAATAAGAGCCTGTTACAACAAAAGCAAGCTTCTGAAGCTCAACATCAATCAATAATGCTAACGGCGCTCTTTTTTGCACTGTTAACCGGTCTATTATCAATCTATTTATGGATTAATAAACAGAAACTTACTGCTAAATGTATCGAAGCTGAAGCACAATGTCATTTAGAGCCATTCACTCATCAAAGTAATTATCGTGCATTTGAGCAACGGTTTGAGCAAACCCAAGCCCCCTTTAAAGCTGTTGTACTGCTTTCGTTAACCGATCAATTAACCGCTGATTTAGCTCAAGGCTATGAATGCAATTCAGACATGAATGCACAACAACTGACCGCGCTTGCTAACGATCTCACCGCTCATGGCTATATCATTAGGCCTGGGATCTTTTTACTCTGCTTTGAGCGTAGGATAGAACCTCATCAATTGCTTAAAGATATTAACACCTGCTTAGTTAACCATCATGGCGATACTCGCCTGCATATGAGCCTACTTAACCTCCCATTATTGACAGATCCTGCAATGAGGCTCTCAGCAAAGCAACATTTTGGTACACTCCAAATGCTTCTCGCAGCAGCCATGAGCTTAGGTACAAAAAAAGATTACTTCATCAGCCTTAAAGCACTTAATTTTGCCTCGCCGAAACATTTTGCCTCACCGCTATATCTCAATATAGAAAAAAGTATTATTCGCGGTATTATCAAGGTGGA
>JAOIUG010000038.1 GCA_028223395.1 Shewanella sp.
TTGTTTGAAACGGGTGCAGGAGGTAGTGCACCAAAACATGTACAGCAAGTCGAAAAAGAAGGCCATTTACGTTGGGATTCGCTGGGTGAGTTTTTAGCACTAGGTGCCTCTTTAGAGCATTTGAGCCAGACGACCAACAAAGCACAAGTGTTGGCTGACACACTTGATGTTGCCATTGGGCAATTCCTCGATACGAATAAATCGCCGTCACGCCGAGTGGGTGAGCTGGATAATCGCGGAAGTCATTTTTACCTTGCGATGTATTGGGCACAAGCGATGGCAGCGCAAACACAAGACAGTGAGCTACAAGCTCAGTTTGCCACATTGGCCGAAGCACTGACGAGCAATGAAGCAAAGATTGTAGCGCAACTAAATGATGTACAAGGACCTGCGGTAGATTTAGGCGGTTATTACCGTTTGGATCAAACTAAAGCTGCAGCAGCGATGCGCCCAAGTGAGACGTTGAACGCAATCATCAACGGTTAATCGTCAGTGACTGACAAAATGTAAGCCGTTTTTATCATCCAATAAAAAAGCAGAGCGTATGATTACTCTGCTTTTTTATTTCTGTCGCGTACAGGTTTAGTTCGTCGGTGATATTGCCGATGCGTGCATACCTTTAGGTCCTGCTTCGACTTCAAAGCTAACAGGTTGGCCCGCTTTAAGCGTTCGGTAGCCTTCCATTTCAATGGTAGAATAGTGCGCAAAAACGTCTTCACCGCCAGCGTCAGGGCAAATAAACCCAAAACCTTTAGCGTTGTTGAACCATTTAACCGTTCCGTTTGCCATACATCCACTTCCTTTTATTGTCCACTTCCCAGTAAGATAATTAACTTTATTAGCGAGGTATTTCCGTCGCTTGCTGAACAGAATGAAAGCAGAAAAGTCGCTTGTCAAGCTAAAATTAACAGCTGGGCAACATTTTAAGAACAAAGTAGTACAAACTATTTGCGGCGATTTGTGTTATTAAATAGAAAGAGTTGCATAATCGATTGGAACAAGCCAAGACTAGAGGCTAGTATTGAAGCATGAGTAAAGTAGAAAACGTTGAACATGTAGAAGAAAGTATAGAATCAGTATTTAAACGACCTTCCATGTATAAAGTGATATTGAATAACGATGATTACACACCAATGGATTTCGTTATTGAGGTTTTACAGCAGTTTTTTAGAAAGGATGAAGCACAAGCCACCGAGATCATGTTGGCGATTCATCATAAAGGGAAGGGGATCTGTGGCATTTATCCCTATGGCATTGCAGAAACAAAGGTTGCTCAGGTCAACCAATTTTCGAAAGACAATCAACATCCGTTACTGTGTTCGTTAGAGGAGGCCTAACTTGGCTGAATCTTTAGTTAATTTTTGGGGGTGCTTATGCTAAATAAAGATCTGGAAGTCACCTTAAACCTGGCTTTTCAGCAAGCCAGAGATGCACGCCATGAATATATGACAGTAGAGCATTTACTGTTGGCGTTAATTGATAACCCTGCCGCAAAAGAGGCGCTGGTTGCTTGCGGAGCAAACCTTGATAAACTCAGAGGCGAGATCTCGAGTTTTATTCAACAAACTACCCCAGTGATCTCTGATCCTGAAGAAGATAAAGAAACTCAACCGACTTTAGGCTTTCAGCGAGTGCTACAAAGAGCCGTTTTCCATGTACAGTCATCGGGGCGCAACGAGGTCACAGGTGCCAATGTACTTGTGGCTATTTTCAGTGAGCAAGAATCACAAGCCGTCTATTTGCTGCGCTCTGGAGATGTGACCCGCCTTGATGTGGTTAATTTTATCTCACACGGTTTCGCAAAAGATGAGGTGGAAACGGATGCGGAACCTAACCGCATTGAAGATCAAAGCGAGCCTGAAGAAGATCGCAGTATTTTGGCGCAATTTACCTCAAACCTCAACGAGTTAGCGAAAAGGGGGGATATCGATCCCTTAATTGGTCGCAGCGAGGAGATTGAACGCTCGATTCAAACCTTGTGCAGGCGTCGTAAGAATAACCCGTTATTAGTGGGCGAAGCGGGCGTAGGTAAGACCGCGATTGCAGAAGGATTAGCGTACCGTATCGTGAAAAAAGAAGTGCCTGATGTGATGAACGACGCGACAGTGTATTCGCTGGATCTTGGAGCGCTATTGGCAGGCACTAAATACCGTGGCGACTTTGAAAAACGCTTTAAAGGTTTACTTAAAGAGCTGGCTAATGATGAACACGCGATTTTATTTATCGATGAAATCCACACCATTATTGGCGCAGGCTCGGCATCTGGCGGGGTGATGGATGCCTCTAATTTGCTTAAACCTTTGCTATCTAGCGGTCATTTACGTTGTATGGGCTCGACCACTTTTCAGGAATATCAAAGTATTTTTGAAAAAGATCGAGCGTTGGCTCGACGCTTTCAGAAAGTGGACATTAATGAGCCGTCAGTGGCAGAAACCACAAAGATTTTACAAGGGCTGAAATCAACGTACGAAGAGTACCATAAAGTTCGTTACACTCTGGCTGCATTGAGTGTCGCTGCAAAGCTTTCCGATAAACATATCAGTGATCGACACCTGCCGGATAAAGCAATTGACGTGATTGACGAAGCTGGCGCGCGCATGGCGATGCTACCTGCCAATAAACGTAAAAAAACCATTGGTCAAACAGAGATCGAGAGCATCATTGCCAAAATGGCGCGGATCCCTGAAAAATCGGTATCGAGCTCAGACAAAGACATGTTACAAAATCTAGAACGTGATCTCAAAATGGTGGTGTTTGGTCAAAATATGGCCATAGAAGGGCTCAGCTCCGCTATTCGCCTATCACGTAGTGGATTAGGTGGAGAAAACAAACCTGTTGGTAGTTTCTTGTTTGCTGGCCCCACCGGGGTTGGTAAAACTGAGGTGACGAGCCAATTAGCGAAATGCCTAGGATTAAACTTAGTGCGCTTTGATATGTCCGAGTATATGGAAAGTCATACCGTATCGCGGCTTATTGGTGCACCACCGGGTTATGTAGGTTATGACCAAGGTGGCTTATTAACCGATGCCGTGATTAAAAACCCGCATAGTGTGGTCTTGCTCGATGAGATAGAAAAAGCCCACCCCGATGTGTATAACTTGTTATTACAGGTCATGGATCATGGTACTTTAACGGATAATAATGGCCGTAAAGCTGACTTTAGGCATGTGACATTAGTGATGACGACCAACGCAGGGGTGCAAGAAACGATTCGTAAATCGATAGGTTTTAAGCAGCAAGATCATACTCAAGATGCATTATCGGAGATCAACAAGGTATTTTCCCCTGAGTTTCGTAACCGTTTAGATTCTATCATTTGGTTTAACCACCTCGATATGACCGTTATCGCTAAAGTGGTTGATAAGTTCCTAGTGGAGTTACAAGCACAGCTGGACGATAAGTCAGTGACGCTTGAAGTCAGTGACGAGGCCAGGACGTTATTAGCACAGAAAGGCTATGATAAGTCGATGGGAGCACGTCCTATGGCGCGGGTGGTGACTGACTTAATAAAACGTCCACTTGCCGATGCTATTTTGTTTGGTGAGCTTGAGAAGGGAGGTATGGCTCGAATAGGCGTTAAAGGTGACGAAATCGTGATTAAAGTGGAGTCACAAGCCGCGAAAGCAGTGCATTAATTCATATTGTTAATGAGTGAAGCAACTTATATAAAAGTGGCTTCACTCTTTTAAGTATTAAATCACAGACAACAAAAAGCCGGCGTATGCCGGCTTTTTAAAATACGTTATGGGCTAATAACTTAGCGTGAACGGAAGACGATGCGTCCTTTACTCAAATCGTAAGGTGTCAGTTGAACCGTTACCTTGTCACCCGTAAGAATACGGATATAGTTTTTACGCATTTTACCTGAAATATGTGCCGTTACGACATGACCATTTTCAAGTTCTACACGAAACATTGTATTTGGCAAGGTTTCAAGGATTGTGCCTTGCATTTCAATGTTGTCTTCTTTCGCCATTAATCAGTTATCCTGTTAGCCTTCAAATATTAAAAACGGGCGTATCATGCCGCAAATTAACCCTGCTGTAAAGAAAAGGTTGAATAGAAGTCAGTGGTAACGTGTAATAACGCACCAATCAGCCAGTTAAGGCGATTTCATTAGCTGTATTTGTTGTTTGAGGAACACACATGCCGGGGGCAATGAGCGCATTGCGATGTTTATTATACTTTGCCACTTTGCCACATTGACAGCCACAGCCATTAATGACGGCTGCTGACCCTGGGAAAGAGTAGATCAACAATTACCGATGAATGTTTTTGATCTCAATGCTGTTTGTCACCCAACCTGAATGAGTATAAATTTGATGAGGTCGGTAGTCTCTTTTGTAATTCATCTTGCGAGATGCGTCGATTTGATAACCTAAATACAAATAACGTTTGTGCATCATTTTAGCAACCTGCGTTTGTAGCAGGATCAGTAAGCTGCCTAAGGAACGTTTGTGCTCGTTGGGATCAAAGTAACTGTAAATTGCAGATAAACTATTAGGTAGTACATCTGTAATAGCCACACCGATGAGCCTGTTATTGATTGAAAGTTCAATAAAAAGGGGTTGAGTCCAGTTGGCGGTCGCGAAGCTGTCGTATTGCGCCAGTGTTGCAGGATACATGGCGCCATCACGGTGGCGAGTATTGACATAACGTTCGTAGAGGTTGTACTGGGCCTCACTTTTTTGGTCGACAATTTTCCAACTCAAATCTTGATTGTTTTTAAGTGTTCGTTTTTGTCGTTTTGATAACTTGAACTCATTGACATCTAAACGAATGGGCTGGCAGGCATTGCAATCGGGGCATTGAGGCTTATAGATCATGCTACTACTACGACGAAAACCCAGCGCAATAAGTTGTTCAAAAAGTTCAATTCTAATGTTCTGCTCTTGTAGCATTAAGAGCTGCTCTTGTTGATCATCGAGATAACTGCAAGGGAATACCTGAGTTAAACCAACAGAAAGGGAGCGTGATTTAGAGCTCAATAGTCACCTCTGTTGATAACCAACTGTTGGGGTTAACGTTGCCGTCTCGTAAATGGTGCAGTTGTGCGATGAAATCTTGGCGTGTGATAGATTGCGCTCCTAAGCTGTTTAAATGTGGATTAACCACTTGTGCATCGATGAGTTTAAACCCGTTACGTGCAAGGTGTTGCTGCAACATGAGCATCGCCGCTTTAGACGCATTAGTGCGTAGGTGAAACATTGATTCACCACAAAAGACCTGGCCAATGGCTAAGCCATACAACCCGCCGATGAGTGTCTCGTGTTCCCAAACTTCAATAGAGTGGGCATGCCCTTGATGGTGTAAGTTTACATAGGCTTGTTGAATATCACTCGAGATCCAAGTGTCGCTTTGCGAAGCTCGCGGAGCCGCACAAGCTTGGATCACAGCGTCAAACTGTGTATTGATACGGTAATGCCATGATTGCTTTTTTAAATATTTAACCAGACTGCGGCTGACTTTTATATTGTCAACACTAAACACTGCACGAGGATCGGGCGACCACCATAATATAGGGTCCCCCTGATTAAACCATGGGAAAATACCTTCGTAGTAAGCATTTAGCAGCCTATTGCTGTGTAAATCCCCACCCACAGCGAGTAAGCCATTTGGCTCGCGTAATGCCTGCTCTGGAGAGGGGAAATCATGTTGGTCGTTATTTAAATAGGACAGAGAGTTCACAATTGAGTAAAGTTAGCTAATGTACTTACCTTTAAGTTAGCGGAAAAATGCTTATGTTGAAACCACAACTCACCATTTTAATGTTTATCAGCTTAATTTTTAGCACCGCGCCTCTGGTGGCAGCGCCTTATGACAGAAACCAAGCTGTACCGGTTGAGAAAGTCGAATTTGGACAAGTCACTTCAATAAAAAATATTACGCAAAAGCAATTGGTTGAAGACCAAGGAAGTGGTTGGAAGACATTTGGCGGTGCGTTAATTGGCGGCGTGATCGGTCATCAATTTGGAGGCGGAAGAGGGAAAGGCGTTGCGACTGCATTAGGAGCATTATTGGGAGCGGGCGTGGGGGAGACGTACAGGGACAATAATTATTATCAAGAACTTAAACTAGTAGAATTGATGATAAATCTCGATGATGGACAGCAAATCATGGTGATCCAAGATTTAGATCCTAGCATGATTTTTAATATTAACGATCAAGTCAGAGTGGTGTATTTGCAAGGTTATGTCAGAGTGGATCGACAACAATAAACATGAAGCTCAGTTGGGTCACATACTCTTGCATGTCTCATTCATCATATCATGCCATTTCAGCAATAAAATGGCATGATATTGATGGTTCATTGGCTTCACTTAGCGTGTTATGTTGCATCCTATTAATGCATTAAAATAGCGCTGTAAGGCCAATAATACGTTATAAAATCCACGCATAACTCAATTTCATAAAGTAAGACTCTTCTGTTTTCATCAATGCATTGGTGCTATCGTCAGATTGTAAGCCATTGGCATAACCTACATAAAACACACTTTGTGGATTCAATTTATAGCCATAGAGCAGTTCACTGCCTAGAT
Organism: Shewanella sp.; assembly: GCA_028223395.1. GTDB lineage: Bacteria > Pseudomonadota > Gammaproteobacteria > Enterobacterales > Shewanellaceae > Shewanella. The sequence continues at coordinate 6,540 of JAOIUG010000038.1, forward strand.
GTTGCTGTTTTTTATTTGGGGATTGGTATAAATAAAGATTTGGATCTCTTGTTATGTGGGTATACACGCTTGATAAACGGATAAAGTTATGAAGATCAATGTGCCAGCTGAATCGTATATCGCTTAAGTTGGCAGTGAATAAACGGCCTTCATCAACATTCATCGTGCGATAAACATGCGATACATTGAGTTGGACGGAATCGGTGAGATCCCAGCTCACTGCGGGGTTGAGTAACATGCTGGTACCGAGCCGACTATTTGCAAAATCAATACTGTTACCATAATCAACATCGAGCTCAACAAAGAGCGTAGGACTGGGCTTGAAGTTACTGTAAAACCACCCCATTGTTTCATTAAACATGTGTGTGTTGTGTTTAATCGCAAGTAATGCGTTATTGTGACGTTGACCCACCCGTTGACGATTGACCACGCCAAATGCGGTATAACTTTGCATCAAGCCCTCAAATGAGATGTTAGCTTCGACTTCTTGCTCGAGTTTTTCACCCGCTTGATTATGGCTAATATCCCAGTCTCCACTCACTCTGATCTTATTGAAACTGCTGTTTTCTGGGTACCAAGTATAACCGCCACCAATGATAAATTTATTGAAATCAACTTCATCGATAAAACCAAGATCGGCTCTAAATTGCTCTGATATGGATTGATATTGCGCGTTCGCATCCCAGTTACGGTTACTGTGCGTATACTTTGCTAGATACATATGACCCCTGATGGGATCATGATGATTGGTCCTTAATACTCGCTCATTCACTCCGCAGTCATTGGCCTCACAATGCAGATCATTTAAGCAATTGTCACTATCACACAGTGCTTGAAAAAGATCTAAAGGATATTGAGTATCCGACACCACATATTGACCAATAAAGGTATCTTGCGCCGTGGGCTGGTATTTCACATCGATACTGCTGACATAATTGTGATAGTCATGACTGGTTTTAGCGGTGACTAACGCGCCAATAGACAGTGCAGTATCGGTGTCGTAACGGTAGCGAGCGGCAAAGTTTTGGCTTTGCTTATCAATACTGACCACATCAGAACTTAAATTACCGGGCACTAAAAAGTCGGTGCCAGTATCGTGGGTGGCCAAGGTTGCAAAAGTATGATCACCGACTTTACTGGTCAGTTTAACGCCATAATCTGGTGAGACAATATTACGTGTATGCAGTAGCGTTAATTGCGTATCAAAATAATCTTGATTATCAAGAAAAAAAGCCCTTTTTTCAGGGAAATAAAGCGCGAAATTATTGTTAATATCAAGCTGGCCGGCATCGGACTCCACTTGCGAAAAGTCAGGGTTGATGGTCGCACTGAGCAATGTACTTGGGGTGATCCCCCACCGAAGATCTAAGCTGGGTTCGGTGTTATTGTCATTTTCCCATTGGCTATTTTTCTGATGTGGCCGCTGACTGTTACGGTTAAAAACAATAGCAGGCGTGATCTGTAGATCATGGCCTTGTTCGAGATTTGTCATGCCGCTGAGTGTGCCCAACTGGCATAGTTGACAAGGGTTATTGCGATCAATATTGTGAGTAGACAACCGATGTTGTTCACTGCGAGGATAAAAACGCAGCAACTCAATGCCCCATTTGGGATCAATACTGTTGTCAAAATTTAATACACGATAAGGTAACTCGATTTCTACTTGGTAACCGCTTTGTGTCCGTCGCGCTGCACTGTACCAAATTCCGTCCTAGGCATCACTTTCGTCACCGGTGAGTTCATTCTCTATGGAATCAATTTGCACACCATACGCATTGACGAAGAACTGATAAGCCAAACGCGCATCATTAAATGTGTCAAGTTTTATCCCGACCAAGTCATCGTTCCAAACACTGTCACGGTCACTTAAATGCGCGCGGATCTGTGAAGGGTGAGGATCATGGGCGATAAAGGCTAAAAATAAGCTAGTATCAGTAGCATACATTTTGACTTCAGTGGTGACAGGCGCGGCAATATTCTCGCCAGGGCGGGTTTCAATAGCAATGTTGGTTGTGGCCGCTTGTTGCCATTGGGGTTCATTAAAATGGCCATCAATCGCAGCGTTGCCCGACAATGTGGGAATGTGAAAATCAAATTGTTCGGGCTGACCGGCATTAACGTTAAAGGTGGTGAGAGAAAACAGTAGAGTGACAATCCGTGTTGCTTTATTCATTTGTTTTTATTATTTAAAGTATAAAATTAAGAGGTAAGAATTATACTGAGAATACAGAAGTGGAAGGTAAAATATTTGTTACAAATGTTGTCAATAAATAAACATCGGCTACATTAAAAACACCGTGCGAGGCTCAGTTCTCGCACGGTTTGGCTTAATCTGGTGCGATAGCCCCATTTTTATAAGCCTCACGATATTTATCGACCCACATCGCAGTGGCGCCGCAAATCGCAACAGGCATGACAATAAAGTTCAGTATGGGGATCATGGAAAATAAAGTGACAGACGCGCCAAAGCTAATACTACTGCCACGAGTTTGATTCAGGGCGAACTTCATGTCTGTAAATGGCACTTTATGATTATCAAAAGGATAATCACAATATTGGATAGCCATCATCCAGGCACTGAATAAGAACCATAAAACAGGGGCCAAGGTTTGCCCAATAATGGGCAATAAAAATAGTAATAAACAACCTATCGCACGGGGTAAATAATATTTAAGCTTTATCCATTCTCTGCCCAATATTCTCGGCAGATCTTTAATGATATCGATCCCCCCGCCAGTATTGAGTGGTTTGCCTGTTAAGAGTTGCTCGACTTTTTCAGCGAGCAAACCATTAAAAGGCGCGGCGATCCAGTTCATTACCGAACTAAAGATAAAAGAAAGCACCACCAATAAGCTGATCACCGCTAAAGGCCAAAGGATAAAATTCAACCATGTTAAATAGTCAGGTAACTGTGTCGATAACCAATTAAATGCATCTCCTAATTGCCCGATAGCAAAATAAATCAAGCACGAGAATAATAATAGATTGATGGTGAGAGGGATAAACACAAAACGCCTCAAACCGGGACGTTTAATTAAACTAAACCCTTCTAAGAAATAATTGACACCGCTTTTCTTGGTTATGGGGTTGGTTTCATTCATAGAATTTGTTTGACCATGTTAATACGCACTGTGATGATTGTGAGTCAGCAGGCGTTGTACTGCAAGTAAAAAGGCAGGCATTATCAATAAAGTCATTACAAAATGCTGTTAGCTTTGGTAAAGTTACCGGCCAATATCGCCTATAAGAATAGTCGCAGGTGGCATCTGCCATTTAGCGTGGAAGTACCAAACGGCACATGAGACTTAAACAGATAAAACTGGCCGGATTCAAATCATTCGTCGATCCCACGAACATCCCTTTGCTCACTCCCTTAAGCGCCATTGTTGGCCCAAATGGCTGCGGTAAATCCAATATTATTGACGCGGTACGTTGGGTGCTAGGCGAAAGCTCAGCGAAGCACCTGCGAGGTGATTCAATGACGGATGTGATTTTTAACGGCTCCAGCGCCAGACGGCCAGTCTCGGTGGCAAGCGTAGAGTTATTGTTTGACAACCAAGAGGGCAGATTGGCAGGGCAATATGCCAATTACCAAAACATTGTCGTAAAGCGGCAAGTCAGTCGTGATGGCGATTCAAACTATTTTTTGAATAATCAGAAATGTCGCCGTAAAGACATTACCGATCTTTTCATGGGTACTGGGCTGGGCCCGCGCAGTTACGCGATTATTGAGCAAGGCACCATTTCTCGGCTTATCGAATCTAAGCCGCAAGAGCTGCGAGTGTTTATTGAAGAAGCCGCTGGGATCTCTCGTTATAAAGAACGTCGACGCGAAACTGAAAATCGGATCAGGCATACTCAAGAGAACTTGTCTCGTCTTGGTGATATTCGCGCGGAGTTAAATAACCAACTGGAGCGTTTAGCTGAACAGGCAAAAACAGCCACTCATTACCGAGAACTAAAGCAGTCAGAGCGGCAATGTGAAGCAGAGCTGGTGGTGTCTCGCTATCATGAGCTTAACCAACAAACCGCGCGATTAACCGCTCAGATAGGTCAACTTGAAGTGCAGCAGGCCAGTTTACTGGCAGATAAGCAAGTACTAGAGCGGCAACTCACAGAGCTTACGCTGCAGTTAAGTGAAATCGATAGTCTCGAGCATCAACAAGTAGAAGCGTTTTATCTGGCCAAAACACACATTGCTAAATTGGAGCAATCACAAAAACATCGCGAGCAACAACATCATGGTTTTAACCAACGGCTGACCGAAGTGTCAGCTCAAATTTCCCAGCGAAAAGCGGTGCTCGCAGCTGATGAAACAAGCCAAAAAGCACTGCATGATCAGCGCTCTCATTTAGCGCCAATAGTGGCTCAGCTTCAAACTCAACATGATCACCAAGTGGGACAGATCAAGCAGGTAACTTACCAACATGACGCCCTCGCGGAGCAATTACAAACGCATAATGAACATGAAGCCAAAGCACAGCTCGCGTTGTCTATGCAGCAAAATCAGCTTGAGCATAATAATAAAGCATTAGCTTTTTCACGCAAAACGGCGCACAAGCTAACCGAACGAGTGAGTGTGCTCGCTCAACAGCTCATCGAATTAAATGCTAGCCCGTTGGTGAGCGACTGTGAGCTGCTGTGCACTGAAATTGCACACGAGCAAAGGATTTACGATGAACGCCGTTTTGAATTAGCATCAAAACAGCAGCGCTGTGATGAGCTTAAAAGCGAACTTCGAGCCATCGAGGTTAAGCTTGCCGATAGCCGCGGGCGCTTATCGATGGTGGCACAGCTCTTACCGAATGAAAAAGAGATTGAGCAAACGCAGCTATGGCAAGTGATTGATGTGACCCCAGGTTGGGAAAGCGCCGTCGACTTATTGCTCGCCAACGTGCTTAATGCGCCGATAATAACAGCGCCGCCATCATCCACGTCTATGGGCTTTAGTGTGCCAGCCAGCAGCGATAACACCACGCACAGCGTGATCAATAGCCCTGTCAACTTGCAGCCGTGGTTAAACCAAGTCCATTGGTTAGATAGCAAGAAAGCGGCGCTTGAGCAAAGAAAAACACTGAAACCACAACAGCTGTTTGCAACCGCAGATGGCTATTTAGTGGGCACAGATTTTATTGTCGAGAAGCATGCAGAGTTAGGCTCTATTATCCAGTTGAAAAATGAGCAGGCTGCGCTCACACGCGAAGTGGCCCAGTACCAGAGACAACGCAGCGCCATTGCTGAAGCCTTATCAGCGCAATTAACCGCGCTTAACCCCTTATTAGACGCTCAGCAACAACAAGCGCAACAACTGCCTATGCAAAAAGAGCGATTAGCGGCACTGCGCTCGCAAGTTCAAGGGTTGCAAGCACAAATCAAAGACACAAAAAACCGCGAACGGCAGTCGCAGCAAGAGCAAAAAGAAGTCATCGCAGAGCTTGAGCAACAGCTGCATCAACAGCAGCTCTTGCAAGAAAGCCAGCCAGAATTAGCGCGCACATTACACACGCATACGCAAGATAAACACAATATCGCTGCAGATAAATCCGCCACGTTAAAAGCGTTAAATGCATTACAAGCAGAGCAAAATCAGACTGAGAAAACACTCAAAAAGCAACAACATCATCTGCAGACATTACACACCGACATTGCCGTTGTTGAGCAAAAGATCCAGCATCAGCAACAACGCTTAACTGAGCAGCTTGCAGAAGAGCAGCATGTATTACAGCAACTTGATGATCAACAAACGGACGTTGGCGCGCAAGGATCAGTCTCAATTAAAACACAATTGGCACAAGCATTAGCGACGCAACACACAAAACAGCAAGCGCTTAATGAATTGAGGCAACAACAAGCAGACGTACAAACGCAATTTGATAGCGCGCAGATAGCGAAAAAACAACAGTTTGCCAAGATAGAAGACTTGACTCAAACGATGAGCGCGTTAAAGTTACGTCGTGAAGGATTAAAAGGCCAAATTGACAGTCAGTTTAGCTTGATATCTGAACAAAATATCGACGTTGAACAAGTATTAACGGCATTAGATCCTCATAAAAGCGCATTATGGCGTCAAAAAGAGATCGAACGTCTTCGAAGCAGTATTGAGCAACTCGGCGCCATTAACTTGGCTGCGATCACTGAATATGAACAACAAAATGAACGTAAGCGTTATCTTGATAGTCAAGATGAAGATTTAAATTCAGCGTTGGGAAGTTTAGCTGAAGCGATCCGCAAAATTGACGCCGAAACCAAAAGCCGCTTCAAAACAACCTTCGACAAAGTGAATCAAGATCTGGGGATATTATTTCCTAAAGTGTTTGGTGGAGGTAGTGCGTATTTAGCATTAACGGATGAGGATTTGTTAGAAACAGGCGTCACGATAATGGCTCGTCCGCCAGGCAAGAAAAATAGTACAATCCACCTTCTTTCTGGTGGAGAAAAAGCATTAACAGCATTATCATTAGTTTTTGCTATTTTTAGACTCAATCCAGCCCCTTTTTGCATGCTGGATGAGGTTGATGCACCTTTGGATGATGCTAATGTTGAACGATTTTGTCGTTTAGTAAAAGAGATGTCCCAAAGTGTACAATTTGTCTATATTAGCCATAATAAGATCACCATGGAATTGGCCGATCAACTTATCGGTGTAACGATGCATGAACCTGGAGTGTCACGCATTGTCGCAGTAGATATCGATGAAGCAGCAGCATTAGCTGAGGCAGGATAAATATAAAGAGAACAGGGTAACCAATGGAAAGTTTGCAACTCGTATTTCTTATTTTAGGCGCCATCGCCATTTTTGCGATATTGATCCACGGTTTTTGGTCTATAAGAAAACAGCAACCCGTTAGCTATAAAAAAGGAATGAAAACAGATCTCAATCGACGTGGGCGAGATGCTGAAGGATTTGATAACGACGGGATAGGTCAAGTACGCGTCGTGAAAGCGGAGCGTGCTGAGCAAGAGATGTCGCCTCCAAGCGCTGCTGTTATCGGCTCTGCTGCAGTTAGCCAAGAAACGCCGAACAGCTCATCGACGTCAATGAATGCCGATACCTTCAGCTTAAGTGAAACACCAACGCAAAAGGCAACGCGCACAGCTAACCCCGCGCCAGTAGAGCCCTCGTTAACAGCAAACGCCGCGCAGCCCGACACGCAACCTGAACCGGTTCAGTCCTCGTTGTTTACCGACGCCGTTCTGAGTGACGATGAAGAACACGTTGGTGTTGCCACAGAAAACGCAGCAGAGCCCGACGATGCACCACTGCCCGATCCACAAGATGTCTTAGTCCTTCACGTGGTGGCCAAAGACGGTGAAGAGCTAAACGGCGCGCAATTGCTGCCCTGTCTGCTGGCATTAAACTTTAAACACGGTGACATGGACATTTTCCATCGCCACGAAGACAATGCAGGCACTGGCAAGATTTTATTTTCTATGGCGAACATGGTCAAACCGGGGGTGTTTGATCCCGATTACATGGAACAATTTTCAACCTTGGGAGTGGTGCTGTTTATGACCTTACCTTGCCATGGTGACGCGTTAAGAAACTTCTCCACCATGCTCAGTTCAGCGGAGCAAATTGCTGAAGATCTCAACGGAGAACTTCTTGATGGTGGTAGAGACGAATGGCAAGAATCGACCAAGCAAGATTACATCCAAAGAATTAAAGCACAACTTAATTCATAAACATGAATGAGCACAACGGGTTTATCAAAGGTCGCTTAGGCGGCCTTTATTATTGGACAACATTATGCATGCTATTGAACACCAAATTGCCGCACTGACGGAGCAGCTAAACCAACATAACTACCATTACTATGTTGATGATAACCCTACTATTCCAGATGCAGAATATGATCGACTACTGAAACAGTTACAAACGCTTGAAGCGCAGCATCCTCACTATATTAAAACCGACTCTCCCACCCAAAGAGTGGGCGGTGAAGCGTTAGCCAAGTTTGAACAGATCACGCACCTTAAACCGATGTTAAGCCTTGATAACGTATTTGATGAAACTGAATTTCGCGCTTTTGACGCAAGGTTAACAGATAAAGTCGGCCATGAGCTGAACTATTGCTGTGAGCCTAAATTAGACGGGCTTGCTGTCAGCATCGTTTACCGTCATGGTGTGTTTGAGCGCGCTGCAACGCGAGGTGATGGCCAAATTGGTGAAAATATCACTGAAAACGTCCGTACCATCAAATCTATCCCGCTGATCCTACGTGGCGATAACATTCCGGCTTTAGTCGAAGTTCGTGGTGAAGTGATTATGCCGCATAAAGCCTTTGACGCATTAAATCAACGTGCTCGCCTTAAAGGCGAAAAATTATTTGTAAACCCACGTAACGCAGCGGCAGGGAGCTTACGGCAATTAGACAGTAAAATTACCGCCAGTCGCTCACTGGGCTTTTATGCCTATGCGCTGGGGGTGGTGGAACCCGAGCACTGGCCATTAGCTGACACGCATTATGGCCAACTACAGCAGCTGCGCTCATGGGGGTTACCGGTGAGCCAAGAAGTTAAAGTGTGTCACTCCGTCGCTGATGTTATTCAGTATTATCGTGATATAGAGCAACGTCGATCACAACTGGCATTTGAAATTGACGGTGTGGTGCTCAAGGTTAATACCATTGCAGCGCAGCAGACACTCGGTTTTGTCGCGAAAGCGCCGCGCTGGGCCACCGCGTTTAAATTTCCCGCGCAAGAAGAAATGACACAATTAGAAGGGGTGGACTTTCAAGTTGGTCGCACAGGTGCTGTGACCCCTGTTGCGCGGCTTAAACCTGTCTTTGTGGGCGGCGTAACAGTGTCGAACGCCACTTTACATAATGCCGATGAAATAGCGCGTTTAGGGGTAAAGATAGGCGACAGCATTATTATTCGCCGCGCGGGAGATGTGATCCCGCAAATCGTTGCGGTCGTGGGGAATAAACGCCCTGAAAATGCACAAGATATTGTGTTTCCAACAACTTGCCCTGTCTGTAATAGCCAAGTTGAACGTATAGAAGGTGAAGCTGTGGCGCGTTGCAGTGGTGGCTTATTTTGTGAAGCGCAGCGTAAAGAAGCCATCAAACATTTCGCCTCTCGAAAAGCCCTTGATATAGACGGAATGGGGGACAAAGTGGTTGAGCAACTCATTGACAAAGAGCTGGTGAAAAGCCCGGCAGATCTTTTTAAACTGACAGCGTCAGCCATCACCATGCTCGAACGCATGGGCATGAAATCCGCCACTAAGCTTGTTGCAGCCATTGAGGCGGCAAAAGAGACGAGTTTTGCACGCTTCCTCTATGCGCTGGGGATCAGAGAAGTCGGTGAAGCAACCGCGGCAAACCTGGCCGCTTACTTTAAAACACTTGATGCACTTAAGGCCGCTAAGGCGGAAGACTTTATCAAAGTGGATGATGTTGGCGTTATTGTTGCCGCGCATTTGGCCCATTTTTTAGCGCAGCCAGATAATGTAGCCGTCATTGATAAACTCATTGAAGTGGGAGTGTTTTGGCCGCAAATAGCTGAGGTTGCAGAGCAAGATCTATCATTAAAAGGGCAAACTTGGGTGCTTACAGGCACCTTATCACAACTTAACCGCAATGAGGCGAAAGCGCAGTTACAAGCATTAGGTGCAAAAGTGGCTGGCAGTGTGTCAAAAAACACCGACTGTTTAGTTGCTGGCGCAGCGGCGGGATCTAAACTGGCTAAAGCGCAAGATCTCGGCGTAAAAGTGATTGATGAAGCTGAGCTGATTAAGATGCTATCTTAAAGTCGATCGCCCGCGAAAAATGTAACGCCTCATTACAGTGGCTGTTGAGCGCTCATTTAAACGTTGAGTGTACATTATGATTAAACGTGGGCCTGCTACACCGATTGTGTTGATCACGAATAAGTTGAATGCAGGCTGACATTGACTATCAAGATAAAATCCAAAAGTGTTATACACAAGGTGATAAGAGGCTGAGGTTCGTCGTCATCTTAGTGGACAATATTTTGCCAGCAATGTGAGCCGACGTGACTAAATCAATAATAAAGATACAATGAGTCGCGCGTTGATCATGTTATTAATTGTTATAAGGGGAGTATTATCTATGTCAGGGATCACGGATTTAGATGTACTCCTACGCTCGATATGTCCAAAATTAACCGGCGCTGAATGCGTGTTTGTGACTGTGCCAGGTAAACTCAAAGACTATGTCGAGTTAAATCCTGTCGCAAGCTTTATGGAACCACAAGGACTAACCCTTGTACTTGAACAGTCAGTTGCAGAAAAAGCGGGTTTAGCGTTTGCCACTTCATACAGGCAAATTACGCTAACAGTTCATTCGAGTTTAGACGCTGTCGGTCTGACTGCTGCCGTAGCGAGCCAGTTGGCTTTAAAGGGAATTAGCGCCAATGTTATTGCGGCTTACTATCATGACCATATTTTTGTTCAAGCCCGTCATGCCCAAGCGGCGATATCAGCGCTAGAGGAATTAAGTGCATAAGCAAAGCCTTAGTTAATCAGCTATTAAAATAGGAAAAGACATGGCGAAGATTATTTTACAAGGATTTATAGTCGTACCCGATCCAGATCTTACGGTTGTGAAAAAGGCGTTGCTTACTCATACAAAGCTGACTTTAGCTGAGGCTGGTTGCTTGATCTTTAAGGTAACAGCAGATGAAAATCATCCTAATAAGTTCAGTGTTTACGAAGAGTTTATTAATCAAGCTGCTTTTGATCATCATCAAGCGAGAGTGAAAACGTCAACCTGGGGAGACGTGACCAAAAACGTGACAAGGCATTATCAAATCAGTACAGGTACATAAACATACAATCACTGTAAATGCAGCATGCTTACGGACTTTGGTTTCCTGGCGGTAAGCTCTTGTGATCTAAATAGAGCGCTTCACCGTTTCCACTTAATCGACACGTGCAATCCCTGTTTGCAATGTCACCACTTTCTTCACTAAGCGAATACTTAAAGATAATGTGATAAAAGCTGTCAAAAATGTGTAAAGCTGCTTGTACAAAGAGGTTAAGCCTAAATACGAATAGGGTTAGATCTCAAGCGTAACATTGAAATTTACGTCTGAAGCACCATATCTAAGTCAGCGCTGGAAGCTGAGCCATAATCATAATCATAATCGTTAATCATAACCACACCTGCGAAGACTGTATGTGCGGTGCGAGTGAAGTCCAGTCTGTCAGAGATGTTGAGGGCTGAGGAGAGCAGAGTGAATTTTAGTCATATAACTTGGTTAGATGATCAAGGACGCATTAAACCACCGTTAATGTTGTATTTGATGTTGGTGTTTCTTGCCAGAGGTTGGTGTGTACTGATTGCATCGCTGACACAAGCAAGCGATAGAGCGGGCTTGGTTGCCATGCTTTATCCACAAAAATCAGATTTTTTTATGGCGTTAATCGCAGGGGCGGGTGCATTACTGATCTATGCCGCTATTATTGCTGAGCGAAAACGCAGTCCGCAGTGGGTGCAACCTTTTTTTAAACATGTGAAGTGGCTATTGCTTATTTTACTGTGTGTGGATGGTGGATTATTGATCCAGCGAGTGCTACATGCGCATTATATTTACAGCTGGAGTGTTGGCTTGGATGCGCTCTTTGTATTTTGGGGAACCTTATATTTTTTCAACTCTAAGCAATTAGCATATTACTTTGCTGATTGGGAACGTTCAGAAGAAGTGACGACATAGCGCAGGTAAGCCGCGAGTAGTGTCGCTGAACCCATAAGCTGACATAGAAACCCCATATGTTGACATGAAATGGTGTTAAGTAATTTAATAACAAAGTTAAATGCACATTAAATCAATTTTTTACTTTAATATTAAAGCGTTGCCTGACAGACTCATAAAAATCAGAAGCAGTCATGCGACTAATGTGTCGATTCAACCTCTCATTTCTAAAGTTTCTAACAAAGAAATGCCCCAAAATGAGTTGGCCTTCTATTAGTTTTATCAAGCTACGCTTGATCAAAGTCGTGGCGCTTCGCCCACACCCGAGCAAGGAGGACTGCTCGTCCTTATCCTCCTTGCATCCACCATGACGCCCCGACGAAGTTGTTGCTCCTCATACTCCAATAAAAATGGCCTAACGGCTCAGATGGGACATCCATGTCCCGCCGAGCCTGAACCATCATCCATGATGGTTCTACGGCATTTTAATCTCCGCACTTCGGCAACTCCGATGGGGAGTTGTGTGTTCTGTCATTTTTTGAAACTAACTTTTGCCCCATTATGCGTTAGACTAAATACTCTACAAAAATAACAGGCGTAGGTTTTCCCTACTAAATCTAATCCGGTTTTAGGAGGGGGCGGCTACTCTCATTTTGGCGAGATTGGTTTAGAAATTGTCTTTTTCAGAATCTGCCGGAGTTATACGGAATCTTTCGGCAACTTTCTTAGTTCACATTCTGGAAGCTAAGCGATACGGGCTTTCGATTGAGCGTGAGTATCATTAGCGTTATGATTGGTTGCATATA
>JAOIUG010000003.1 GCA_028223395.1 Shewanella sp.
ATTTATTAGAGGTTGTTAAAAAATACATAGCCACCCATAGTTAATGGCATCAATCGCGGCCTCCTACTATTCTTGATTTGAGCATTGAACAAGGAGGTTGCATGCCAAGGCCAAGACGAACCCTCATTAGTATCGAGCTCTTTATTTAGTAATAAGGCCCTATTATCAGTGTTGCAGTCGTGTTGTTCGGCGCGCATGCTGTCGAAACAAAAAGTGTGTGGTGATGATATATACACCGGTAAAAACTACGACCATCGCCGCGGCTGGATTGAAGCGCAAATATTGAAGTTAACAGACGTGTTCGCCATTGATGTTGCAGCTTACGCATAATTTACCAAAGAGAGGGAGTAATCATTTACATGTCGTACTTTATATCGACATAGAAACAGTGAATAACTGGACTGATAGAGAAGTTGTTGAGCAATGGCACAGACTATTTAACGGTGCCGCGCTCACACAAAAATTCGCCAAAGGTGATGTCATTGATGAGCATTTAGTGATTCAACTCAAACACCTTATTGCAACATACCGCTCAAGGCTCAGTGATATTTGACTTTCTAAAGCTATCCATAAAATACATGCATCATGTTTGAAATACATTCACTCTCTCAACTGGATCTATTTCTTGTGAAATATTTGGCAGTAAGTGGCTATTAATAGAACACTTGAACCAAACCTTAATCTAGGTACGCTTTTATGTCACCTACAGCTGTTAGAATAACGGCGAAGCTCAACTAAATGAGCTCGTTATTATAATTACAATTGATGGGTCAAAACATGAAAATACTAAAAACTGCCGCGGCGTTAGCGGTTGGTGTTGCACTGCTTACTGGCTGTAATGACGACGACGTGAAGTATGTTGATCATACTGAAGTTAAAATTGCGGCTTATAACCTTTCCTTTGATCGTGCGACTTTTGCTGACTTAGTGGCAGAGATGGCTATTACCTCTGCAGAGCAAAAGGCGCTGGTAGACGCTTACCTTGCAGATCCTGATGCGATGGAGCTTGTTGACAAAACCACAGCAGAGAAAATTATCCAAATTCGTAACGTAGCGGCGATCATTCAAAAGACTCGTCCAGATGTGTTAATGATGGGTGAATATAACAATGATGGCACAGGTGAAGATTTATCTGCATTAGAAGGTTTTCAAGCAAACTATCTGTCAATCGCTCAAAGCATTGAGGGAGCAGGTGGTGCAGCGGATCTAGAGCCTATTGAATACCCATTCGCCGAAAGCTATGGCACCAACACAGGTCTGCTAAGCGGATTTGACTTAAATAACGATGGCTACATCGCGACTGCTGAAGATGTTGGGACTAATAAGTACGCAGGCGATACTTGGGGTTTTGGTCAGTATCACGGTCAGTACGCTTTTGCGTTAATGTCTAAGTACGAAATTGATGCTAAAAATACTCGTACTTTCCAAGATTTCAAATGGAAAGATCTAGATGGTGCTGAAAACCCATTACTCGATGGTGAAAATTGGTATACCGACGAAGAGTGGCAGCAAATGACTTTGTCATCTAAAAATCACGTCGACGCACCGATTTTAGTTCCGACTAAAGATGGCACTGAGACTATCCACATTCTGATGTCTCACCCAACACCTCCAGTGTTTGATACTGGTAAAAACAAACTTCAAAACGCTGCAGAAGTTGAGTTTTGGCATAACTATGTCACAAACTCACAAGATTTTTATGATGATGCTGGTAATACTGGCGCTCTAAAAGAAGGGGCTCATTTTGTTATTGTGGGTGATCAAAACTTAGACGCGGCAGTTGGCGCGGGTGATGGTTTGACCGACGTTATGGCAGCGTTACATGCCGATCCTGTGGTAAACCAAAGTGTGACTAACGGCGATTTGTACCCAACAAGTTTCGGCGCTGCAGAATATGCCGCTGACAGAAGCTCTGAGCATCCATACCCAAACCGCATTACTGCTGAATTTCACAACGCGTACGGCGGTATTAATGCTGACCACGCTATTCCATCTGCCTCGCTAAATATTATCGACTCAGGTGTATACTGGCAAGCCAGTTACCAAGAAGGTCGTATGCTATTTAACGATGCGCGCATTGGTAAGTATGGGACAGGTAAAGATGTGTCTTCAGACCATCGCATGGTTTGGATTAAAGCTAAGCTTTAATCTGAGCTAGATTCAAACTTTAGCTTTAGTTAAACAGATACGAGCCTCGATTATTCGGGGCTTTTTTGTGACTAATCGATGAGGTTTTATCTCTCGCTTTCAATGATCGAAGTGGCTACTTTTAACATCAGCGGCAGTTAGCTTAATCATTTGGTGACAAGTTAAGTGTGGAACAATGGCTTTCGCGTGAGCCATCATCATCGATATTCGCTGTTTTACAGCGCCTTAATATAGCTTAAAAATGGGATAAAAAAGGCCGAGAGCCATGATTGGGGCATTGCTATCGGCATTTGAGCGATCACTGTTGAGTGTGGCGATCAGCTTTCATTTTCTAACCATTGGAGATCAGACTGGATCCAAGCAAGGGTGAGCTGAGCCAGCGTAGTATAAAACGGGCTTGGGCACACTTGGGCGACTTTATCAGTAAAGCGCCTAAACTCACGCAGTAAGTGTTGACGGATAAAGTGTTGTTGCTCTTGGTTTGAGCTGCAAATACTCATATGTGACACATAAGCGAGGATCACTGCAAAATGATCCGCTGGTTCTGGAAACGCACTTTGCACCTGCAATTGACTTTGTTTTAAAAACTGCGTCATTTGTTGGTGTAATGGGCCAAAAACCAATGTTTCATCAGTATTTTTTTCTGCTGTCGCGACGCTTTGTTGTGAGAGGTAAAAGCTGGCATAAGGGGAGGCGCTATGTTGATTAGCGACAAGAAAAAGGCCGCAGTAATCCGCTGCAAGCTCTAATAATGCGGAATCGTCATTGAGCTTACTTAACTCTGTTTGCAGTGTATTTACATAGGGCTCAAACTCAGGATCTCTTGCGAGTTGAGCCCAGAAAATTTGTGCTTGATTACTCGTGAGCTCTTGCAGTGTTTCATGGTTTATTTCTTTAGCAAACAAGGACGAAAGCAACTGATAGAGCCTGCTTCGAACTTGATTGACGGCAGTGGCATTGGCTGTGGTGTTCATTGTTTTATCTCAATTGGGCCGCTAAATGAACTGACATTAGGGACTTTACCTTTGTATTTTTCAAACTCGACAAGACAAGTGTATGCAGAGCAAGCTTGTGCAAGTTTTGAGGTGCCAATATCTTGAGTTAAGGTATTTGGATCTCCATAGCTGCAGAGCGCTCCAACTTCTGCGCCGCCTTCTTTACTGCCATTTTTGCCAACCGGGCCGTACCAAGCGCCTTCTTGGATACGGATAACACCTTTAGGAAAGCGACTGGAAACAACGGCGCCTGCGAGTAATTGGCCGCGTTGGTTAAATACACGAACAATATCACCTGAGGCGATGCCTCGGGCATTAGCATCTTCAGGGTTGAGATACACAGGTTCTCGCCCTTTGACTGTGTATGTTTCGCGATACTCTTTAGACTCACACATTTGTGAGTGTAAACGTTTATTGGGGTGGCAAGATTGCATCCATATCGGAAATTTATCTGAGCCTGGACCACCGTGGCTGCGTTCTGATTTTTCCATCCAAGTAGGGTGGCCTGGGCAATCATCATACTGATACTTAGCTATTTTTCGACTGAATATTTCAATTAGTCCTGAGGGTGTACCCAGTGGGTTGATCTCTGGATCATCTCTAAAATCAGCATGTCGTGTCCAAGGTTCTCCTTCACCAAAGTAGACGTAGCCTTGTCGCCAAAACTCGTCAAAGTCTGGCATCTCGAACTTACCTGCGTTGGCTTTTTTGCAGTCAGTGTAGAGTTTATTGAGCCAGTCTTGTTCTGTCATTGCGCGAGTGTATTCTTTTTCTTTCCCCAGTATGCGGGCAAAGCGAGTAAAGATCTCAAAGTCAGACAGGCTGTCGTAAAGTGGCTCGACCATTTTCTGCATAGCCAATACACCGCGGTTGGCGTAGCTGCCGTAGATATCAATATCATTACGTTCAAAGGTGGTGCAAGCGGGTAATACGATGTCGGAAAATCGGCAGGTTGCGCTCCAGTTCATGTCGACAGAGACAACGCATTCAAGCTTTTGAAATGCGCGCTTCATGCGATTGCGATCTTGATGGTGGTTCCATGGGTTGTTACCTGAAAATACCATCATTTTAATATCTGGAAAGGTGACTTTGCTGCCATTTGAGTCAATTGTTTTTCCTGGCTCTAAGATGGCGTCAATCCAACGTGCAACTGGAATAGTACTACTTGCGCCTTTAAAATCTGTGCTATCAAACAGCGGTTTTTGGCCTTCATCTAAGTTACGAGGAAAGGCGCCAGGCGCGGCAGCACCTGAAGAGGGGACCCCAATACCAGAGTAGTGATGGCCATAGCTAATACCTCCACCGGGTAAACCGATTTGTCCGACCATAGTGGCTAATACTGCGGCCATCCAGTAAGGTTGCTCACCGTGTTGTTGACGTTGAATACACCAACCCATGAGCATTTGTGTGCGGCCTTTAGTCATGACTTTGGCTAAATCACGGATAATCTCAGCTGGCACGCCTGTGATGTTAGCTGCCCATTCGGGGGTTTTTGCTATGCCATCAGATTGCCCTTGCAAGTAAGGTAGAAAGCGATCAAAACCTAAGCTGTAACCTTCAATGAATTGAGCGTCATGTAGGTTTTTATTGACCATTTCATGGGCGATACCTAGCATTAGGGCGACATCAGTTTGTGGATTAATGTAGAGATGCTCACAGCCTAGGTATTTTTGTGTTTTAGTCACGACAGGATCGATGCTTATGACACGAATTTCACCTTTCGCGACTTTCTCTTTAAGCTGCGCAAGGTAAGCATAGGATTCGTGGGTTTCTGCGTTCCAACCGACTTGCAGGTTCTTGTAGGGATCATTTGACCACAAAATGATCGTTTTAGCGTTCGCTAAGATGAGCGACCACGAGGTACCTTGAGCATAAACCTCGGTGGAGCCGAGTATGTAGGGCAAAATAGTTTGTCCTGCGCCGGTGGAATAGTCGCCAACTTTTTTGACAAAGTTGCCATGCATGCTGACTGCGCGTTGCATATGGCTGGTACAAGAGTGTAGCTGACCTGTCGCGCGCCAACCCGTTTGCCCTGCGTGTAATCCTGAAGGACCATATTTGGTTTGAATTTCATCGAGCGAATTTTTAAATAGCGATAATGCTTTGTCCCAGGTGACACGGACAAAGCGGAAGTCACCACGTTGGCGAGTGTCACTTTTGTGTCCTTTAAGTAAAAAGTCGAGCCTTACCATTGGGTAACGTACGCGTGATGGATTGTAGACAAGCCCTTTGATCCCGTTGATCATATCGGTTGGGTATTTGTCGGGATCAAACGGGATCACTTGATCGATAACACCATTTTTGCGTTTCATTTTAAATGCGCCAAAATGTGAGCCTGTTGTTCGCCAGCCTTCATCAGCCTTTTTTCCTGACGCGGCCAACACATTAAGAGGCGCCAACACTGATGATCCACTCAGTACAACATAGGAAGTGCCAACAAAACCTTTTAGAAAATCTCTTCTGTTCATAATATGTTGTCCTATTAATGTGCTGATTTGTCAAAAGTCGATGAGTGTTCTTGCAAATACTTTTGTACAAGTGCTTGAGTGTCATGATCCATGTTGACAAACGCTATCATGCCTTGGAACATTCCCGGCCAAGTATTCGCATCAAAATGGGATTCGTCAGGTTGGGTGTGACATACACTACAGCTGGTACTGTAAGTGCTGCGTGCATAATCCCATAAAGGCTGGAGATCGCTTAGTAGGTAGTCTTTATCAGTCCAGATCACAGCTTCAACACGTTGCCATTTAAGCCCTGTCATCGGATCTTCTTTTTCTTCAAAAGCCTTAATGACACCTTCTTCGAGGGCCGCATCTTTAGTGAGTTGAGCGGATAAGATATTTAAACCAAAATCGTAATAGATCACGCGTCCAGCACCAATTTTCTTTCTCCAGCCATCAATGGCAATTTGAGCGCGATTACCTTTAACATCGAGAATTTTTACTTTAGTGGCAATGTTTAATGTGCCTGCTTCTACATCGGTTTTGTCACTAAAATAGAGAGGTTTCGTTAACGCGGTAAAGTAGCTTTGGTTCACTTCTAGTTGACTGACCCCAGCCCCGACTTCTGCAATTAACTCTGGTGCTCTTGCTGTGCCCATGTCGGGTAGTTTATGGGCAATACCTTTATGGCAATCAATACAGCTTTGATCACGTTCGGCTGCGCGCTTCATCTGTTTTTGCGCAAGTTTTGACATGCTTTCCCATTTCATCGAGTCATAATTATGGCAATTTTTACAGGCTAAAGAATTGTCACGGTCAAATCGTTTCCACTCCCGGCTAGCCATTTCTAAGCGCTTGTCTTCAAATTTCTCTGGGGTATTAACCGTTTGTAGTAGCCAGCCCCATACATCATGTGAGGCTTCCATTTTACGGGCAATTTTTCGGCTCCATTGATGTGGCACATGGCAGTCTGGGCAAGTGGCACGCACACCAGAATGATTAGACCAATGCACGGTTTGCTGTAACTCTTGATAAGGCATGCTTTCCATACTGTGACAGCTGATACAAAACTCTTCAGTATTGGTTGCCTCTAGAGCGGTATTGAAGCCGCCCCAAAAGACGATACCCATTAAAAACGCTGAAATACTGACAGTGCCAAGGGTTAGGTATTTTGCGGGTTTATTTAGTGTGCGCCATATATTCAGTAGCCATTTCATCATCGCATCCTCGTAATATTTTAGGGGTAACTTGGGTTAGTGGGAGACAACGCCACCGAATGCTTGGATCATCCAAATGATGAAACCGTAGCTACCAACAAAGGCAACACTTAATACAGGGAATAAAATGAAGATAATAAAACCAAGTGCTTTAAACTCATCTGACTTTGAAGTAATAGATTGATTATTATCATTTTTATGTTTCATCGCACGTTCCTTTTTTGAGCAACTTTTTGCAGGGTAATTATTATTATAGTTGTATTTTTGTACAGAGATAGTGAAGCGGCTAGAAAGGTTGATACTGATCGTAAAACATAAAAAAAAACAATTTATCGTCTTGTAAAGTTAATTTTATTGTTATTTTACAAGGTGTTTTACATTGTTTAAAAACGAGAAGTTCATTAAGTTTCTGAAAATTAGATTATTTATTTTGCTCTATCCGCAGCAATGTGACTCGAGCTTAATGCCAGTTTTGTCCATGCTCAGAAAGAGTCAATTATTTTACTTGTATATATGGGAAATCGAATATACTATTTCCCATATATTCGATTTTTCATATGTAAAGTGTATTAGTGAGCCACTATAATGAAAGCATTAACATTTTTTAAGGCATTGGCAGATGACACGCGATTACGCAGTTTGTTGCTTATTGATGCCGAGTCAGAGCTGTGTGTCTGTGAGTTAATGGCCGCACTAAATGAAAGCCAGCCTAAAGTTTCGCGCCATTTGGCTCAATTGCGAAAGTCGGAGTTGCTGGTTGATAGACGTCAAGGACAGTGGGTGTTTTATCGGGTTAATCCGCAATTACCGATATGGGCCAGTGAGATGCTAACCACATTAGCTAAAAAGCAACATGAGTTGATTGCAGACAACTTGGCTCAACTTAAATTGATGGGAGAGCGTCCCGAACGCACTCAGCAATGTTGCTAACGTGGTCAAGCCGTTAATTACTTTAAGCTAAGGCAAATACTATGGGTATTTTTGAGCGTTATTTAAGTGTGTGGGTTGGGCTGGCCATTGTGAGTGGCGTGGCACTGGGCAGTGTATTTCCAACTTTTTTTGCTATGGTTGCAGGGCTGGAATATGCGCATGTTAACCTAGTGATTGCGATGCTTATTTGGGTAATGATTTATCCAATGATGGTGCAAATAGACTTTTCTGCCGTGAAAGATGCCGGCAAAAGCCCTAAAGGCTTAATATTGACCTTGGTGATCAATTGGTTGGTTAAACCCTTTACGATGGCCGCGTTAGGTTGGCTATTTTTTAAAGTGCTGTTTGTTGAGTGGGTCGATCCACACACTGCCAGTGAGTACATTGCGGGCATGATACTGCTTGGGGTCGCCCCGTGTACTGCCATGGTTTTTGTTTGGAGTCAGCTGACCAAGGGCGATCCTAACTACACGTTAGTGCAAGTGTCAGTCAATGATCTGGTCATGATTGTGGCCTTTGCGCCCATCACAGGGTTATTGCTAGGGGCCAGTGATATTAAAGTGCCATGGGCTACGTTGTTATCTGCAGTTGGTTTGTATGTGATGTTACCGTTAGTGGCAGGTGTTGTGACTCGGCGCTTATTACAAAAAAGGGGTAAAGGCGCACAACTTCACACCTTTGTTAGCCAGCTTAAACCATGGTCAATGATGGGGTTATTGGCAACGGTTGTGTTGTTATTTGGCTTTCAAGCGCAGACGATTATTGCACAGCCACAAGACATATTTCTGATTGCAATTCCTTTAACTATTCAAACTTATGGCATCTTTTTTATTGCGCTTTATGCGGCGATAAAACTCAAAATAAGCCATAAGATTGCAGCACCGGCATGCATGATCGCCACCTCTAACTTTTTCGAATTGGCAGTAGCGGTTGCCATCTCTTTATTCGGATTGCATTCAGGCGCGGCCCTTGCAACCGTGGTTGGAGTACTTGTTGAGGTACCGGTGATGTTGTCACTGGTAAAGGTAGTCAACAACAGTCGACACAGGTTTATCGATGAGGTTTAGGTGGTTTGGCTGAGCACAAAAGCGTTTGTCCACCTCGTTTGGGCATAAACTTGAATTTATATAAATTCTTTACACATTAAGAGAGCACAATGACAATCAAAATTGGTATCAATGGTTTTGGAAGAATGGGGCGCTTAGCATTGCGCTCAGCGTGGCATCACAGCGATGTTGAGTTTGTGCAGATAAATGATCCTGCAGGCGATGCTGCGACATTGGCACACCTGCTCACCTTCGACTCCATCCATGGTCGTTGGTCGCAAGAGGCTACGGCGGAAGGTGACGAGATTGTCGTGGCAGATAAGCGCATTGCCACAAGTCGTAATAACACCATTGGCGCAACAGATTGGTCAGGATGTGATGTGGTGATTGAAGCCTCTGGAGTCATGAAGACCAAAGCGTTGTTACAGGCTTACTTAGATCAAGGCGTTAAAAGGGTTGTCGTCACAGCGCCGGTAAAAGAAGAAGGGGTGTTGAATATCGTGATGGGTGTGAATCAACACTTGTATAATAAAGAGAGTCACCCGATTGTGACCGCAGCATCATGCACAACCAATTGTCTAGCGCCTGTGGTAAAAGTCATTCATGAAAACATTGGGATCAAACACGGTTCCATGACAACCATTCACGATATTACTAATACACAAACAATTTTAGATGCCCCGCATAAAGATCTTAGGCGCGCTCGGGCTTGTGGTTTGAGTTTGATCCCAACCACCACTGGCAGCGCCACAGCAATCACACATATTTTTCCTGAATTAAAAGGGAAGTTAAACGGCCATGCGGTGCGCGTTCCACTTGCCAATGCATCCCTAACCGACTGCGTATTTGAAGTTGAGCGTGACACCACCCAAGCAGAGGTTAATGCGTTACTGCAACAAGCAGCGCAAGGAGAGTTAACAGGCATTCTAGGCTTTGAAGAGCGACCATTAGTGTCGGTTGATTATAAAACCGATCCACGCTCTAGTATTATTGATGCGCCTTCAACTATGGTGGTTAATGGCACCCAAGTTAAGCTTTACGTGTGGTATGACAACGAGTGGGGTTATGCTAATCGCGCCGCCGAATTAGCCATTATGGTTGGACAACAAGACTTACAAGCCTAGGTTAATAAACGTGTTAGCAAAATATCGTGCTTTACCTGAGAGTATAAGGCAATACTTGTTAGTGACCGCTAACTATTGGGCTTTTACGCTCACCGATGGTGCACTGCGCATGCTGGTGGTGCTGCATTTTTACGACTTAGGTTACAGCCCGCTTGCGATTGCCATGCTGTTTTTGTTCTACGAGGTTTTCGGCGTGGTGACCAATCTCGTCGGGGGCTGGTTAGGCGCGCGACTTGGGCTGAATCGCACCATGAATATTGGTTTGGCTCTACAAATAGTGGCACTGGCGATGTTACTCCTACCGACTGCAATGCTAACGGTGCCTTGGGTAATGGCTGCGCAGGCATTATCTGGAATAGCAAAAGATCTCAATAAAATGAGTGCCAAAAGTGCGATAAAAACGCTAGTCCCCAAAAATGCCGAAGACAAGCTTTACCGTTGGGTCGCTCTGTTGACAGGCTCGAAAAATGCACTAAAAGGTGCAGGATTCTTCCTCGGTGGAGTATTACTCAGCGTTGCTGGTTTTTCCGGTGCGGTGGCAATCATGGCGGCCTGCTTGTTACTGGTTTGGCTTGGCAGTTTAGTCAATTTGAAGGCAGAGCTCGGTAAAGCCAAATTTAAACCTAAGTTTAGCCAACTGTTTTCTAAGAGTGACAAGGTAAACATACTCTCGGCTGCACGATTATGCCTATTTGCCGCCAGAGATGTGTGGTTTGTGATTGCCGTTCCGGTTTATTTAACCAGCCAGCTGCAATGGGACCATAGCCAGGTCGGCATGTTTTTGGCGCTGTGGGTGATAGCTTATGGAGGCGTGCAATCCATAGCACCCTCGATAACGGCAAAGACATCAGCGCCAGCGGGCAAGGTTGCCACCACTTGGGCTGGAATATTGCTATGCGTGACGGGATTATTAACGTTAGCAATATGTACTGCATGGGTATCACCGCAATGGGCATTAATTGTTGGCTTAATGATTTTTGGCGGAGTCTTTGCAATTAACTCATCGCTACACAGCTACTTAATTGTCAGTTATGCAGGCGATGATGGCGTTTCTTTGGACATCGGTTTTTATTATATGGCCAATGCAATGGGCAGGCTAATTGGTACGGTGTTATCGGGATGGGTTTACCAAGTTGCTGGGCTTGGCGCATGTTTAGTGATCTCAACATTCTTGCTGCTGCTTACTTGGTTACTCTCTTTTAAACTACCAAGAAATAGCTGACCCCCGACTTAATGAAACAGGCTGTAAGCCAAAAAAGTGGGGCTTATAATAGGGAAAACTCCCCGGTCTATTTATTGCGGATGTATGCTTTCGACCATATTACTCTCATTTAGGCCATCGCGCTATGCAAGACTAATGGCTCGCAGCTTACCCGCGACATGACCGTTTCCCTTTACACCTAGAAATGACGTTAAATAGAGGCTGTAAATGGTGCCTTTAGAAGTAGCTAATATTAAGCCCCTTGCGGGGCTTGATATTAGCATTCAACGGTGAGTGGCTACTAGCTTTCTACTGTAGTTTCCTGACCGCCTGCTAAAATTTGCTGTTTTCTTTGAGCTTCTGGTAAATCATTAATGCAGTAGTTGATGTAATATACTGAGAGAAAAAATGTATAAAAACCATTCATTCTCAAGTCTGTTTTATGCTCAGCTAAAGCGTATTCTTCCAATGCACTCTTAGCTTTGAATGACCAAATAATATATAGAGCTGCCGATGCGATTGAAAGTAAACCTGAAATAATATCTAAAGTTTGGTTTCCTAGGTTTGAAAATGCTCCGCCAATTCCAATGCAAACCGCTAACGCAATAAGAAAAGTGTTGTCAGCTATTTTTTTAGATGTTATTTCTTCTAACTTCTGAGTGTTGAGGAAGAGCCATATTATTGGATAGATCCCTGCTGTTGCGATTGTTAGAAGAACTAGGTTCGCCGTTTTAGTGTTGATGGTGTCTTTCATTTCCGTGATTGTTGACATAATGTATCCTTATTTCACTATTATTGATTTGGTTTGAAAGCTAACCCTATTCTATTAGCTTTATGATAAAGGCCTGTCGTTATAAATCTCTGTTAAAAATAGATCTAATTGTGCTTGCGACACTGTGCTGCCTAAATTTTGTTCTGTTTCTTTTTCAGCAGATTTGAGGGTGTTAATTTTTATTTCTGACACTAAAATTAATTATTTTTACAACACGTTAATCTAGTGGTTTCTCTGCCGGATTAAGTTTAGTTGCTGAAAAATAAGGTTTTTAGTGGTATTTTTTGTTGTGTATAATTTTCATGTCGTTTAGTTTTTCAAAAATCACACAGTCAATTGATGAAAAATAACTACATTCATCAAAAATACCTCCAACTGTAATGGAATACCCAAGTGTATATTTCTATGTTTTACACGAGTAATATCACTTTCACAGTCAGTGAAAATCAGAAATAAAGATAGAGTTTAAATAAATTTTTTCATATAGGACATCCTGTTTATTGTGTGGCTTTCAAAAGTACTTATTGCTTGTATTCCGTATTTCGCAAATATGTACTCGATAATATTATGTATCCTTGTCTGAGTTAGTTCATGAAAAAGCTAACAGCTTATCCACTAGTCGCTCAATAACACTCTTAGCTATTAGCTAAGTCGACAATAAAGTATCATTACTAAGACTTTGTTGTAAATTGATATTTTATAAACTTAAGCTATATAAGTAGCCCAAGGTCAGAGTTAGGTGGGTAATACTGAGGTTGTTTGTGTGTTTTTTGCACTTTAATTTACTCATTCAACGAAAGCTTGACTGTTTAATGTACAGTTTTTACTGTTCAATAGCTTATAGGAGCTACATGACATGTGTCGTGAAAGGCTTATTTCAATTAGCGAGATATCAAGGTGGTTGCTATTTGTACAGCTTATTCGTTTATTGCACTCTAATAAACATCTAGGCAGTCATTATTAACCAGTCAAATAGCACATATTTAATACACGTATTGGACTTTCATTCGGTGAGGCGATAGTGATATTTTAAATATTCGTGATTGAAGATAATTTTGGTAAAGATCAGTTGAATATTCAGAGGGGCACACATAAACAGTCAACAATGATTTATCAGCTTTTAAGCCATCAATCGCAGGTGTGTGGCTTTTTATGTTCGCTTTGAGTGGTGAACATTTACTCAGCACTCAGCACTCAGCATTAACTATTTCAGAGCTGCCATTGATAACATATTACCCGATATGAACGTTGGATGTTATATGTTATTGATGTAGTTTGTTTTTAAATGAATATTTATTTGGCTAGATGTATGTAGCCTGCAAAAGCAATCCAGCTTAATACCAGTAGTCCCCAAGGTACGTAAGCACTAATGAGCTGCTTTTTGGTCGATTCGTTGACGATATCAGCAGTATTGTCTATCGTACTTTTTTCTTTAATCTTTTGTTTTTTGTGCTTATCTATTGCTCTAGCTTTAGATTTTTGTTGTTTTTTATATTCCGCAATCCCTTTTTCTATGCCTTGAGCAATCAGCTTGGTTTGCTCTTTTGTTTGTGTTGGTTTCTGGATAGATTTTGCGACTTTAAGTGCTTCTTTTTTGGTTTCTGTTGAGATCTGCGCGGCCATATGGGATCAATGCTTAGCTAAAAAGTGATAAAACTATATCACTTGTTGCTTTCGCGCGGAAACACTCTTGTCGCTTGACCACCTTGCATCTAGGCGAGGCAGTTGATAAAAATCCACTGCATTAAAACAACAGAGGGGTGCGTTGCCCAGGTTCCATTACCACGATGGGATCATAATGCCACACTTGTCTGATAGTATCTGGCGTTAACGTCTCGCTTGGCGTGCCATCACTGACGATTTTACCCTGCTCTAATATAATGAGTCTGTCGGCATAACGTGATGCCTGATTAAGATCATGAAGCACAATTACCACGGCGTAATCTTGTTCATGAGCGAGTGACTTTGCCAGCTTTAATACGCGGTGTTGTTGGGCTAAATCCAGCGCTGATGTGGGTTCATCTAGAAACAAAATAGCAGGCTTGTCCGATTGCGCGAGTTGAGTTAATACTCGCGCAAGTTGTACCCGCTGTTTTTCACCACCAGAGAGCGTAGGGTAACTGCGCTGCGCTAAAGCGCTAAGATCTAACGCGGCGAGTTGACGGCCTATTAATTGTTGGCCTTGCTGTTGCGACAGTGTTAGCGGATACAGTCCCATTTCCACCACTTGGTAGACCTTAAATGGGAATGTTAACGAAGCATGTTGAGGTAAAACCGCTAGAGATTTGGCCAGTTGCCGTCTATCCCAATTGCCAATGGTTTTTCCGTGGATCTTAATGCGCCCAGCTTCTGCTTCAACGTCTTGGCATAAACTTTTAAGTAAAGTGGATTTTCCCGCGCCATTTGGCCCCAATAGCGCGGTCACTTCTCCTGCTCTTAGGCTCAAATTGATGTCAGTCAGAACTGGTTTGTGGCCAATACGTACCGATAAGTGATCAACTTCTATCACGGTTGACAAGGGTTGAGAAACGGCTGTTTTTGTCATATTTATACCAATCTAGTTCGCTGTTTAAGTAATAGAGCGATAAAAAAAGGCGCTCCTAGCAGCGCAGTTACCAGCCCAACAGGCAACTCTGACGGAGCAACAATGGCTCGAGCGCCAATATCAGCTAATGCGAGCAATACTGCGCCGAGTATGGCGCTAAGTGGCAGTAGTTGTTTGTGATCAGGCCCGATGAGCATACGTACTAGGTGCGGGACGACCAATCCGATAAAACCAATGATCCCCGTTGCAGCCACAGAGATCCCCACACCGATAGCGCATAGTACAATCAGCTTTAACTTCAACTTGTCGACATCTAGGCCCAAGTGACGAGCTTCAGCTTCGCCAAGTAACAGTGCGTTCAATGCTTTAGCGTAGCGATTAAAATGCCAACTCACTAAGGCAAGTGCGGCTAATGTGAGCACTACATAATGCCACTGAGCACCGGCGATAGAGCCAAGTTGCCATAGCGTAAGATCCCTTAGTGCCATGTCGTCAGCCATGTAAGTTAGTAGCCCAATGCCCGCTCCAGCTAACGCTGCTACAGCTACGCCTGATAATAACAACAGGACAACAGAGGTGCCTGTTGGGCTACTGGCAAGTCGATAAACAATCAAAGTGGTGAGCAAACCGGCGACAAAGGCACTGGTGGCCACAGCATATTCACCGCCTTGTGGGAATAATACGATGCATGTTGCCGCGCCTAGCGCTGCGCCAGAAGAGACGCCAATAATCCCCGGATCTGCAAGTGGATTGCGAAAGAGCCCTTGCATTACCGCGCCGCATTGAGCCAGCACTGCTCCTACAGCTAGGGCAAGTAGAGTGCGTGGCAAACGTACATTATCAATGACGAGTTGTTCATGGGCAGCCACATTGCCAAGCTCCATTTGTGTCGCCCAGTTGATAACAGCATGCACACTAGCGCTAGGGCTTATTTGCAATGGCCCGATACTGATAGACATCAGGCTTGTGATCACTAAAACGGCAAGTAAACACGGCAAAAGCCAACGGGTATTTTCCATCTCATTATTCCGGTTTTATAAGATCAGTTGATCTTTCACGGTTGTTGTTACCGCAGATGATTGGCTATTTTGACAAAGCAAAGAGATGCACTTTAGTCATTAACCACACATTGATTGAACGCAGTAAACATAGCCAAAAGCGCGACCTTTCGGTGTTGTTGCAATGCTTTATTACCGCGTTGTTCACTTTTATTTTCATTTGGCGATATTAAGCGGTATCACTAACGCCTGTAATAAAACATTATTTGTTGCGCTAATACATCGAACACACCCTCAGCTTGAAAGATACACACACTAATGTATTAGTACTTAACCTTGATTAAATCACTGGCTAAACTGTTGGCTTCAGCAATGGCGCTTATGCCTAAACCGCCTAATAAAGCTTGCGGCTTGAGGTTTTGGATCTGTTTGTGCTTGCCAGCAGATGTGTGAGCTAGCAGTGGCATGTCTTTGAGTAGTGTACTGACGGGATCCACGGCGTGGTTGCCTGAGCGACTTGAGATCAAAATAACGTCTGGATCCAGCGCCAAAATACCTTCTTGCGAGACGCTTTTATAGCCTGAAAAACCGGCGATGTTTTTACCGCCAGCTAACTTAATGATGATGTCTGCTGCTGTGTTATCACCACCAACGCGTGCGGGTCTGTCAGGTTGTAACAATAAAAACAGTATCGTCGGAGTATTGCCTTTGCTGGCAATTTGTTGTTTTTTCGTTTCAATATCAAGGAATGATTGAGTCAGTTTCGATTTTAGCGCGCTTGCTTGGGCTTCTTTGTGCAGTAGTTTGCCCATTTTATCGATATTGCTAAACAACTGGCTTTGGCTGTTGGCACTTGGTAATTGCACGACATTCACATCCGCAGCAGATAGCACCTCTAGCGTTGTTTTGGGGCCCATAGCATCGGAGCCGATGACCATGCTTGGGCTTAACGCTAAAATACCTTCAGCAGATAACATGCGATGGTAGCCTAATTTGGCAATGTCTTTGTCTGCTGTTGGGAGCTGGCTGGTGGAGTCAACAGCAACGAGCTCATCCTCAGCGCCGAGTGCAAAAATGAGCTCTGTTATGCCCGCGCCGGCACTTACCACTCGTGGGGTTAGATCAGCATGTTCATGCTCTGCCTCATGGGCGGTAACAGCGCTACAAAATAGCACTGATAAACACAAACCTGTCGCGGCGCGGCGAGTC
Source organism: Shewanella sp. (assembly GCA_028223395.1). Lineage (GTDB taxonomy): Bacteria > Pseudomonadota > Gammaproteobacteria > Enterobacterales > Shewanellaceae > Shewanella. Next base: position 16,630 of record JAOIUG010000003.1, read on the forward strand.
AGAGGGATAAAAGTGGTCAGGTTAAACATGAAAACTCCAAAAATTAAACGTGTTTGTAAAGTGAAATGGCTGATTTATCCACGGCCTTACAGCCTGTTTCAGATCGCGCCATCAGTGTGATCATGGTTCCATTAAAATCTGTGTGTTGCTTATTTGCTGGCGCTGCAATAACGCCAGCACATTCATCAGCGGTTGAACGGGGGCACTTTTATCTGCCGCAACAATCACTGTTAACTTAGGATTAGCGCTAAATAGATGAATAAACGCGGCTTCAAAGTCGTCAAAATGTTGATAAGTCGTGCCATCAATTGCCCAATGTGGCTCGATTGTGAGAATATTAATGGCGATGTTTTTTTCATCGGATAAGGTGCTCAAATTGGCATTGGCTTCGGTTGGCACATCAACAGGCAAGCTCAATAATTGCGTATTAGCAGTTAAGAGTAAAAACACCAATACAATAAAGATAATGTCGATTAAAGGCGTTAAATCAAGCCCCTGTAATGCGCTGCTTTGTGTCTCGCTGTTTATCATTCGCTAGCCTCCACTGCTGAGACTGGCTTATCGGCCGTTTTACCATCGAGCTGAGCGGCTGAGTCATTGCCAATGCTTAATGCCTGCTCAAAGCCTTCTAGCCACAGATTTAGCAAATTCAGTGAGTGCGCAAGCTGATTGCAGCGCCGCTCAGCCCATAGGGTCATAAGGTGGGCCATCGTCATAGCGGGGACTGCAATAATGAGTCCGGCTGCGGTCGTGTTCATTGCTAAGCCGAGGCCCGCAGCAAGATCTGATGGCGTCACTGGCCCATCAGACAAACCGAGTTGATTGAACATGTCAATTAAGCCAAGCACGGTGCCTAATAAGCCTAGTAAGGGCGTGATGATCCCGATAATGTGTAAAATTTTAAGGCCAGATAAGAGTTTACTTTTTTGCTTTACTAGCCACAACGTCATGATTTCTTCACGCATTTCTTTATTTTGCTCGCTATGGCGTAGTAATAATGCAGTGCCTTTAGCGAGCATACTGTGACCTTGGCTTATTTGCGCTGTCAGTTGTTGGCGCTGCTGTGCGCTAGCGCTGCGAGCTTGCTGTCGCAGCTGCGTGAGCCAAACATCACGTTTAGGCAATTCATAGAGCATGAGTGCGAGGCGCTCGAGAATGATCATCAGCGCGATAAACGCACAAATAAATAATGGCCAGGCAAGGTAACCAAGCTGATCTGCCAGCTGTTGGTATAGCGGCTCTGACATTGCCTGAGCAGCCACTTGAGGTAAAGATTGAGACATGTTTGTTCCTATACAATAATCGTGTATCGCGTCCAGTAATGTGAGCGGTTTGCGTCGTCCCTAAAACGCATGGTTAGCCAGAATCACAAGCTAACAGTGTTTTCTCCTAGGTAAATACCTTTAATATCAAAACTTTAAATATCTTTATTTATTCAGCTAGCCTTGCTAATTGAGTTTAAACCTTACCGGTACACGCACCGTATAAACGTACGCTGTTTGCGGTGAAGGAGCTGCAAACTGCCACTTCTTTACAGCCTTTAGCGCCGCTTTATCGAGTAAGCCATAACCTGAGCTGTCGACTAATGTCAGTGATAATTGCTCGCCTATTTGATTGAACATGACTTCAATCATTGCGGTTCCCTGTTGGCCACGTTGACGAGATTTTTTAGGGTAGTAGGGCTGCGTTGGTGGCGCGGCAAACGTGGGGCGACTTAATGTCACAGCCTGTTGAGTCACGCCTTGCTTTGCATTGACTGGGCTCTGGTTATGCTTAGGCTGCACTTGCTGGCTATCGGGCGCAGGCTCATGAGTGAGCTTGGCTTTTTCGACCGGTTGTTTTTCAGCGGCCTGCGTTACTGCTTTTTTCTGGCTGAGCTGAGGCGTTTTAGGCTTGGCTTTGGTTTTGGCTTTAGTCTTGACGCGTTGAGGCTTTGCAGGTTCAGCAGCCGTAACTGGGCTGGGCGTCACCGCTTCAATAGGCTTCGACTTTTGTGTTGCATTGTCAATCTTTTGAGCTGGATCAGCGACTGTTGTCGCGACACTGGCTGGCATAGCAATAGCGATATTAACCGCCTGTTGACTGCCCATGGCAGAGCCTGAATCGAGCGGTAAAGTGGCTGTACTGTTTTGTGAGGCTAATACCGCTCCTTGGATTAAAAGCGTAATACAACCAAAAGCAAAATATCGTTTAGGAGTCATAGGTACTATCTTATTAGGCTGTAAAGTCTTAGCTAAAGTTAGAGTTTTACAGTTTTTTATAATGTTTTACATGAGCTTATGCTTACTTCTACGCTCGCTTTTATTCACTATTATCGTCAATAAACGTGCTGCCATGCTTAAGCTCACTGGAGTCATTGCGCATAAGGTAGCGTAATTTGAATAAGATCGCAAATGATAATGATTTTCATTTGATCTATGTTTTTTTCTCAGGTAAAGTGCCGCAAATAATAGAATGTGCAGGTGGCTTTTGCTGCCACGAGAACAAAACAGAGGATAGAATCATGACCAAAAAGCCGCTCGTCATTGCAATGGCAATGGCTTTCAGTAGCAGTGTGTATGCAACAACTGCTGAGCATGTTACTGAATTTGATGAAGTGTTGGTATCTGCCACTCGAGCGACTGAAAAAGCCTCGCAGACAAGCCGTAGTGTTGCGGTTGTAAATGAAGAGCAGCTACAGGAGCTTCAACCTTCATCAGTGGCTCAGGCACTTAAAAATGAAGCCAATATTAGCGTCTCCAACGGCCCAAGAGCATCATCTCAAGGCGTAAATATTCGTGGGTTAGGTGGTCAGCGAGTATTACAAACCATTGATGGTGCTCGTCAAAATACAACATCCGGTCACCGTGGTACTTATTTTATTGATCCTGAACTACTCAGCTCGGTAGAAGTCTTACGCGGCTCAGCAAGTAGCCTGTGGGGGAGCGGGGCGATTGGCGGCGTAGTGGCGCAAAATACCAAGTCGGCACATGACTTTCTGGAAGAGGAAGACACCTTTGGTGGCTATTTAAAGCAGGCTTTTGAAACCAATGGCGATCGCGCTAAAACCAGTGGTGCAGTTTATGGCTTGTCCGAAACATCCACTGCAGGTGATATAGATTGGTTACTAAACGGCAGTTATTACGACAGTAATAACATTAAGGTTGGCAACGACCAAACCCTTGAAAATAGTGCCTCTGAAGGCTCAAGTGGTTTGGCTAAATTCGGTTGGGAGCCGACCGACGAGCAACGTCTGCAGCTTTCTGCAAGGTTTTCCAAAGTCGATGAGTTAGTGCCTAGTAATCCAGCTACCGAAGTGGGTAGCTCTGTACCACTGGTAAAGCGAAAAACAAGCGATCAAAACGTCACCTTAGATTATAGCTTTAACCCGACGGCGAATAAGTTGCTCGATCTCAATGCCACCTTGTACTGGAACGGCACCGATTATGATGAAGATCGTATCACTAAAAACCAAATTGATAGCACAACGTATGACACGTTAGGCTTTAGCATTAATAATCGCTCAACGTTTGGTATCGTTGCGCTTAGCTATGGCGTTGATGGTTACCAAGATAAGATTAAAACCGTCCGTGATGACAGCGGTCAAACAGGTCAGCGACCAGATAACATTGACGGTGAAACAACAGTGTGGGGCGCCTTTACACGTGCTGATGTCACGGTGTTAGACAACGTGAGTGTGAACGCCGCAGTACGCTATGACAGTTTTAAAAATACCAGTAACAACTTACACCAAGAATCTGACGACAGTGCGTTTTCACCATCTGTAGGCTTGGTATGGACGACAACGGATTGGTTAACCTTGAGTGCTCAATTTGACCAAGCTTTTCGTGCACCCAGTATTGAGGAAATGTACTCAACCGGTAGTCATTACTGCATCCCGTCGATCCCTGGTGGGTTTTGTAATACCTTTGAAATCAACCCAGATCTAAACGCCGAAAAGGCACAAAATAAAGAGATTAAAGCGGATCTTCGCTTTAGTGAACTGGCAGGTGACGACGAATTAGCAATGACGCTAAGCGTGTTTAGAAATGATGTCAATGATTTCATCGAGCAGTCAGCATCAGATCCGCTTATGGGGGTTCCCGGCCTTGAGCAAAAAACCTCATGGAATAATGTGGATGAAGCAAAATTAACTGGTTTTGAACTCAGTACCCGTTACCGTTATGGGCAAACTCGTATGATCGTCAATTACGGTCAAACAGAGGGTAAAGATAAAAGCGATAACGATTACCTGGCGAATATCCCAGCTAAAAAGTTGGCTATTGATTTGTCGCAAACCATTATGGAAGGTGACATGAAGCTGGGTACACGCTTTAGCTATACTGCAAAGCAAGATCAGTTACCGACGAGCCAACCTGAAGCGTTTGATGCATATAAACTTTGGGATATCTATGTTGCATGGGAACCTGCAATGGGCACATTTGAAGGATTAAGAGTCGATTTTAGCGTCGAAAATATCGGTGATGAGGAATATCGCCAAGCGTGGCAAACTCTGTACGAACAGGGACGGAACTTCAAATTGTCAGCGCGATACAGCTTCTAAACTATACTCATTTATTCGAGTATGTTTGCCCAAATAAAGAGAAGAAGCTAACCCGATTAAGGCTAGTTCATCGTGTTGAATTAGCCTGTTTCTCGTTTTACTTAATTGGAGATCTTCCATGTCTGTCACCGTTAACACCATTCGCCAGCATTTAAGTGATAACCCAAATACGATGCCAAGCCAAATCGCCGCAGAGCTTAACGTCTCTGAGTTTGATGTGGTATCAGCATTGCCTACTGAGCAATTGACATTCTTACCATTAACGCAAAAAGATCCCTTGCTAGCATCACTACCGCAATGGGGCAATATGACCACTATTGTGTCGGTTTCAGGCAGCATTTTTGAATTTAAAGGCTCCTTTCCACAAGGCAAGTACGCCCACGGTTATTATAACTTGATCACTAAAGGTGAGGGGTTACATGGTCACTTAAAGCTTGATGTGATCACTGCCATTGCATTGATCAGTAAACCCTTTAGAGGCACGCAAAGCCATTCTATCAACTTCTTTGGTCCAGCAGGTGAAATCGTATTTAAAGTGTATTTAGGGCGAGATAAAAAACGCGTATTACTGCCAGAGCAAGTTACCCGCTTTCAAGCTTTAAAAGCCGAAAGTAATTAATATTTAAAGGCTTTATCTTAGCGGACCAAACCGCCAATACTCACGCTAGCTAAAATGTGAGAACAAATGAATAAGAGAGTAACCTAATGACGACTGAAAAAGAGCAACGACTAAAAGAAAAACTGTTACCTGAGATTGAAGCGTTCAAGCAATCGCGCTTAACACTGCAGCTTGCTACTCAAGATGCCAATGGCACGCCTAATGCCAGCTACGCACCGTTCGCATTAGCGGATGATGGATTTTATATTTTAGTGAGCGAAATCGCTCGCCACGGTGCAAACCTTAAAGTCTGTGACCGATTGTCAGTCATGTTGCTTGAAGATGAAAATACAGCCAAAACAGTGTTTGCCCGTAAGCGGTTAACCTTTGATGCAACAGCACAGTTGGTTGCACGTGATGGCGACGGATTTCAAAAAGGTGTTACAGCACTATCCACCCGTTTTGGCGAGACTATTGATAATCTTGCAGGCTTAAAAGACTTTAATTTATTTAAGCTTACCCCGCATAAAGGGCTTTATGTGAAGGGGTTTGGTCAAGCGTTTAGTTTATCGGGATCTGAGCTACTCGATGTTGACTGGAAACGCGGTGGTCACCATGGCAGTGTAAAAACCGAGCAAGCTGAGGCAAAAAGCTCTTAGAGTCGATAGCATTGATTGTGGTTTATTGCTGTTAACGTTACCCGCTATTTGGCGGGTTTTGTTATTATGAACAACTGTATTTCAACCTAGGACATCGCTTTGAGCCAACCAGATCCTTTAATCTCAACAGGGAAAAATGAGCGCGTAACGCACGATGCTAACAGCCTTCCTCCACCAGTGGCTGAACGTGCCGTCTTGCCATGGATTGGTGCTTTTTTAAAACCTTACCGCATTAAAGTTGTCGCCGCGATTATCTTTTTATTTATCGGCTCTTTAGCATGGCTTTCACTCGGACAAGGCGTACGTTTAATTGTTGATGAGGGCTTTTTACACGATAACGGCTCTCGTCTTAATGAGATTATTTTACTGGTAGTGGCCATAACAGCATTAAGTAGTAGCGCCATATTTTGTCGCTTTTATTTAATGACCTGGTTAGGCGAGCGTGTTAGCGCAGATATTCGCCTTAACGTTTACGATCACCTTCTGAAATTATCCCCCGGCTTTTACGCCAAACTCAGAACCGGAGAGGTGATCTCCCGCTTTACCGCTGACTCGACATTACTACAATCGGTTGTCGGTTCAAGTTTATCAATGGCATTAAGGGCCAGCGTTACCGTGATTGGCGGCATTGTTATGATGGCAATGACGAGTCTTAAAATGACCGGTTTAGTGTTGTTGGCCGTGCCTATGGTGCTCGGGCCAATCTTCTTTTTTGGCCGAAAAGTACGAAACTTATCTCGTCAAAGCCAAGATAAGGTCGGTGAATTAGGCGCCTATGTGGATGAGACCTTGCACGAGATCCATACCGTACAAGCCTATAGCCATGAAAACCAAGACCGGCTGCTATTTAATGCACGTGTAGAGTCTGTAATGCACGCGGCTAAAGGCCGCATAAAGTACCGTTCAATTTTAATTTCACTGGTTATGTTTTTGAGCATATTCACCATCGCGTTAGTCACTTGGGTAGGCGCAAGAGATGTGATGAGCGGCAACATAACTGGAGGCGAATTATCTGCTTTTATGTTTTATGCACTGCTAGTTGCAGGCTCTGTGGCAACCATTAGCGAAGTGATAGGTGAAATACAGCGAGCGGCAGGAGCGGCGGAAAGGCTCATTGAGCTGATTGAAACGCCCATCGACATCCCAACAGCATCTGAGGTTGCGAGCTTACCTACACCTGTCAAAGGCGATCTTAACCTTAAAAAACTGCGCTTCTCTTACCATAATATCAAGGAAAGCGGCTTAACCCCCTTCGCTGAAGATGACGTGATCCGTGAATTGAGTGTGCACATCAAGCCGGGGCAACGAGTCGCTTTAGTTGGAGCCAGTGGCGCAGGTAAAAGCACCTTGTTTGAGTTGCTGCAGCGCTTTTACGTCCTTAACAGCGGCGCTATTGAGCTTGATGGCATTGATATTTCAACACTAAGCTTACAAACCCTTAGGCAGCAATACGCATTAGTGCCACAAGAGTCAGTGATTTTTGCTACCAGCGTGTTGGAAAATGTACGTTATGGACGGCTTGATGCCAGCGAAGCTGAAGTTAAACAAGCGTGTATAGCCGCCAGAGCTGATGAGTTTATTACCGATTTTACAGATGGTTATCATACCTATTTAGGTGAGCGTGGCGTGCGGCTTTCCGGTGGGCAAAAACAACGAATTGCTATAGCACGCGCAATACTGGCTGATCGACCCATTTTATTGCTTGATGAAGCCACCAGTGCATTGGATGCCATTAGTGAGCAAAAAGTAAAGCAAGCGCTAGACAGTTTAATGGTGAACAAAACCACGCTAATTATCGCTCATCGCTTGGCGACAGTGATCAATGCTGACAGGATCTTAGTGCTAGATAAAGGCCAGTTGATCGCCAGCGGCACTCACACTGAGCTGATGCAAACAAGTGAGCTTTATCGGCAGTTTGCTAACTTACAGCTATTAACAGAAACCACGGTGAGTAGCTAATGCTGCTGATGTGGGCGATGAGTGCCTAGCGGGATCAGATCAAGCTGGGCTGTTATTAAACTGAACTTTATTGGCTTGATTAACGTACCAAACCAATAAACGAGACGTTAATGGGGATTTATGCGATTACGGTTACTATTATCAATGTTGTTGTTATCAGCCTGCACTAGCTTGCCAAAAGGGATAGAGCCAGTTGATGATTTTGAGTTACCTAAATATTTGGGCACCTGGTATGAAATAGCAAGGTTAGATCATAGCTTTGAGCGTGGCATGACAAACGTTACCGCCCACTATGAAATGCGCGAAAAAGGCGGGGTTCAGGTCATTAACCGTGGTTTTAAATCCGATGAAAAGCAGTGGGATAGCGCAAAAGGAAAAGCTTTTCTGGTTGATGGTGAGCACAAAGGCTATTTAAAAGTGTCATTTTTTGGCCCTTTTTACGGTGCATACGTGATTTATGAGCTAGATAAAAAAGACTACCAATATGCTTTTGTTACCAGCTATAACCGTGACTATCTATGGTTTCTTTCTCGAACGCCAGTGGTGAGTGACGAGCTGAAACAGCGGTTTATTAAACAGGCTAAAGCGTTAGGTTTTGCGGTAGATAAGATTATCTGGGTCAAACAAGACAAGCCTTTATCGGCGGATATTGAATGATTAGGGGCTGTTGATCTTTCGAGCTTAGTTTTTGTTCGGATTCAATTATTTTAGTACAAGGCTTGAGCGATGATACTTAACTGGCTAAGTGAAAAGTGCGTAACGCACTCTCGTCATAAAAGCGTAAAAGAATTGAAGAACCCAAAGGGCCACGTTTATTGGCTGTTTTTACTGTGTTGTAGACTCTTTGTGGAGAATAACTCAACGGCATAGCCTCCGCCTTGTTAAAATAGCCAATACACTGCGGCATAAACAACCGTGAAAGATCAACTGCCCTTAGCTAAAGCCTATAAAGCGCCGCCTAAGCTGTATGATTAATAGTCGATTAAGCTTTGGTGGCCTACTGCTATTTATGGTATTTTACCGCCATATTAATCAGTGGTTCACGGCTGGCTTTTTCAGCGCGCAGGCGCGCGAGATACTCCTCCCAAAGATTGACTTGATGAGTGGCTAAATTATATAGCACTTTCCAGGAAAATAGACCGGTATCATGGCCGTCATCAAATATGATTTTCACTGCATAATTGCCCACGGGCTCAATTGCGGTGATATTGACATTTTTTTTATGAGTTACTAATACTGGGTTGCCATGACCATGCACTTCAGCAGAAGGGGAGTAAACTCTGAGGATTTCACAACTGAGTTGAAAGCGCTCGCCGTTATCAAATTGTATTTCTAATTGGCGAGATTTACGTTTCAGTTTTAAAGCATTAACACTAGGCGTGTTACTTTGACTCATTGGGGATCCTCTAAAGGTGATGTGCTCACAAAATAATAGCGATTAAGGACAACATAATCCTTAACCGCTATTAATTTTTAACCTTTGATATCAATGAAATTAGAGTATAAAGCGACTCAGATCTTCATCTTGTACCAAATTATCTAAGTGTGCTTTAACATACTCAGCATCAACAACCGTCACAGAGCCTGATTTATCAGACGCTTCATAAGACAGCTCTTCCATCAAGCGTTCCATTACAGTGTGCAGGCGGCGCGCGCCGATGTTTTCGGTGCGTTCATTCACTTGCCATGCCGCTTGTGCGATAGAGTCAATGCCGCAACCGGTAAATTCGACTTTAACTCCTTCAGTTGCCATTAAGGCGACGTATTGTTCTGTTAAAGAGGCGTGTGGCTCTGTCAAAATGCGCTTAAAATCACCGGCAGATAACGCATCAAGCTCAACGCGAATAGGTAGGCGACCTTGTAATTCTGGAATAAGATCAGAAGGTTTAGACATCTGGAATGCACCCGATGCGATAAACAAAATGTGATCAGTCTTAACCATGCCGTGTTTAGTATTAACAGTACAACCTTCTACAAGTGGCAGTAGATCGCGCTGTACGCCTTCACGAGAAACATCTGGGCCTGATGACTCTCCACGCTTACAGATTTTATCTATTTCATCAAGAAAAACAATTCCATGCTGTTCAACTAAGTTGATGGCTTGCTCTTTAAGATCTTCTTGATTGACTAACTTTGCCGCTTCTTCTTCAATGAGGAGTTTACGTGCTTCTCTGATCGGTAACTTACGACGTTTACTCGCACCTTGCCCCATATTTTGGAACATATTTTGTAACTGATTGGTCATCTCTTCCATGCCAGGAGGTGACATGATCTCAATACCTGCTTGAGGCGCAGAGACATCGATTTCAATTTCTTTATCGTCTAATTGACCTTCACGTAGCTTTTTACGAAACACTTGGCGAGTGCTGTTATCGTTTGGTCTTTCGTTATCCCAATCTTCTTTGGCTTGAGGCAGCAGCGCATCGAGGATGCGATCTTCGGCTGCTTCTTCGGCTCTAAACTTACATTTATCGATTTGTTCTTCACGAGTCAATTTGACGGCAGAATCGGTCAAATCACGGATGATCTGCTCAACTTCCTTACCGACATAACCGACTTCTGTAAATTTAGTGGCTTCAACCTTGATAAAAGGTGCTTTTGCAAGACGGGCTAAGCGACGAGCAATTTCAGTTTTACCTACGCCAGTTGGGCCAATCATTAGAATGTTTTTTGGGGTGACTTCTTGGCGAAGATCAGCCGCTAACTGCATACGACGCCAGCGATTACGCAGCGCAATTGCAACAGAGCGTTTTGCTTTTTGCTGACCAATAATGTGGCTATCAAGTTCGTGTACAATCTCGCGGGGGGTCATTTCAGACATATTCTTTCCTCATGCTTTAGCATCAGTCTTGGTAGTAAACGAAAGCTCGCTTAGTACTGTAATTCTTCGATAGTTTTAAATTGGTTGGTAAACACGCAAATGTCACCGGCGATGGTCAGCGATTTTTCAGCAATTTCAATCGCGCTGAGATCGGTGTTTTCAAGTAAGGCGGTTGCGGCTGATTGCGCAAAATTACCGCCAGAACCGATTGCGATTAAATCGTTTTCTGGCTGAACCACGTCACCATTACCTGTAATGATCAGTGATGATTCTCCATCGGCTACGGCAAGTAATGCTTCAAGTTTACGTAGCACTTTGTCTGATCGCCAATCTTTGGCCATTTCAACAGCAGCGCGCATAAGGTGACCTTGATGCATTTCAAGCTTCGCTTCAAAACGCTCAAATAGCGTAAATGCATCTGCTGTACCGCCTGCAAAGCCTGCTAACACTTTATTGTGGTATAGGCGACGAACTTTTCTTGCATTGCCTTTCATCACGGTATTACCAAGAGAAACCTGGCCATCACCGGCAATAACAACTTGATTATTACGGCGTACTGATACGATAGTAGTCACGATAAATCCTCTTCTCTAGCCAGTGACAGTGTGTCTGCTGGTTGACGATACTAGGGATATGGGGGTGGTGTGATGAATATCAAGGGCAAAAGGGCCAATAGCGCTCACTGCGCATTGGTTTTAGCGTGCTTAATCAGGCGCAACCCATGGCGAAATCGTCTATTTTTTCAGTCAAAATATCGATTTAGTTGCAAATGCTAATAATAGGAATTTTGTTGGATATTTGCACAGTTTTTTTGTCGTTTGTAAGTTAGAGCCCCGGTAGTTTGTGTCATCTAAGTCAATTTCTACCCTTTTTTTTAAGACTATTTTCCAGTCTCTGCAAAAAGTCAGAACTAATTGGGCTATCAATTAAAACGAAACGATCGATGCCTAGCATCACTGTTTTTGGCATTTTTATTTGCGCAATAATCGCGTTTTACTCACTTTGGGCCATGTCTGTGCTAGAAGCTTCATCACTACAGGACAAATTTCAACATCAATTATCCAAGTGCAGTATGGGCGAGCGTCCAAAGATGGTTTTGCTGCGTGTCAGGCAGTGTTTGCGCATGCGTGCGCTGCAGGCGATTGGCAACGGTGCAGCCTTTAGTAACGCAACTAAAAATGTAATCAGTCTTCATGTAAAGGCCAACTAACTTTGGGAAAACAAGTCATGCCCTTGCCTCTAAATGCTGTAAGAGTAACCAGATTGTTAACGGCTGAGCATATCGCCCAGCCAGGGTCATATTAACTGATGACCATGGCTGTACTTGACTTAATAACAGAGGGTTACAGTGTTTGGATTAACTTTCCCAGAACCAGATCTGGCAGCCGTTAATGCCAGAGTTTTGCAGCACATGACGTTGTCTTTCTGCATCACGTTTCTTGTCATAAGGACCCAGAACCACCTTGTACCAAATACCACTTGAGCCTTTGACTTTGCGAACTTGCGCTTCTAACCCTTGAAAGGCGATCATCGCTTTAAGTTGATTAGCTTGAGACGCTTTTCTAAACGAGCCGCACTGCATCTGGTATGGACGCTTAGGCTTGTCTGACACTTTGGGCAGATCCACTTCTACCTTTTTATTCTCTAGCTCTTCAAGGTAGGTCCACTCCTCTTCAGGGACGGGGGGCAGCGCATTAGGATCCTTTTTTACTGTGGCCTTTTTAGGTTTCTCTACCACAACAGGCGTAGTGACTGCTTCGTCTGTATCATAAAGCAGCCATAATAGATAACCAAAACCTGTTAGACCTAAAAGAGTAATGATAAATACCACTACAGGGAAGCGCTTAGGCGGATTCCCTTTTGACCCACGCTTTTTGGCCTTGCCTTTGCGCGTGGGTTTACGGTTTGCGTAGTCACGACTGGTCATGGTGTTACGATTACATCCGCTCTAAAGTGTCTAGTCCTAGCAAGTTAAGCCCTTGCTTCAGTGTTTTAGCTGTAAGTTGAGCGAGCAGTAAGCGGCTCTTCTTCTGCGCTTCGGTATCAGCGGCGAGTACTGGGCAAACTTCGTAGAAGCTTGAGAATGCGCCGGCGAGTTCGAACAGGTAAGCACATAATGCATGTGGCTGACCTTTATTCACCACGCGGTTCATCACTTCACCAAACTGAGCTAACTTAGTGCCAAGATCTTTCTCTTTTTCATGCTCAAGTACGATTTTAGCATCGCTTAAATCAACATCTTGTGCACGTTTAAAGATCCCTGCAACACGAGTATAAGCATAAAGTAGGTATGGCGCTGTGTTACCTTCAAAGCTGAGCATCTGTTCAAAACTGAAGATATAATCGCTAGTGCGGTTTTTAGAAAGATCGGCATATTTCACCGACGCAATACCAACTACGCGCGCTATTTCAGCAAGTTCAGCCTCATCCATATCTGGATTCTTGCTACGAACAAGTTCCAGTGCGCGAGTATCAGCTTCTTTAAGCAGATCGATAAGTTTTACCACCCCACCAGAGCGAGTCTTAAATGGGCGGCCATCTTCGCCATTCATGGTGCCAAAGCCCATGTGCTCGAAGCTCATCTCTTCACGGACAAACTTAGCGGTTTTAGCCAGCTTAAAGACTTGCTGGAAATGCAGTGCTTGACGTAGGTCGACAAAATACAGTGCTCTATCGGCTTTTAATACGTTTGAGCGGTAGCGCATGGCTGCCATGTCACTGGTTGCGTATAGGTAACCGCCATCTGCTTTTTGGATAATAACCGGCAGTGGCTCACCTTCTTTATTTTTGAACTCGTCTTGGAAGACAACTTTAGCGCCATTGCTTTCTGATAGTAGACCTTGGCTATTTAAATCCGCAACCACTTGCTCTAAGTCATCATTGTACGAGCTTTCGCCGCGCACATCTTGGCGAGTTAGACTTACCCCTAAACGCTCATAGATCTCATGGCAATGGCTGAGGGAGATATCGTTAAACTCACGCCATAGCTTGTTGCAGTATTCATCGCCAGATTGCAATGCAACGACTAGCTTACGGGCGCGGTTGGCAAAATCTTCTGATTCGTCGAAACGCACCTTAGCGGCGCGGTAGAAGTTTTCTAAGTCTGAAAGCTCCATTTGTGCTTGTTCGCCATTGGCGGCACGTAACTCTTCCATGTAAGCCAGTAGCATACCAAACTGAGTGCCCCAGTCTCCGACATGGTTTTGGCGGATCACCTTGTGGCCCATAAACTCAAGCGAGCGGACTACGCTGTCACCGATAATGGTCGAACGTAAATGACCAACATGCATCTCTTTGGCTAGGTTTGGCGACGAGTAGTCAACAACCACAGTTTGCGATGCAGGCAAGCTCACGCCTAAATGGTCACTATTGAGCGCATCCATTAATTGATTGGCGAGCGCGTTGTCATCAATAAAGAAGTTGATAAAACCTGGGCCTGCAATTTCGACCTTTTCTACATGGCCAGATTGCGGCAAGTTATCGATGATCAGCTGGGCGATTTCACGCGGGTTTTTGCGTGCAGCTTTGGTCAGCATCATCGCCAAGTTAGTCGCAAAATCACCGTGACTCTTATCTTTGGTTCGGTCGACTTGAATGCGGGCTTCAAAATCAGCAGGAACAACACCTTGTTGTTTAAGGGCATTTAACGATTCAGCGAGTAAAGATTGAGTATGTGATTTCATTGGCGTTTAATCGGCACTTACAAGTAGTGAAAAATAATAGGAATAACCGACTATTTTAGCCGCTTGTGGCACCTAATTACTATCCTCTAGCGAACTTTTTCTGCTTTAGTTTACATAAACTCGGATTAGAGTAGATCTTGTGGGTCACGATCGAGGCTCCAACGGCACTTTTTAGCCAGCGGCAGTTGCTCTATTTGCGGCAATGCTTGTTCAAAGGCTTGTTGCAGTTGGTTGCGATTCTTAGTTTGAAACAACAGCTGGCGGCGGTATTTACCCGCTTTTCTGTCCAGTGGCGCAGGCATTGGCCCAATCACTTCACATTCATCGTTTTGTGGCAGTAGCGCACCAATTTGACTGAGCAGGGCGTCGGCGTCCGATGCTTGATGCGCTTCGGCGCGGATAAGGATCATGTGCCAAGCTGGAGGCAGCAGTGCTTGCTTACGTTCATTAAGCTGATTACGTGAAAACTCACCGTAGCCTTTGTGCATCAACTCGCGCAGCATAGCGTTATCGCTTTGATGGGTTTGCAGTAACACTGTGCCCGGTTTGTTTGCACGCCCCGCACGGCCTGATACCTGAGTATAAAGCTGACCAAAACGCTCCGGCGCTCTGAAGTCGGCACTAAAAAGTGCACCATCGACATCAAGTAAACCGACTAAGGTGACATCGGGAAAGTGATGACCCTTGGCAAGCATTTGGGTACCGACCAAAATTTTATACTCGCCTTTATGGATTGCATTGAGGTGACCCTCTAGCGAGCCTTTATTACGGGTGGTGTCGCGATCAATGCGCACAACAGGATGGTTAGGAAACTCTTTTTCTAAAAAACTCGCCAGTTGCTCGGTGCCTACGCCTTGGCCTGCCAGCATAGTGCTACCACATTGATGACACTGCTTAGGAATAGCGTATTGATTACTACAGTGGTGACAACGGATCTCACCCAGAGCTTGATGCACCGTAAAGAAGGCGTCACAACGGTCGCACTCATGTAGATGGCCGCATTCATGGCAAATTAACGCTGGCGCAAAACCACGGCGGTTAAGAAATAAAATGACTTGATTGCCGGCGTCGAGGTGAATGCGCATCTCATTGAGTAACGCGTGGGACATGCCTGAGCGCAGTGGCTGATTGCGAATATCGACAATCCCTTGGCGCACTTTTTCGGCGTTACCTGCGCGCTTTCCCAGTTGCAGATGTTGATAACGACCGCTAAGGGCATTTTGCAAGGTCTCAAGTGAAGGCGTTGCAGTGCCTAAAAGTACTGGAATATCCTCTAAGTGACCGCGCATCACAGCCAGATCGCGTGCATGATAACCCACACCCTCTTGCTGTTTAAAGCTTGAGTCATGTTCTTCATCTAAAATGATCACCCCAGGATGCGCCATTGGTGTGAATAGAGCCGAGCGAGTACCAATGATGATGGCAGCTTCGCCCGTTTTAGCATAACGCCAAGCATCTAGCCTTTGGTTATCGGTTAAACCAGAATGAATAACGGCCACTTTGACATTAAAGCGGCGTCTAAAGCGGTTAATTGTTTGCGGAGTTAAACCAATCTCTGGCACCAGCACCAGTGCTTGTTTTCCCTGCTTGAGAATGGTTTCAAGCAGCGCCAAATACACTTCTGTTTTGCCTGAGCCTGTTACGCCCTCAAGCAAGGTACAGTGATAATGCGATTGCTGAGTCAATGTTGCAACGGCGATAGCTTGCTCGGAGTTAAGTCTGTGGGGCTCTTCAGTCATCTCAAGCGCAGTGCGCCAACTTAAATCAACAGCGCCGATGCGTGACTTTTTAGCAATCCAGCCTTTATCTTCAAGCGCTTTAAGCGCCGCTTTACTCAATGCTAATGTTGTTATCTCATGATGCTCAAGTTCACGCTCAGTAAGTGCATTAAACAGTTTTCGCTGGGCAGGAGCACGGTTGAGCTGGTTGACATCAGCTTCACGCCCGGCGTCGGTTAAACTCCAGTAATTGACGGTAGCGGCTTTGGCTTCTGCGCCTTTTCTTAGGGCAACAGGTATGGCCTGAGAGAGCATTTGACCTAAGCTACAAAAGTAATACCTTGCTGCCCAAGCGGTGAGTTTATAAAGCGATTCAGGTAACAATGGTGCATTATCTAAAATGCTAATCACTGGTTTTATTTGTTTGGGTGTTAAGTTGCAGCTATCTGTTACCGCAGTAATAAGGCCAATCAGTTGCTGACGGCCAAAGGGCACTTGGACTCGCATGCCTTTTTGAGGCGCGATATCGATATGATCAGGTATTTGATAGCTAAAGGTTTGCCGCATTGGTACAGGGAGTGCGACCTCAACAAACAAAGGCATAAAACTCTATTTCGATAGGAGATAAGTCATTAGTGTACCGAGGCGCGCTTAAGAGAGCCAGCTAGATTTGATGACGTTATCTCGCTTACAATAACCCGCTCGTTTTTTGGCAATAATTGACCACGCGCAGCTTGAAACGCGTAATGAGTTGCTGTATTATCCTGCGCCCTAACTATATATTAACTGCATGTGGTGTCCGACTTCGGGTTGGAAGAGCGACATGGCCTTAAACTTGAGGTATTTCCAATGAAAGCAGGCATTCATCCTGATTACGCAGAAATCACTGCGACTTGTACTTGTGGCAACGTTATCAAAATTAACTCTACTGTAGGTAAAGACTTACACTTAGACGTTTGTGGTGCATGTCACCCATTCTACACTGGTACCCAGAAAGTTATGGATACTGGCGGACGTATCGATAAGTTCAACAAGCGCTTTGGTGCACTTGGTAAGAAGTAATTCGACGAGAGTCGCATAGGCCGCTAGCCTAGCGGGATACAAAGTAAGTGCATGCTAATATGTACTTACTTCAATCCGCAAAAATAGTATTTTTAAATCCGTTGATCAAATTGAAAAACTTGATCAACGGTATATTTTCAAAAAAGATACGCTCGATTACTGCTGCAACCGTCAGTACTAACACATAAGATTATTATTCATCTTCTCAAGTTTACCGTGTAACCACTGCGCGATGACTATAAATATATGCTTTATGCATCACTTCCAAACACAGACGTACCCAGCCTAGCTACATTTTCCATTTCAGCACAAAGCCAACAAATTCAAATTACTTAACGTTGTTGATTAATTGTTTTGCGTCATAAGCTGTTGTCATTATTGTCTCAAATTTATAGATTTTATGAGTTAGCGAGAGCCGATAGTGCGACTGCCAGTGATTAGGGGCTGTTGATCTTTCGAGCTTAGTTTTTGTTTGAATTCAATTATTTTGGTACAAGGCTTGAGCGATGGTGCTTAGCTGGCTAAGTGAAAAGCGCGTAGCGCACTCTAATCATAAAAGAATAAAAGAATTGCAACGAACCCAAAGGGCCGCGTTTATTGGCAATTTTGACTGTGTTGTAGGCTCTTTGTGGCCAATAACTCAACGGCATAGCCTCCACCTTGTTACAGTAGCCAATAAACTGCGGCAAAAAAACCGTGAAAGATCAACAGCCCCTAACAATAGCTGGCAATGCTCTTACTTGGTCATCAAACGATAGAATTAGTCAGCTTACTCGGTTTACTATTGCTAAAAAAAATAAACTCACGTAATTTCAGCCAGATAAAAGGCTAGACTGCACGGTTTGAAGGGGATACGAGGCAAGTAAAGTGTGCATGTGCGTTTTCTTAATGCCTTTATGTTAAGGTGGATGTTATAAGTTTTTGATAATAAATAACTTACAGCCTTTATATTATCGTGTCTAACTTGATAAACGAGCAAGGCGTGTATACAGATGTTAGCTTTACTTAGCATCGGGTAACTGAAATGGTCAAGCTTTATTGGCCGCTAATTTAGAATCTAATATTAACAATGCCTGTCTCTCTGTTTTTAAAGTATGACTATTTAAACTTCACGATCCTCACTTTATTGGGGATAATGACATTTTTAGAACTATCTCCGTTTAACTCGAGGAACCGTAAGTGCTCGCCAATGTCTCAGCTCTACAATCGAAATTAAAACTCATCGATAACAGCAAGGTTTTTCAAGGCTTTGTTATTCTTGTCATCATTGTTTCAGCCCTTTCAATTGGGGCGCATACTTATCATCTGTCTGGTTGGATGGAAAAGAGCCTAGTGCTACTTGATTTTAGTATCACAGTCTTTTTTGCGGTTGAGATTGTGATTCGATTTCTCGCAAGCGATGGTCCGAAACGTTTCTTCAGTAGTGGCTGGAATATTTTCGACACCATCATTGTCATTGGTAGTTTAATTCCTGCCAGTGGTTCGGCAATTTTACTGGCAAGATTGTTGCGCATTTTCAGGGTATTACGTTTGGTCTCGATGATCCCAGAGCTGAGAATGCTGGTAAACGCACTGCTAAAAGCGATACCGAGAATGGGGTATATCGCACTGTTAATGTTTGTGATTTTCTATATCTACGGCGCAATTGGTAGCATGTTATTTGCCGATATAAATGACTTTTTATGGGGCGATGTTTCCGTGGCAATGTTAACGCTGTTTAGGGTGTCGACCTTTGAATCATGGACCTCGGTGATGTACGAAACTATGGCAGTATATCCATTGAGCTGGCTCTATTATTTGAGCTTTATTTTTCTGACCGCTTTTGTATTTTTAAACATGATGGTAGGTGCAGTACTTGATGTTATGACCCAAGAAACCGCAGCAATGCGTGCTGAAGATGAAGCTAATACAGACATACCTGCAAGTGAGCAACCCGCCAGCGCAGCCGACGTTGCTGAGCTAAAACAGCAGATTGAAGAATTGAAAGGATTGCTACTGCAAAAGGCTGGGTAACTCGCTATTTCTATATTTTCATATTGTTAGTTTGTTGGTTCATACCTGCTCCCAAAGCTATTAATAGCTTGGGAGCAACATTTTTTGGTAAAGCTGGCAGCTTTGGCGATAGAGGTGTTGCTATTAACGATACCTGTCTATCTGTTTATCTGTTTTTCTAGTCTCACATTAAGAGTCCAAGCTGGGCTTAAAGGTGAGCAGTCCAAGCAGCTATTATCTATCCAAAAATTGCTGCCTTTCATTGCTAATGAGCAAGCACCAACCCAAAGGTATTAATTTTTCACTAAAAGACTATTTAATACTGGTTGTAATACTGGTTGATGAAACCGGTCGACTTTCCCTTAATGACAAGCCCGTGACGACAAGCGTGGAGCCATCTCAACAAGTACTGAAAACATCCTCACTCGGCTTAATATCCCAACAGCAAATTGGCTCAAAATTGTCACGGAATTTGGTCAACTGTTTCACGGCCCCGTAGGCACATTACAAGCGCTGAGTGCCTATTGTGAACACTTTATTATACAAATAATTATAAAAATAGAGATAAACGGCGACGGCATTTTTCAAATAGCTGCCAATTTATGCATTAGTTTATACACTAGCAAGGCAGAAAAGCGACACATTTAACCACGACTCACTCACAAAACACTCACAACATATTTGGGAGAATTTTCCGCGCCTATTATTTCTTCAGAGACCTCACTAATGTCGATGTTTTTACTTAATATTTAGCGTTTATCAGCGTTTTACTACCGAACACTTCTCAAGCTCCAACTTTAACTAAGACTCAGCATTGCCTGCCAACATGAATGTTGTTATGTTATTGATTAATAATGGCTGGCTATATGGTTTTTTTGTCGAATTAGAATGGGGGAGTGGCGAGTCTTGGGCTGGAGAAATACCAATATTCGTACTACAAACATAAAAAGCATTTAAAACTGATTCTCAACGCTTGGCATTTTTCATTCCATCGTTGGGTTTTGTGTTTACGGTAGTATGGTTTAGTATTGTGGTGGCGTTGCTCACTACTTACGCGGCGTTAGCTTACAAGTGAAAATATCAACTGAGTAGTAATAGTATGATGCTTTATAAATATATGTCTTTTAACTCAGCAATCCTCATGCTAAGGAATCTCTCGCTCGGTTTCACTGGGTTAGAGGATCTTAATGACCCGTTTGAGGGGACAAATTTTGGTTTTTCTGCCACAGGTAGTATTTCACCACGTAATGCTGTTCGAGTTTTCAAAGGGCATTTTTCACGAAAATATGCTGTGTCATCGTTGACTAGAAATCCTCTCAACTCTCTAATGTGGTCGCACTATGGGGATAGTCATAGAGGGGTTGTGATTGGTATTGATGCAGAAGAATGCGGGCTTACTTCAAACCGAGAATTTATAATTCCTGCTCAACTAGGTGAGATAATTTATGTCAGTACAAAAAAAACAAAGACTTAAATGGTGTGCCATCCCAAAAGCATCTAGATGAACTACGAGCTTCGATGGTTTTCAGTCCTGAGATTAAGAACTATTTAAAGCAAGCATTTCTATATAAATCATTAGAGTGGGGCTATGAAGAAGAAGTTCGTGTCATAAAAAGCCTTACCGATTTTAAGTTTGGCTATCACTCTACGGAAGATCAGCTTCTGACAAATGATGGCAGGTGGAATAAAGTTAGAAATAATTATCTAGGACAACCCTTGTTTTGTTACAAAATGCCAAAGTCAGGTATTAAAGAAATTTACCTTGGAGCTAATGTATATCGTAATGTTGCTCGCATCGAAGAGGGGGCAAATGAGCAACGCGTTAAGAATAATCTCGATTTCTTGAAGTCATTTGGTTGTAAGGTATTCAGGTGCGAGCCTGACGTACAAACTTGGGATCTTATGTCTGTAGAGTTGTAAGCTAATCGGGTAGCCGGAGGTATCTAGCCTCCAGCCCCCACACCACCCTGCATACGGCTCCGCACAGGTCGGTTCATTTAGAACACCTAAACTTGCTGGTAAGTATTGTGAACAGCAATCTGCTACTTATCTAGTGAAAATGACCAAGCTTTCTTTAGGTAGTCATTACTAATGATAATGTGAGCCGTTAGTTTTAGATCCTAAGCACTAACTAATTTCTGTCCAAAAACGTGTTAAAACCTACTTTACTAATATCTCAAAAGTAACGAGTGATTGGCCTAGCAATCAACACCTGATCTGCGGTACACAATCCCATTTTGTTGTGTACTGCTTTGTCAGTAAGTCCCTTCTCATTGACCACTTTTGCTCTGCGCCTTGCGCGGCTAAAAACAGCGTGTCGGTGCCATAACGCTGATTAATATCGTCATAAATACGCATAATTGCGGGGTTAGATGTACTGCCATTAAACAGATCTAACTGGGCGTTAGTGGTACTGGCTAAATCAATTAACCCTACACCGACTTTGTAGTACCGCACACCAGGGCGAAACAACTTGGGGAGCACTTTAGATACCGCAGCGCTTAACTCAATCGTACAGTCGGTTGGGTAAGGAAAATGCACCACGGTTTTAAAGCTTTGCGGCCTTTCGTCATAAGGAGAATTTGAAGCAAAAACTAACATGCTTTTGCAACTAGAACTCTGCTGGCGCGCTTTAGTGGCGGCAATAGCGGCATGTTTGCAAAGTGCTTGCTGCAGCGCCTCAATGTCGGTTATTCGCTCACCAACACTACGCGTAGAGAAGATCTGTTTTTTATCTGCGCGCGCTTCATCCCATTGCTTACAGACTTGGCCGTTTAGCTCACGAACGGTACGCTCGACCTCGATGCTAAATTGTTTACGCGCTAAACCCGCTGGCATGTTGGCAAGATCTAACGCGCTATGAATATTCATCAGTGCTAGTTTTTTAGTGATCTTTCGACCAATGCCCCAAACGTCACCGGCTTTTAGTTGCTGCAGTACTTTTAATCGCTTCGATTCACTATCGAGAACACAAACGCCGTTATAGCCAGCGAGCTTTTTAGCCGCATGATTAGCCACTTTAGATAGCGTTAACGTGGCACCAATACCGACACTAACAGGTAGACGCGCTTCTTTCCACACGGCTCGCCTTATTCGTTGGCCTTGCGTTTCTAAACATGGAATTGCTGGGTAGCAATTAGCGAAAGATAAGAAGGATTCATCTATTGAGTAAATGTGCTGCTCAGGCGCAAAGCGGCCGATGATCTGCATCATCTTGGCGGAGAGATCGCCATAGAGCTCATAATTAGATGAAAGCGCGATAACTCCTTTCTTTTGGCACAGATCTTTGATTTGAAAATAGGGCACAAACTTAGGTACACCTGCAGCCCTTGCTTGGCGATTGGCGGCTACCACACAGCCGTCGTTATTGGACAGCACAATAACCGGCTTACCACGCCAGTCAGGGCGAAATACTTGCTCTGCACTGCAGTAAAAGGAGTTGGCATCAACTAAGGCAAACATAGCGATTAACCGTTATCTGCTAGCAGTGGGCTAGCGCGGTGACAGCGAACAGAACGGATCACCACGCCCTCGATTGAGAACTCGTCATATTCATGAATAGGTACTGGTTGATGGCGTTCATTAGACGAGAGTAGCAATCGCGCACGCGTATCGATAATCTTACAAACAAACTCGCCGTTAAGGTTAGCCACAATCACGTCGCCATTACGCATTGATTCATGGCGATCCACAATAAGAATGTCACCATCAAAAATACCAACGCCTTGCATTGAATCGCCTTGTGCTTGGCCAAT
This sequence comes from Shewanella sp., assembly GCA_028223395.1. GTDB lineage: Bacteria > Pseudomonadota > Gammaproteobacteria > Enterobacterales > Shewanellaceae > Shewanella. The sequence continues at coordinate 39,420 of JAOIUG010000003.1, forward strand.
AAAGGTTGCACTAGGGTGCACAACCAACAATTCATCCAAGCTTAAAGGCAACTGACAATAGTCAGCTGCGGGGCTTTCAAAGCCGGTAATACCGGCACTGGCTTTTAAGGGAATAACACGCATAAGCTAAAACGATACTGTATATAAAAACAGTGTTATTTTAGCAGGTATGCAGCAGTAGGCAACTGATCAGTGAGTAGATAGAGAATTAGCAATTTGATAAAATTACACAATCAACACGCTTAGGCTAACAAACACAAACGTATATCACTTTTTATACATTCATATTAGTAACACCTTGTTTTAATGGTAAAATATTAAATGCTAACCTTATTAAATGGCGTTAAAAATGAAACGACATACATCGACATACATAGGCAGGCACTGTAAAAAGAGCGCTGCCGTCAATGTTAGTTTGATGTTGATTTATAGAGGTTTAATTTGAATCGATAGCAGAGGTTAAGTGACCTTTTAACCTCTGCTGTGAAGTAACCTTTATGAGATTTCTGTGACTATTTGCTCATTTGTCAACGCTGCTCCGTTAAAATTCCACAGCCCATCAACTGCGTGAACAGCGTTTATATCTATTTTTCACTGGCAGCTTGTGATTAGAAAGCTCATGTAAAATATCGGTAGCCTCTTTAGCAAACCCTATTTGAACATCGCGGTCATTAAATGCAAAGGCCGGTACTTTCCATTCAACCCATACTCCCGCTCGTTCTTTTCCTCCCGAGAAGGTCGCTCAGGATCCCTCGAGCCTCTTTAAGCCTAACGACATGCAGTGGGTCAAATGCTAGGGCTGTGATCTAGAGGAGGACTGACCTGTAGAGGTCGGATCTGTTACTGTGTATTTTGAAATAAAAAGTCATTATTTATCGCTTTTTTGGTCTGGGAGTGCTTTTTTAAGCTCTACTCAAGAGTGATTTGTAATTTTTGTAATATTATTGAATTTAAATTACCTTAAAGTTAGGCTTTACGGTGTGTTAGGTTGTACTTTTATTACATTAAAGTGTATCTAAATTTGCGATTAGCGCCTTCATTAACCGCTGAAAAAAGCTACTTGAAATAATATATAGACATAAAGTTAAAAAATTCACATTTAGTATTTGAAATGCGCCTGTATTCGAGTATCTTAGCGCCTATCAGCTGGCGTTTTTATTTGAGGTTATTTATTGGTAACTTCACCTAAAGAACACGTTGCTGTCGACCTTTCGCTTTGGATTATATTAGTCGCACTCAGGATTAGAAAAATGGCCGATCTCCGTCAACAAGCCCTCGATTATCATGAACTACCCGTACCAGGTAAAACTGCAGTTTGCCTAACAAAACCCGCTGAAACGAGCTTAGATCTTTCTCTTGCATATAGCCCCGGTGTGGCTGAACCTGTACGTGAAATTGCTGCTAACCCAGACAATGCCTACCGCTATACAGGTAAAGGTAATACCGTTGCGGTGATCTCTAACGGTACTGCGATTTTAGGCCTTGGCAATTTAGGGCCATTGGCATCAAAACCGGTTATGGAAGGCAAGGCTCTACTGTTTAAACATTTTGCCAACATTGATGCAACTGACATTGAAGTTAAACACCGCACGTCAGAAGATTTTATTAATACGGTAGAAGCCATTGCGGACACATTTGGCGGTATTAACCTTGAAGATATCAAAGCCCCAGAGTGTTTTGAGATTGAAAAAGCCTTGATTGAGCGTTGTAACGTTCCTGTTTTTCATGATGATCAGCATGGTACGGCCATTGTCACCGCTGCCGGTATGATTAACGCGTTAGCCGTGCAAGGTAAGTCGCTTGAAGACGCTATTTTTGTGTGTATGGGCGCAGGTGCTGCAGCGATTGCATGTATGACCATGATTGTTAAGTGCGGTGGGCAGCGTGAAAATATTTACATGCTTGATAGAAAAGGCGTTATCCATACTCGTCGTGATGACATTAATGAGTACAAAGCCTTATTTGCCAATAATACTGATAAACGTACCTTGCAAGATGTGATTCAAGGGGCGGATGTATTTTTAGGTTTATCAGGCCCTGATGTCTTGGCGGCAGAAGATGTGGCGATGATGGCTGACAAGCCAGTCATATTTGCATGTTCAAACCCTGATCCTGAAATTAAGCCTGAAATTGCGCACGCTACACGTCAAGATTTAATTATGGGAACGGGCCGTAGTGACTACCCTAACCAAGTCAACAATGTATTGTGTTTCCCATTTATCTTCCGCGGGGCGCTGGATGTACGTGCATCAGAAATTAATGATGCCATGAAGATTGCTGCTGTGCATGCTATCGCTGATCTTGCTAAAGAAGCCGTACCTGCATCGGTATTAGCGGCTTACCCTGGTGTTAGCTCGCTTGAGTTTGGAGCTGAATATGTGATCCCTAAGCCTATGGATCCACGTTTGCTACCTAACATTGCTAAAGCTGTTGCTCAAGCAGCAATTGACTCTGGCGTTGCCAGTATCACAAGCCTGCCAGTGGGTTACTTAGAGTCTTAAAATTCAAGACTGTTAAACAAAAGGGACTTCGGTCCCTTTTTTGCTTTTGTCGTTTTCTTTGCCTTTTATTATGGACTGCTTAATAATCTAAGCAGCGCGCATTTTTGGCCAGCTACAATGATGCAATTCCCTTATATAATAAAATTAAGCAGGAAGCTGAAATGGTACTGACTCGAATTCTGACTAAGAAGCTCACCAGCTTTTGGCTTATGTCATTAGGTGGTATGGCGACAATTTGTTTTGTAACAGCTTTACTGAGTTTTTTTCAATTAACTTACGCTTTTCAGCAGCAAAAAGTGCTGGAACTTGAACAAGTGATCAAGCGGCAATTTATTGCTTCCCAACCCGCAGATCTGGAGCGTGGATTACTACCGTTATTAAACGCTTATCAAACGCAATCATTTAGCCTGAAACAAGGCGATAAAACTCTCTTTGAGTATCAGTCTGCTCAGCCTCAATCTACAGGTGTGCATTATTATCGAGAGTTAGAAAATGGTGTGGCGATGGCGTTGACGCTACCACAACCATTTAATAAACATGAGATCAGCCTTTATGAATGGCTTATTCTTATTATTGGCTTGATTGCCATTAGTCTGCTGGTGAAAGTGGGTTTTAGCTGGTTTTCAGCTCAGCTTGTTGGCATAGAAGAGTTGGCTGGGCGAGCGAACCTGATTTTAAATGGTGAGCATGATAAGGCCTTAGCAGAAAAAGGCCACGGCAGACCCAGAATGATTAACCGTGCAATGACTCAATTATTATTAGAGTTAGAAGCAGCGCATACCGAGCGAGCCCGATTTGACCAATTCATTCGATCTAATACTTTTCTTGACGCCGAAACAGGGATTGGTAATCGCCTTTTCTTGCAACACCGCTTAGATGCGCTGAGCCATCACTCAGGCATGATGACCCCAGGTGTATTGTATCTATTTGAAATAGAAGAACTCGATAAAGTTAAACTCGTATTAGGAGAGCAAGAAGCTAATGAGTTGTTGTCGCAAATCATTAACAGTGTCAATCAAATTCTAGCGAACAAAGCGAACAGTATTTTCTCTCGTCGCTTTTATAATCAGTTTGCGGTGGTTGTCCCGCAGATCTCACAAAAAGAAGCGGATCAACTGGCGGCCAAATTACTCAAAGCAGCGTTAAATCGCATTAACAATTTGACCGATACCGCTGACGACTTCTTGCATTTAGGTGGCGCTTATTTTGAAGTGGGTGATGATAAAGATGCGCTTGTCGAAGAGGCCGAGTTGGCATTACGCTCAGCGCAATTTCAAGGTGGAAGTAGCTGGTTTATGTACGATAAAGGCGCCATTCACAGCGGCCTTTCTCGTGGCTCTGTCCGCTGGCGTACCTTTTTAGAAGATGTGCTTGTGAGTAAGCGGGTCTTTTTATTTTCACAACCGGTTATGGACAGTGATTTACAGGCGCATCATCAGGAAGTCTTTTGCCGTTTGCGTGATACTCAAGGCAATTTTGTGCGCGCAACTCTTTTCTTACCCATGGCGATTAAGTGTGGTTTAACCCCACAATTGGAAAGACAAATAATAGAGATGGTATTGTTTGATTTATTACCTAAACAAGGTAATGAGTCGCTTAAATTCAGTATTAATTTAAGCTTAGACACGTTAACTAGCCGCGCGTTTATCCGTTGGTTAAAAACCACGTTGCTTGAATATCGCCATCTGGCGCCGTACATCATTTTTGAAGTGAACGAAGGCATTTTGACCCATAATCAACAAGCGTTAATTGAGCCGCTAGAGATGATCAGCAAAATGGGCTCGATGATCTGTGTGGATCAAGTCGGCCAGCAAGTGGTGAGCACTGAATACTTGCAACACTACCCAATATCTTTGATTAAATTACATCGCTCTATTGTAAGTCAAATCCACTTACGGGCAGAAAACCAGCTGTTTATTCGCAGTTTGATCTCCGGCCTCTTTCGTACAGAAGTACAAGTATGCGCTGAAGGCGTCGAGTCGTTTGAAGAGTGGCAAACACTGAAAATATTAGGGGTAAGTGCTGCACAAGGCAGCTTTTTTGGTGAGCCAATTGAAGATAAATAAATGCAAGTGAGTGAAAACACTCAGATACAATAACGGCTATGCACGCTTGAGAGGTTGCGGTGCAACGACACAAAGCCTCATTTGTTGGCTTGTTCACTGTGGAGTCCATCTATCTGGTTCGATGGGCGTATCTGTGCGTTTTTTTCAAAAAAGTTTGATTCATTAGTAAATGTAACCATTGCGGTCTTGTGGAATTCAAGAAGCATGATAAAGTTACCTGATTTCTTTTTTCTTCGACTCCACAGAGACAGGCTGGTTACATGTTCAAGAAGCTACGCGGCATTTTTTCTAATGATCTTTCAATCGATTTGGGTACAGCTAATACATTAATTTACGTCCGTGAAGAGGGAATCGTGTTGAACGAGCCTTCTGTGGTCGCTATTCGTGGAGAGCGCAGCGGATCCGGCCAGAAGTCGGTAGCCGCCGTTGGTACAGAAGCCAAGCAAATGCTAGGGCGTACCCCGGGGAATATTCAGGCCATTCGCCCAATGAAAGACGGCGTGATAGCCGACTTTTACGTAACAGAAAAAATGTTACAACATTTTATTAAGCAAGTGCACAACAACAGCGTGTTTCGCCCAAGTCCACGTGTTTTGGTTTGTGTCCCTGTCGGCGCGACTCAAGTTGAGCGCCGTGCTATTCGCGAATCTGCAATGGGCGCGGGCGCACGTGAAGTGTATTTAATTGAAGAACCTATGGCTGCTGCAATTGGTGCAGGCCTTCCGGTTTCTGAAGCAACCGGTTCAATGGTTGTTGATATCGGTGGCGGTACTACCGAAGTGGCGATTATCTCGCTAAATGGCGTGGTTTATTCATCATCAGTGCGTATTGGTGGTGATAAATTTGACGATGCAATTATCAATTACGTGCGTCGTAACTACGGAAGCTTAATTGGCGAAGCCACTGCAGAGCGTATTAAGCACACTATTGGCACTGCTTACCCAGGCGATGAAGTCCTCGAGATTGAAGTGCGAGGTCGTAACCTAGCTGAAGGTGTACCACGTAGCTTTACGCTTAATAGCAATGAAATTTTAGAAGCATTACAAGAGCCGTTATCGGGCATAGTGAGTGCGGTAATGGTAGCGCTCGAGCAGTCACCACCAGAATTGGCTTCTGATATTTCAGAGCGTGGTATGGTGCTGACCGGTGGCGGTGCACTTATTCGTGATTTAGATCGCTTGCTGATGCAAGAAACGGGGATCCCGGTGATGATTGCTGACGATCCATTAACGTGTGTGGCTCGCGGTGGTGGTAAAGCCCTCGAGATGATTGATATGCACGGCGGCGATTTGTTCTCTGAAGAAAACTAAGACGGTTAAAAGGGCGGTGTTTACCGCCCTTGCTTTTTATGAAACCTATTTTTGTTCGTGGTATCTCTCATCAATTTAGATTGACCTTAGCCGTCATTATGTCGGTGGTCTTACTTGTCGCCAATGACAGGCTTGAGCCTGTGCGCAATTCCCTATCCTCTCTACTGAGCCCGTTGCAATACGTCGCCAATATTCCCGGCGATCTGCTGGACATGTCTGCAGAAAGTTTAGCGACACGTAATATGCTAGCTAAACAAAACAAAGCGTTGTTGCGACAACAGCTATTAATGAGCGAGCGGTTGCAACGCTTTGAGCATCTTCGCCAAGAAAACGATCGCTTACGAGGGCTGCTAGGTTCTCCTGTGCATATGGACGCTAAAAAAGTGGTCGCAGAAGTAATGGAAGTGGCCAGCGATCCGTTTCATCAGTATGCGGTGTTAAACCATGGCGCGCGCAGTGGGGTTTATGTCGGGCAGCCGGTTGTAGATGCACAAGGCGTCGTAGGCCAAGTGGTACAAGTGAGCGAGCTGACCAGTCGCGTTTTGTTGCTATCAGATATTTCACACGGTATTCCGGTTCGCATCACTCGTAATGATGTCAGGATGATGGCGATTGGCACAGGCTCACTTGATGAGCTTGAGCTGCGTCACGTGGCTAAAAGCACTGATGTGCGAGTGGGCGATTTATTAGTGTCCTCTGGCTTAGGTCAACGCTTCCCTGAGGGTTATCCTGTTGCGCGGGTGATGTCTGTTGAAAAAGATGATGGTAAAAATTACGCAACCGTAATCGCGCAGCCTCTTGCCGCATTAGATCGGATCCGTTACTTATTACTTATTTGGCCAGACATTGAAACCAAAGATACTGAATTACTAACAGTTGAAGATGTTAAAGCGCCATTAACGACTGATCAAGAGGTGACGCCATGAGCCTACATGTTGCCAATGGCCGCTGGGCTGTGTGGTTAAGCTTACTTGTGGCAATGTTGTTTCAAATTATGCCATTACCTGAGCTAGTTGAAGCATGGCGACCCGATTGGTTATTGCTGGTTATGATGTATTGGGCGATGGCTTTACCACACCGATATAATATTTTGACCGCTTGGCTGCTGGGTGTCTTACTGGATATCTTATTGGGTGCAACGCTTGGGATCCGAGCATTTGCGATGTCGATAGTGGTGTACGTGGTGGTATTGCATTTTCAGCGTTTGCGTAATTTCCCAATGTGGCAACAAGCGTTGTTGGTTGCTACGCAAGTCGCGCTGTATAACCTAATTGTATTTTGGGTGCAATTTGTCACAGACAGCGCCACTTTTAATGTTACCTTGTTTTATCCTGCATTATCGAGCTTGATAATCTGGCCTTGGTTATTTTGGGTGTTACGCCGAGTGAGGCGTCTATATAAAGTGAGATAGTGGTAAAAGTTAGTTTAATCTATTGAATATAATTAAATTAATGATTATTCATCTGTATAACCCCATACGTACAATAAGAGGGACTGTAAAATGAAGTTAGTGCTCGCTTCTGCGTCACCAAGGCGTAAAGAATTACTTGCGCAATTATGTGGTTTGAGTTCAGCCAAGCAGGCTGCATTGGCGTTTGATATTTTGGCAACTGACATCGATGAGAGTCATCATGCAGGTGAGTTGGCAGCAGACTTTGTCGTTCGCTTAGCGACAGAAAAAGCCATTGCCGGCTTAGAACGTCACCCCAGTAAAGGCCAAATAGCCGTGCTAGGCTCCGATACCATCGTGGTATTAGCAGGTGAGATCTTGGGTAAACCCACAAGTGATGCCGATGCAAAAGCAATGCTAACGCGCTTATCGGGCCAAGTTCATCAAGTGATGACAGCCGTCGCGGTGACTGATGGAACGAGAACACTGACGAAATTAGTGACCACAAGTGTGCAATTTTGTGCGATAACTGAAGCTGAAATTTTGACTTATATCGCCACTGGTGAGCCTATGGATAAAGCTGGATCTTACGGTATTCAAGGTTTAGGTGGTTGTTTTGTCAGTGCTATTGAAGGGAGTTATTCCGCAGTAGTAGGGTTACCCTTGGTAGAAACCCGTGCGTTATTATGTGATATGAATATTTTATAGCCCTTTAGTTTGTCGTGAAATATGGCAAGCGAATGATTGTTAAATGTTTTTATGATGCCAAATCCTTTTAGTTAGCTTTCCCTAAGTGGGGTATGTTGTGAATAGAGCTCGAATCGCGCCAGGCAGAACCAAGCGAAAAATTGGTTCTGAACTGCTAATCAATGTCACTCCTACTGAAGCTCGCGTAGCTTTAGTTGAGCATGGTGTATTGCAAGAGGTTCACATCGAGCGACGGATGAAACGTGGCTTAGTTGGCAATATCTATAAAGGTAAAGTGAGCCGTGTATTGCCAGGAATGCAAGCAGCATTTGTTGACATAGGCTTAGATAAAGCTGCATTTTTGCATGCCTCTGATATTGTTCCACACACTGAATGTGTCGCGGATGTCGAAAAGGGCAATTTTGTGGTGCGCGATATTGCTGAGCTGGTCAGACAAGGCCAAGACATTATGGTGCAAGTGGTTAAAGATCCGCTGGGCACAAAAGGTGCACGTTTAACGACCGATATCACGCTTCCTTCTCGTTATTTGGTCTTTATGCCCGGATCTAGCCATGTTGGTGTGTCTCAGCGCATTGAAAGTGTTGAGGTGCGTGCACGTTTGAAAAAAATCACCGAGCCTTTTGTTGATGACGATGGTGGCTTTATTATTCGCACTGCAGCTGAGAGCGCTGGTGAAGATGAATTAGTGCAAGATGCTGCTTTTTTAAGGCGAGTGTGGGCAAAGGTGAGTGAGCGCCGTAAGCGTCGAGGTGTCTCACTGCTTTATCAAGATCTGGCTTTACCGGTACGGATCGTGCGTGACTTTGTGGGAACTGAACTGGATCAAATCCAAGTCGACTCTCAACAAACCTATGACGAGCTACAGTTGTTTGCTCAGGAGTTTATGCCTGAGATCGCCAATAAGCTTGATCATTATAACGGTCCGATCCCTATTTTCGATCTCTATGATGTTGAAAACGAAGTGCAACGAGCGCTGGGCCGTAAAGTTGAGCTCAAATCAGGTGGTTACTTGATCATCGATCAAACTGAAGCCATGACCACAGTGGATATTAATACTGGCGCGTTTGTGGGCCACCGTAACCTTGAAGAGACCATCTTTAACACCAATCTTGAAGCAACCCATGCGATAGCGCGGCAACTTAGGCTGCGTAATTTAGGTGGAATTATTATTATCGACTTTATCGACATGCTAGAGTCGGAGCATAAAAAAAGAGTGCTTTCGAGCCTTGAGACAGCGTTATCTGCAGACAGAGTCAAAACCAACATTAGTGGTTTTTCTGGGCTGGGATTAGTTGAAATGACACGAAAACGCACGCGTGAAAGTTTAGAGCACGTACTGTGTGGTGAATGTCCATCTTGCCTTGGTACAGGCAGTTTAAAAACTGTTGAAACGGTATCGTATGAAATTTTTAGAGAAATCATTCGCTTAAATCGCGGGTATGATGCCGATGAATTTTTAGTCTATTGTGCACCGGCAGTATTTCATAGCTTAAAAGGCGATGAGAGCCATTTATTGGCAGAGCTTGAAGTGTATATCTCTAAACATGTTCGCTTGCAAAGTGAGCCTATGTACGCACAAAATAAATTTGATGTGGTGATAATGTAGTGTCACCCAAATCAGCAAAGTTTAGTTTTTTAAAGGTTTCTCTCCAGCTTCTAGCAGCCATATTGGTGCTTTTTGCATTGCTTGTGAGCCTGTCTCGTGGTTTATTGCCACAACTCGATCATGTGCGAGCAGAGTTGGTCGATTACATTCAAGACAAATACCAAGTTGATGTACAAGTGGGCCAACTGCAAGCTCAGTGGCAAGCGTTTGGTCCTGCGTTAACGGTGAAACATTTTGTACTGCCGGCACAAGAGCAACTGCCAGTTACACTTAAACTTGAACAAGTGCGGATTAAGTTTGATTTTTGGCAAAGCTTATTGACCGCCAGTCCTCAGATCGATGATGTGATTTTTGATGGCGCTGAAGTGTCATTGGATCTTGATCGTTTAAGTGCAGCCACACCCAACACCCCAATGGATACCGACTGGCTATACCAATTATTGCTTGAGCAGTTAGATCGTTTCTCCATTAGCCAAGCTCGATTACAACTGCTTAGTCAAGACCATCAATATCGTCCGATTTTTATTAAAGATATGGAATGGTTAAATGCGGGCGCCCACCACCGTGGCCAAGGCAAGCTATTTCTTGATGAGCAAGCATCGGAGGTTGAATTACTGGCGTTAAGTGTAGATATTGCAGGCGATGGTGCCAAGCCTGAGTCATTAACCGGGCAAATTTACCTTGCGGCAGCCTCGTTAGATATTGGTAAGTGGGCATCGCGTCAAACTGACCCTTTTAATGCCAATAAAAGCTTACAACTGGCAGGCGTGGTTAACCTTCAAGCGTGGTTTAATGTTGCCAATCGTACCATCGATGATGCGCTGGTGGCTTTTCAGCCAAGCTGGTTGGCGTGGCAGCTAAATGGGCAAACACAAAAATTTGAAGTGCAATCAGGGCAAGTACATTGGCAGCCAACAGCTGAGGGTTGGCAGCTAAACAGTGATGAACTGACTTTGATGAGCAATGATCACCATTGGCCCGCCCCAATGCTCCGGGCGCAGCAAACAGGTGATCAATTTGATGCCCATATTAATCAACTTGATTTAAGCATGTTGCTGCCATTGTTACCCTTGGTCCCATCAATAGAACCTGCAGCGTTGGATCTGTGGCAGTCTTTATCGCCTCAAGGCCAACTCAGTAATAGTCATTTACAATGGTTAGCGCATCAGAGTACGCCGCATTTTTCTGTGGATGTGGAACAGATAAGTTGGCAGGCAGAAGCGGGAATTCCAGGGATCGCTCCGATTGATGCAAAAGTGCAATTGAGCGATAACGCATTGCATTTTACATTGCCTAAACAGGCATACTCGATTGATTTTAATGGCGGCTTTAGCGCTCCGTTAGTGTTTGACGGGCACGCATTACAAGGTGACTTTGATTTTAACAACATGGCGCTCACATTGCCGAAAGTACAATTGAGCAATGCCGATCTGTCTATCAACGCGGCGGCGCGGCTCATGTTTTCACAAGCGACTCATTTGGCATTGTTAGCGGAGCTGGAGATTAACGATGTTAATCAAATTTATCGCTATTTTCCGTTGCAAGGAATGAGTCAAAACCTGATTGATTACTTAACCGGAGCGCTGAAAGCAGGTAAAACTGATGACGCCGTGATTGTGTGGCAAGGCGCATTACAAAGCTACCCTTACACAAATTATGATGGGATGTTTCAAGCAAGCTTTACTTTAGAGCAAGCAGCATTTGAATTTCAAGACTCATGGCCAGCTGTAACCGAACTTAATTTATCGGCCTTATTTGAAAATGCCGCAATGGATCTGCGGGTGAATAAAGGCCAGCTCATGGATGTTGCTGCCGACGGTACTTATGTTGGTATTGCGGCGTTGAACCGTGATATCGACCTGATTGTGAAAGCCGACTTAGCGACACAAGCTGCAGCAGTTAATGCGGTTATTCAACGCTCTCCACTTAAAGACTCGGTAGGCTCGACCCTTGAAGTGGTCAACATTGACGGCGAGATCAGCGGCACACTGGATCTGAATATTCCATTGTATGACGATGCCAAGGCCAGCATTAACGGCAGCGTTAACTTCAATAATACCCCTGTTTATATTACCGAACCTGGTATTGCACTTGAGGCTGTTACGGGGCAATTACAGTTTGCGAATGATGCTATTACAGGAAAAAACCTTCAAGGGCTGCTTTATGGGCAACCGCTAGAGTTTAGCTTTTACACAGGTCAAACTAATAAAAATTATGCCATTAATATGGATCTTAAAGGTCAATGGCAGTGGGCTGATTTACCTGAGGAACTTCACAGTCCATTACGTGATTATTACCGGGGTGAAATGCAGTGGACAGGTGGGTTGATGTTGATTTTTGATCAAACCGGTTATCGCATACAAGCCAGTGTGCATAGCGATTTGCTTGGCACTGAACTTGATTTACCCGCTCCTTTCAACAAAAGTGCAACGCAACCTGCTGAGTTTAGTGCCGAATTGATTGGCGACAATAAGCAGTCATCATTAGGGATTAAACTCAATAAACAGTTAGAGTTTTGGGGCGGGTTCGACAGCAAAACCGGCTATGGTTTAGCCCATTACGACTTGTTGATTGGGCGATTATTTAAACCGGGCGATCAATTAAATAAAAAACAAGGTCACTTAAAAATCGATTTAGAACACGCTGATTTCTCGCAATGGCTACCCATTATTCAAGATCTAACAGCGCCAACGGCTGCATCGACATCAAGTGCAGAAACATCGACGGACCCATTTTTACCGCCTTTGGTGTCGATGGAGGCGGATTTCGAACAGTTAAATCTAATGGGACAAGCGTTAACAGGCCTGCATTTTGATGCCGCGCCAACCGAACATGCCTGGCGTTTTTATGCTGATTCTGCCGAGTTTAATGGCCGAATCGACTTTTATCCCGACTGGAGAAAGCAAGGATTAAAAGTCGTGGCCAGTAAATTGTATTTGTCACCTGCCGCGCCTAAAAAAGAGACGGTAGAACAGGCAACACAAAACCTGCTTAACCACTTACCGCCACTGGCTGTTGATGTTGATGAATTTAAAATATTGGGTCGCTCAATGGGCCATTTCGTCTTACAAGCCAGCCCTGTAGGCGATGTCTATCAAATCCAAACCTTATCGATGAGCACTCAAGATATTAAGCTCAGTGGTGAAGGTCTGTGGTCATTCACAGGCGGAGTGGAACGCACTGCTTTTACGTTAAAATTAGAGGCAAGCAAGTTTGATCACCTGTCAGATCAATTAGGTATCGATGCCGGATTAAAAGATGCGCCCACGACTGTTAGTGGCCAAGTTTCGTGGATAGGCGCGCCATATGCTTTTTCACTGGCAACATTAAATGGAGACGTTGACTTTAAACTAGGCAAAGGGCATTTGTCAGAAGTGAGTGATAAAGGCGCACGCATTTTCTCGTTGTTTAGCCTTGATTCATTAAGGCGAAAGTTATCTTTGGATTTTTCTGATGTGTTTGGTGAAGGCCTGTATTTTGATTCATTTATGGGAACATTAAAGTTAGATAATGGCGTGGTAAAAACCACGGATACCGAAATGAACGCCGTTGCAGGCAATATGCGCGTACGCGGCTATACCAACTTAGTCACAGAAAGTTTAAATTACGATATTCGTTTTGTACCTAAACTGGCATCAAGCGTGCCGACAGTTGTGCTGCTCAGTACAGGAGGCTGGGTACTGGGGTTAGGGGCATTTGCATTAACCAAAGTGTTAGAGCCGGTGATTGAAGTGATTTCAGAGATCCGCTTTAGACTGACAGGAACTATGTCCAACCCCAAATTGGAAGAGCTGTCACGTAAGAGTAAAGAGATAGAGATCCCAGAATCCGCGCTGCCTAAGAAAGCGGCAGTGACCAAACAAAGCAGTCATCAAGAAGCGGCGCTGACGCCTCAGTCAAAGTCGCTGCAACACGATATGCCTCAAGAGGCAGTATTGTTGCAAAATGAGGTCACTCCAGCCAACAAAACAATTAACCCACCCAATATAGAGCCTGCTCAACAAACCGAAGCCTTAAAGGTGATAAAGGGAGAATCAGATGTACGTGAACCTATTACAGTGTCAAAGTGGCTGCAGCGTCAGCGAGAACCTCGCGTTCATCGAATCGCAGCTTAAACAGCTGCCTTTTGAGGCAGGCGTTGAGCAACTGGTTGTGTTACCCGAATGCTGCTTATTGTTTGGCGGTCAGGAAAGTGAGCAACGACAATACGCAGTCGATGAAGCACACAGTCAATTGAAGCAGGCTTTAGCAGACTTAGCCAAGCAATATAAAGTGGTTTTGGTCGCAGGTAGCATCCCTATTTTGGCAGAAGATGAGCGTATCTATAACCGCTGTTATGTGTTTGATCATGAAGGTAATGTATTAAGCCATTATGATAAGCTGCACTTATTTGATGTCGAGGTGTCTGATGGCACTCAACAGTATCGAGAAAGTGATGCTTTTTGTCCGGGAAAACACATTAGTGTGGTCGATACGCCATTTGGAAAGCTAGGCCTAGCCATTTGTTATGATCTTCGTTTTGCGGATTTATTTAGAGCATTGCGTGAAGCAGGCGCTGAGATCATCGTACTGCCCGCCGCTTTTACCAAAGTCACGGGCGCTGCGCATTGGCAAGTCTTATTGCAAGCTCGGGCAATTGAAACACAATGCTTTGTATTAGCCGCAGCGCAGTGGGGACAACACAACGGTGGCAGCCGCGAAACATGGGGCCAAAGTATGATGATAAGTCCATGGGGCAATGTGATTGCAGACAAACCATCGGGCACTGGCTGGCTTAGTGCTAAGCTCGATATGAGCGAACTGCAACAAGTGCGCATGAAAATGCCGATAATTAATCATCATCGTTTTCAGTCCCCTCAATTACAATCGTAATGGGATTGCTGGTTATCAAAATGAAGAGATTAGGCATCAAACAATCAGTATCTGCTTATCACTTACATAATATAGCGTGGCTTATTGCTAAGCGTCTTTTAAAATAGAACCAAATTGATCTAAAGAGAGAAAATAGATGTCATTGTTAACTCAAGTAGGACAAAGCCTGCTGCAAGATGGACTGGCAATAGAGGATTTACAGCGTTATTTAACGCGTATTCACCAACATAAAGTTGATTTTTCAGATCTTTATTTTCAAGGCAGCCGTCATGAGTCTTGGGTGTTAGAAGATGGCATCGTTAAAGATGGCAGTTTTCACATCGAACGTGGGGTTGGTGTTAGAGCGATCAGCGCGGAGAAAACAGGTTTTGCTTATGCTGATGAAATTACGCCCGCTGCCTTAGAAGCTGCGGCAACGGCTGCACGTGGCATTGCTATGGCAGGCAGCCATGCCCGCGTCAACGCATGGAAGCCACAACACGATAAAGCACTTTACTTGAGCGCCGATCCTATTGCGGCAATGGAAGAAGTGAAAAAAATTGCGTTATTAAAAGAAGCTGATGCTTACATTCGCAGCCTTGACGAGCGTATTATTCAAGTCGTTGTGAGCTTATCAGGCGTCCATGAAGAAATTTTAGTTGCCGCCAGTGATGGCACTTTAGCGGCAGATATTAGGCCATTGGTTCGTTTTAACTGCAGCGTGATTTTAGAAGAAAATGGCAAGCGCGAGCGAGGAGGATCCGGCGGCGGTGGTCGCCACGGCTACGATGTTTTACTCGCATCAGGTAAAGACGGATTGCCGTATTGTTTTGCGTTTGCCCGTGAAGCGGTAAGACAAGCACAAGTGAAC
The DNA here is from genome assembly GCA_028223395.1 of Shewanella sp. Taxonomy (GTDB): domain Bacteria; phylum Pseudomonadota; class Gammaproteobacteria; order Enterobacterales; family Shewanellaceae; genus Shewanella. The sequence continues at coordinate 54,723 of JAOIUG010000003.1, forward strand.
CTTAACGCCATTGATGCACCAGCAGGTGAAATGCCAGTTGTATTGGGAGCAGGTTGGCCTGGCGTATTGCTGCATGAAGCAGTAGGACATGGGCTTGAGGGCGACTTTAACCGTAAAGGAAGCAGCGCGTTTAGTGGTAAGGTCGGTCAGCAGGTGGCCTCTAAATTGGTCACTGTGGTTGATGACGGTACGATCGAACATCGCCGAGGTTCACTCAGTATTGATGATGAAGGCACACCGACGCAAAAAACGGTCTTGATTGAAGAGGGGATCTTAAAAGGTTACATGCAAGATAAGCTCAATGCCGGTTTAATGGGCGAGCGCTCAACGGGTAATGGTCGCCGAGAATCATACGCGCACTTGCCGATGCCAAGAATGACCAACACTTATATGGAGGCTGGAGAGTCAGATCCTGCTGAAATAATCAAATCTGTTAAGCAAGGGGTTTATGCACCTAACTTTGGCGGCGGGCAAGTTGATATCACCTCTGGTAAGTTTGTCTTCTCGGCATCGGAAGCGTACCTTATTGAAAACGGTGAGATCACACAAGCCATTAAAGGCGCGACGCTAATTGGTAACGGTCCTGAATCGATGAGTCAGATCTCCATGGTCGGTAATGATTTAGCGCTTGATAAAGGCGTGGGGGTGTGTGGTAAAGATGGCCAAAGCGTTCCCGTTGGCGTTGGTCAACCCACGTTGAAATTGGATAAACTCACCGTTGGCGGTACTGCTTAATAAAACTGATTTGGGTAAAATACATAAAGTAAACTAGGATTTGGCTGTAAGCTTTACAGCTAGATCCTAGCGAGCGACGGTTAGCAATGCTATTATCTATGCAATAGTTAGAGTTTTAACTCTAGAGGTGTTAATGAAACGTTCGTTCTGTATTTTCTTATTAATTTTACCCTTGTCGATACAAGCTAAATCGATTGATTTTGATCACGCTTGGCAACAGTTATTGCAAGTGAGCGATAAACTGCAAGCTGGCACGCAAGAGATCAATCGTGCACAAGCTGAGCAAGCGGCTGGCGAGGACATGGATTTACCCTCCATCAATTTAACTGGCAGCTACACGCGATTAGAAAAACCGCTTGAGCTTGATTTACGCGATTTAAACCCCGTTGCGTTAATTAACCCTCTTCCGGCATTACCCGCCTCACTTTTTGTCACGCCTTTTAGTGAACAAGATATCTTCCGCTCGAGTTTAAAAGCGATGTGGCCCATTTACACCGGCGGAAAAATCACCGCAGCCCAGGCAATCCATGCTGCAAAAGTGGCCGAAAAAGAAGCGCAATTAACCCTCACAACCCGCGATTTATTTGTCAGTTTAGTTGACCGTTATTATGCCGTTTCAGTGACCAAAGCGTTAGTTGACACACAAAAGCAGCTTGTTGACTCGCTAACATTACACGCCTCTCACGCACAAAAACTCGAAGCGCAAGGGCAAATAGCTAAAGTAGAGCGATTGAGCGCACAAGTTGCACTTGAAAATGCCAAGGTCAGCTATGGCAGTGCGAAGCGCCAAGCTGAAATGGCGATGATTGGGCTATCACGCATGTTACACGAGCCTCAAGTGGACTCGCTTTCTCCTATGTTCATGCTTGAGAAAGCCCCATCGTTACCTCAATTGTCGCAATTGGCCATGAACCAACATCCAGCGTTAAAGCTACTGAAGGCTAAAGAAGATCAAGCGCAAGGCTTAATTAACGTAGAAAAAGGCAGCTATTATCCAACGGTGTTTCTCTATGGTAATTACACCTTATATGAAGATGACAGCTTACTTTCCAAACTGGAGCCTGACTGGATGGTTGGCGTTGGCGTCAATATTCCATTGTTCAGCCGTGATGGCCGCAGTGGAAAAGTAGAAGCGGCAAAAAGCGCCTTATTACAAGCTCGCTATACCAAGGCTCAAACGCAACAAGATCTCAATCTCTTGCTTGAACAAAGTTACCGGCAGTTGCTGCAAGCACAAGAGGAAGTATTATCACTGAATACATCTCTTAGTTTAGCGAAAGAGAATAAGCGTCTACGTAATATCGCTTTTGCGCAAGGGTTATCGACCTCGATAGAAAAAATTGATGCAGAACTCAAACTTACCGCCGTTGAAACGCAGCAATTGGCCGCGCAATATCGTTATATACAAGCCTATGCAAGATTAATGGCAATAAGCGGTCAATTAGATGAATTTATAGGAAGAAGCCTTGAACCAGGAGAACACAATGCGCACTAATCGCATTTTAGCCGCCACAGCATTAATCGCACTCATCGCCGCTTTAGCCTATGGCTTGGTATTGGCTTATACCCCGAAGCCATCGGTGCTACAAGGGCAAATTGAAGCGCGTGAATATAACATTTCCTCCAAAGTGGCAGGCCGTGTCGATCAAGTGCTGGTACGTCGTGGTGACTTGGTCAATCCAGGCGATCTGCTGTATGCGATTGATAGCCCAGAGCTGCAAGCTAAATTAATGCAAGCTGAAGGCGGCCGAGATGCCGCGCAGGCCATGCAACAAGAAGCAGACAACGGAGCGCGTAAGCAGCAAGTGATGGCGGCTAAAGAGCAATGGTCAAAAGCACAAGCGGCAGCCACACTCGCAAAAACGACGTTTAATCGTATCGAGGTATTATTTAACGAAGGCGTGTTGGCAAGGCAAAAGCGCGACGAGGCATTTACGCAATGGCAAGCGGCGAAATACACCGAACAAGCTGCTTATGCAATGTATCAAATGGCAGACGAAGGCGCGCGAGTAGAGACAAAAGCTGCGGCGGCTGGCAATGCCCGTATGGCAGAAGGAGCGGTTAACGAGGTTAATGCCGTACTGGCTGATAGCCAAATGCGCTCACCTAAAATGGCGCAAGTCAGTGAAGTATTGCTGCAATCAGGAGAATTAGCACCCAGCGGTTTTCCTGTGGTGAGTTTAATTGACATGAATGATGCGTGGGCTGTGTTTCAGATCAGAGAAGATCAATTAAGGCATGTGAAGCAAGGGCAAACGCTTATGCTAAACATTCCTGCATTAGATCGTGATGTCGCATTTACGGTAAGCCATATTGCCGTTATGGGCGACTTTGCAACTTGGCGAGCAACAGAAAGCGGCCATGATTTTGACATGCGAACCTTCCAAGTGGAGCTGCGTCCTAATGAGGTGATAGCTGATCTCAGGGTGGGAATGTCAGTTTTATTAGGCTTATAACGTGCGTTAGTACAGGGCGAATACTGTGATAAAGCTGTTGAAAAGAGAGCTGACTGCGCTAGTTAATGATCCGTGGCAGCTGGCGCTGGTGAGCTATATTCCACTGCTAAGTGTGATTGGTTTATGGCTACTTTTTAGTGCCGGTTTACCGAGACAACTGCCAGTGGCTGTGGTCGATCTTGATCAAAGCCAAGTGAGCCGCACGCTAGCAAGGCAGCTGCAAGCCAATCCCGTCACTCGGCCTATCAGTTATGTGGATGTCGCCAGTGCAGTTAAAGCAATGCAACAGGCTGAAGTGTATGCGTTGTTAGTTTTGCCCCATGGTTTTAAGCGAGATCTACTAACTGGTGAGCGCCCCATTATTGATATTCGTTATAACAGCCAGTTTTTACTTGTGGGTAAATTGCTTTCCAGTCAGCTGCAAACCAGTATGGCAGCAGGCTTACAACCTTTAGCGCTAACAAAACAGCTGGCAAAAGGGATCCCTAAAAAACAAGCCATTATCAATCTAAGCCCTATTCGTCACCAAACCTCAGCGCTGTTTAACCTTAATAGCAATTATGTGGGTTTTTTAGTTCCACCGGTGCTGATTGCACTATTACAATTGCTGGCAATGTTGGTATTTGCCAATAGTTTGAACCGAGAGCTACGGTGGAACAGCGTATCGCAATGGCAAGCGCGGGGGATCTGGAAAGGGATCATGGCTAAAATCGTATTTTATACGCCGATTTTACTGTTGCATGGCGGGTTCATACTCGCGCTTATTTATGTCTATTTGAGCATACCTAACGCTGGCAGTATGGGGTTATTGCTCTTTTGTCAGGCAATGATGCTGTTAGCGATATGGTTAATCGTATTGTTGGTTTTCTTTATGTTGAAAGACAGTACGCGAGTGATCAGTTTTTGCACCGCAATGTTTGCACCTGCATTTGCATTTATGGGGGTGACGTTTCCAACTCATGAAATGCCAGCAATTGCTCAGTGGTGGCGAGCAATAATGCCAACTAGTCATTATATTGAGGCCCATATTGCCATCGTGAGTTATGGCCAAGGTTTGTCTGTTATTTTACCCAAACAGCTGAGCTATTGGGGGTATTTATTACTGCTTATTCCAATTGCGTTTTTGGTGAGAAAAGGCTTTGAGCTTGACGCAGAGAGCCTTGAAAACTTCAGCAAGAAGGAAAGTTAGTATGAGCTTTTGGCAACTGACTATTCAAGAGTTAAAAGCTATATTTGCCGATAAATCAATCATGATGACGGTATTTGGGGGCGTGATTTTTTACGCGATCCTTTACCCATTACCTTACCTTCATCAAGTGCCGACAGATCAACAATTGGTGGTGGTCGATCACGATCAATCTTCTGTAAGTCGGCAATTAATCCGCCACGCAGACGCTAGCGCTAAAATTCAAGTGGTTGCTAGCGTAGGCTCTATCGAGAATGCTAAAGACTGGATTGAAACAGGTAAAGCCCATGGTTTATTAGTGATCCCGGCAGGCTTTAGACGTGATCTCTTACTAGGGCGAGCTGTCACATTAAGTTATGGAGGTGACGCAAGTTACTTTTTGGTTTACTCCGCAGTGGTCGAAGGCCTCATTGCTGCCGGGCTTGATGAGAGCCAACAAGTGCAGCGGCTAGGTTTGCTGGCTAAAGGTGTTAGCGCACAATCTGCTAGCAGGCAACTTGACGTGGTAAAGCTAAATAGTATTCCTGTATTTAACCCAAGCTTAGGTTATACCCCTTATATTGTGCCGGGCTTATTCTTGCTGATCTTGCACCAAACTTTATTGATCGGCACATGCGTTCTGGGTGCCAGTCAGTGGAAAGCAACCGGCTACTGGCAACAAAGTACGCCAATAGCATTATTGTGTAGCAGGATGACGGCATTTGCACTGCTCTACACTTTGCTCACCAGTTTCTATGTGGGTTATTGCTACTATTGGTATGATGTGAGCTTGCAAGCAACGCTAGGCTCTGTGGCATTACTATTATTGCCCTTTTTAATTGCAACCACGGCTGCAGGGATCGCATTGAGTTGCCTATTCACCCGCCGAGATCTGCCCACTCAAGTCTTATTATTACTCTCAATGCCAATTTTATTTGTATCTGGTTTTGTGTGGCCAACAGCGTTAATTCCACAGCCTGTGGTGCTGTTGTCTCAAGTTTTTCCGGCGGTGCCCGCTATTATGGGCATGTTAGAATTAAATCAAATGGGCGCATCATGGCAAAGTATTATGCCTAAATGGCTACAGTTGTGGGCACTGGCTGCGGTGTATTTGGGGTTGGCTTATTGGGGGCTTAAAACACGCTTGTTAATGGCTGCTAATCAAGGCAAAAAAGCACAGTGATGATGAGCGTTACGTGAATGCTAAATAACGCAATAGTTAAGTGAGCAGTGATTAACTTCCATTAGAATAAAGGCGTGATTCTCCCTTTACTCTAATGGACGTCACTTGGCGTTGAGATGACACCAATCGTGACAATATCTAAAGCTAAAACACTTACTCAGTGATTTCATTACGTAGATATTTACTTAACTCTTTGGCGGTTTTTGATAGCGAGAGATCAGCATTTTTGCTCAACTCTTTTTTAGTTTGTCGCACAAATTGCCGTAGCTTTTGTCTTTCAAGCCCTGGGTGTTTCTCTATCAGAGCTTGAATAGCGGGATCGCCCTCATTAAGCAGTTGATCTCGCGTTTTATCTGCGACATTGGTTTTCGCGCTTTCGTTGCTGTTTTGATTCAATACATTTTTGATCGCAAGTTGCAATTGTTCAATATCAACGTAGCGCATTAGCTTGCCAATATATTGAATATGGCGACGATAAGCTTCAGTATTGATTTTAATCGTTTTTGCTTTCAACACATTGTCATAAACGATTTCATCAAGATCAAGCCGTTCAATTTGGCTTTTACTAAGTAAGATCAATTTCTTACCTAAATCTTGATAAATGACGATTTCACGCTTTGCATCTGCTCTGCTTTCGTAATCATCATCTTTGTCATAGGGTTGGTGGAAATGTTCTGAGTCACCGACAATCTTCATATCTAAAATCTCTTACAAATACTCAGCCAATAATAACATTTATAAAGGCGATTGACCTGCCAATTTTTAGTCTCATGTAATGACTCAGTTTTAAAAGCAAAACAGGTGCAGTTATTTAATGTGATTGGTTTTTGGGTTTGTTATGCTTAGCACATTGCCGATTATTGAAGAGTAAGTTTGTGTCCTCACCTAGCATTGATATCGAATTAACACCCCTTAAAGAAGCTGTTTCAATGGCGCTTGAATATGCCAAAACTTTGGGCACCTCGGGTGCTGAAGTTGCCATTAGTAAGCAACAAGGCCTTTGTGTTTCAACACGCATGAAAGAAGTTGAAACTGTTGAGTTTAATAAAGATGGTGCGTTGGGGATCACCTTATTTAGAGAGGGTTGCAAGGGCAGCTCTTCAACGTCGGATCTCAGCCCCGCGGCCATTAAACAAGCTGTAAAAGCGGCCAATGATATTGCGCGCTTTACCTCGGCAGATCCATATAACGGCCTTGCAGAGCAATCATTAATGGCAACAGAGTTTGCAGAGCTAGATTTGTATCACCCAGAGACGATCTCGCCTGAAACGCTAACCCGCATTGCAATACAAGCGGAAGAAGCGGCGCTCGATAGCGATCAACGAGTACAGATCTCTGACGGGGCTAGCGCTAATGCGCATTCAAGCGTCAAAGTTTACGGTAACAGCCACGGGTTTTTGCATGGTTACTGTAGCTCAAGGTACAGTTTGAGCTGTGTTGCTATTGGTGAAAACGATGCGGGTATGCAACGTGATTATGATTATACCGTGGCGAGGAAATACCAAGATCTTTTAGCTCCAGAGTTAATCGGTAAACAAGCCGCAGAAAAAACAGCAGCGCGATTAGGCGGGCGAAAATTGGCGACAACAGAGCTGCCAATATTGTTCTCACCAGAGATCGCAACAGGGTTGATGGGCCATTTAGTCGGCGCGATCAGTGGGGGCAGTATTTACCGCAAGTCGAGTTTTTTGCTCGATGCGATTGGCACTCAAGTGTTTCCTGATTGGTTTAACATTGAAGAACAGCCATTGCTTAAAGGAGCGCTAGCAAGCGCAGCCTATGACAGCGAAGGTGTAGCGACTCAAGCCCGTAAAATCATCGACAATGGTGATTTAGCGACTTATTTGCTGACCAGTTATTCAGCCAGAAAATTAGGCTTGGCCAATACCGGGCACGCCGGCGGGATCTATAACTGGACGATTGCCTCAACAGGCCAGACGTTTGATCAATTAGTGCAACAAATGGGAACGGGCCTGATTGTTACAGAGGTTATGGGCCAAGGCGTGAATGCCGTAAATGGTGATTACTCACGCGGCGCTGCAGGGTTTTATGTTGAAAATGGCGTTATCTTATATCCAGTAGAAGAAATCACCATAGCGGGTAATTTAAAAGACATGTATCGCAATATTGTTGCTGTGGCAAAAGACAGGGATCTTCGCTCATCAATTCGTACTGGTGGGATGCTAATGGATAAAATGAAAATAGCGGGCAGCTAATTCACTTTATAGCTAATAGACTTTAAGCGAATTTTCTCAGCAGCGGTATGCTAGGCATATGAGAACGATTGTTTTATTACACTCATATGCCTTATTCGTCATTAAGTGGTTGTCGATTATGTCAGTGAAATAGCACTCTTTTTAGTTTGTCATCTGTTTATCAATTGTTGTTGAAAGGATACATTGACATAAGATAAGCATAAATTGACATGAAATGGTGTTATTTCATTTAATAACAAAGTTCAATACATTTTAAATCAATTGCTTACGTGAACATTAAAGCGTTGCCTGACAAACTCATAAAAATCAGAAGCAGTCATGCGACTAATGTTTCGATTCAACCTCTCATTTCTAAAGTTTCTAACAAAGAAATGCCCCATTATTAGCTTTGCCGAACAAATTAGCGTATCCAATCATTCGTAATTTGCCTAAATAAAGCTAATGCGAGAACGGTGATATTTATGCAGTAAAAGTGTATTCAAATCTCGATTGGGGAAGTCACTTTGTGACAAAAGGAATTTTGTATTAGAGAATAAAGATACAACAAAAAGAGACTGCCTACGTGCTTTGTCTTTTCTCTCTCTTTTTCAACTCAGTCCGTAAGTGGCATTGCGATCGCCACGATAAAAAAGTGTCGTTGCCCCTCTTGTTGATTCCTAAGCTCTAATGCTCCATCGTGAAACTGCACAATGCGCTGCACTAGATTGAGCCCCTGCCCAATGCCATCGCTTGCTTTGCCTTTGACTCTTGCTTGAGTCACATTGAGGGGAACTGGCTCGTTCACCGGGTTCTTAAACTGTAATTCATTTCCCTGCCACGAGATCTGTAACCGCTTTTCACCTGCGTGTTTTACGGCATTGATAATTAGGTTATTCAGTAACAATTTCAGTAATACTGGGCTAGCTAGGATCCGAGTCTTTGCAAGTACCTGAATATCGATATTAAAGTCTTCTTGGTTTTGCAAACCAGGCAGGGAAAGCACGCTTCTTTCAATGGCTATCAATAGCTTAACTCGCTTTTTTTGACTGGACTCTTCTCTTGCTAGTGTGGTTAACACATTCAGGATCTGGTGCTGTTGTTCGGCGGCCTTATTCAGTTGTTGGCTATATTTACTGGGTAATAACTTTTGTTCGTTACATTCCCTTAGCGCGTTTTTTAGAATTGTCACCGGCGTTCGTAATTCATGGCTGATGTCTCGGGTAAACTGCTTTTCTCTGTCCAAAGTAAGATGCAAACGCTCCAACAGTTTCTTCAGAGATCCTGCCAGAGATCGTACTTCATTATCGGGAAAGGTGTCTGTAAAACCCAAGGGCAGCTCGTCGAGTGACTGAATGTTAAACATGATTTCACTGAGCCGATTTAGCGGCGCAGTAATGTTGCGAATAAATCGATATACCAGCCAAGATCCCACTGCGATGAGCATCAATACAAAAATCAGAAACAAGGGGATAACCAGCGGCCAGGAGCGATCATTGACCCCTAGACCACTCACCTTAGACACCAAGATAACCTGCTTTTTCTCGTCGAGCCTAAATGGAAACACATGGATATCTATGCCGTCAGGGAGTGTATATTCGACTCTATTGGGCTCATCGCTTTGTTGTACGACTATGTCTGCAGATAAGTCCTGCCAACGGGACACCAGATACATGTAGGGATAACGAGGACTGGCAATCTCTCCTTGTGCCTGATATTGCGACTGTATGTATTTGGCTTCGCTGTATAGCTGCTCATTGAAGATGTTGTCTTCAATCATGTAGGCATAAAAGATGGTGATAGCAATCAATAGGCTAGTAAGAAAAAAGCTAAACAGCAGAAAAAGGCGCTGTAACTGTGAGCCGATACTCTTCACGATTGCTCCTGCAATCTATAACCCACTCCGTGTACTGTCTCTAACATGGCATGGGAAAAAGGTTTATCCAGAACCTGCCTAAGGGTATAAATATGAGACTTGAGCACATCGCTACCAGGAAAATCCTCTCCCCACAACTTGTCCAGCAGCTCAGTGCGGCTAACTGGGGCTGGATAAGCCTGAGCCAAAATCATCAGGATTTGCCTATCTTTTTGGCTTAAATTCAGCTTCGCTCCCTCTCGAAAGATATCTTTAGTGATCTGATTAATTTGCAGAGGGCCGATATTAATTTCTTGGGTTTGATGTAACACGTTCCTGCGAGCTAAGGCCTGGCATCTTACCAGCACTTCCGACGCTTCATAGGGTTTAGTCACATAATCGTCTGTACCCGCTTCAAAACCTTCCAACTTTTCATATAGCGCATCCCGGGCCGTTAACATCAACACTGGAATAATAGATGTGGAATCTAATTTTATCTGGCGGCAGACTCGAATACCGTCAATATCCGGTAATGACAGATCCAGAATCACCACGTCGTAACGATTTTCCTTACAAAATCTGATACCAGACTCACCGTTATAGGCATAATCAACCCGATAGCCTGTTTCAGTAAAATAATCTCCCAGCTGTTGGGCTAATAAGGCATTATCTTCGATAATGAGCAGCGACAATTTAAATTCCATTATTTTTAGGGGCCATTTTATATTTAAGATACTTGCTACTAAAAGATTACTTTTGTTTGTTTGTTTATTTATTTCTTGACCTTTTCTTTACCACTCCTTTGCTAAATTGCTGACAACTTTTTAAGGAGGGGTAACTAATTATGCGAACAGTATTACTATTCATAATGATTTTGGCAACAACGGGATGCGGCATGGGAATGGATGCATGGATACACGATGATGTGAATGACGATTTCACGAAACAAAGCTTTGGTCAAAAAGCATTACAGGAAGATTTGGCCTATTTACAAACTCAAATGGCGGCAAGGCATCCGGTTTATCATGAGTTGACAGACGAGAAAGCCATTAATGAAAAGTTTGCGACTATGAGCCGCAAAATTAAAAACGAGATGAGTCGTGGTGAATATTTTCGCTTGATTGGCACCATCAATCCCTATTTTAGAGATGGCCATAGCCTACTGTTCCCGTTACTGGCCGAAGGAACCTATGCAGAAGACAAAAAACAAAACCTCTTCCCCTTTGGCGTATTTACTCAAAACCATTCTCTGTATATCAACAAGGTCTATAAAAATAAATCCACCGGTGCATTAATAGAAAAAGGAACGAAAGTGGTCTCTATCAACGGTGTGGCCGGCGAGACGATTCTGAAACAACTTGCCGAATATGGCCATGGAGAAACTGCCAACCTAAGAATGCACATGAGCACCCTATTATTTCACTACTGGTTAAATGCGATTTATGAATGGCGCGGCAACTTTAAGTTAGTTTTGGAGCACGACAACAAGCAAGAAACCATTATGCTTTCCAGTCATGAGAATTGGGAGAGTGAACAAAACAAGCTGAGCGATAACTGGCTAAAAATCATTGCTAACCAGACTGCCTACCTAAAACTTGGCACCTTCGATGTGGACGAAGAGTCAGGCTTCGAAGACTTTGTTGAAGACGCTTTCGCTAAGATAAAAGAAATGAAAGTAGCAAAGCTAATTATTGATGTCAGAGGTAACACTGGTGGACAGTCCGATGCGGGTGCGGAGGTGATTAGTTACCTCACTGATAAAAAACTCAACCAAGCCTCTTCCGTTATTGAAAAACTATCTAACGATAATAATGGACTGTTTGGCTATAAAGGTGAGCCAGGTGAAATCATTAAACTAGATGTTATCGGCAGCCAAATCATCGAGCCTGTCGACTCATCTAAAAGATTCAAAGGTGAAGTGGTCGTGCTGATTGACGAGATGACCTACTCAGCAGGAATCGTTTTTGCCACCACGATACAAGATCACAAAGTAGCGAAATTAGTGGGGCAACCCACTGGTGGACACGCCAATCAGACTGGCAATCTGACCCCTTTTTACTTACCTAATACTAAATTACTTGTCTTAGCACCTAGCCGCTACATAACCCGAGTGTCAGGTGATACTAGTAAGCAAAGCATACAACCAGATGTGATTGTGAATAAAGGCAAAGACACGACAGTAGACATGACCTTGCAGGTCAGCCAAGAGTTGTTTTCTAATTAACCTCAGTTCTGCTCAAGCGAGAACTCGCCTTTCGTTAGATTTAAACCAGGTTTTAACTCTATCACGGTATTACTTGCTACAAACCCAGGCTTGTTCAACGCTCGGAATAAGGACGCGCCTACGCGCGGCCTATTCTTATTTGTTAGGCATTACAATTCATTTTTACCATCAAATTGGAATAACCCAAGCTTTCTAGGGTCAAGTTTTTCTACACAACCTAAATTTATTCTATATTTTTCTGGCTCATAAGAAGTGTCATGGAACGGGTAAATACCACATGTCTTACAAAAGTAATGATTAACATCATGATCTCCCCAGTGATATGTATTTAGGTTTTCCTTACCGCTCAGTAGTTTAAATTCGGTACTTGCGTAACTTTGCTTAGACATAATCGCATTTTTTTGTATGCAAATAGAGCAGTTACATTGAAGTGCTTCCTTTATTTCTTCACTTTCAAATTCAAACTTAACAGCTTTACAGTGACAACTACCTTTGTAATTCATTATTTTTCCTTATAAATAAAACTAAAGGTACTGTATATAATAACAGTTTACAGGTAAAGCCTAATTTGAGTGATGCCTAACGCCGTAATAACCACGTTTTGTGGAGTCCGGTTGATTGCTTTGTGTACGCCCAGCATGGGCATGAACTAATGAGGAGAAAGTCCTCTTTAGGAAGATCACCGTTAAATAACGTGCTGTTATTAAACGTTAATCGAAACATATAGCTAGCCATTATTAATCAGTACGCGGCCTAACCTTATTTGTATGGATAATAACGAGTGAAATTGGGTAAAGTGAGTCACAAGCTTTTGCTGCAACTTATGCCTTCTATGTGATAGCTCGATATCCTAATGGCTCCTCTGTTGAGAGACCGATAACGAACATGAGCATCATATAGACGGTGTTTTTCAAGGCGAAAATACATAGACAGGCATGATAAAAATAGAGACTTTTCTTCAACGGTCATTTGAGATTGACTTTCATTGTTGGCGCGTTAAAATTTTGATTTATAGAGGTAAAAGTTACTTTGGCTGAGAGGTTTACGCAGTTCCTAATTGTGGACACCCATAGGCTTTGAAGAGAAAAGAATACTGGCAATGAAATATTAGCCACAGTTAATGGCAGGATACCCGTAAGCCGATTCTTACAGCTTAGTTAAGGATGGCCTTCATTAAGGTTTGAGATACCTTTCCTAATTAATGCTGTTCAATTTAGACTGAATACTCTAAGCCATTTTTGTCCAGAAATGAGTTAGTCGTTGTGCGACTAAACTCTGTAATAAAAGAGCATATAACATTTCACGTTTATCGACGAAGGTAACAATTTGTCAGCTTATGGTTATATTTTATGTCAGCTTATGGCTATATCTTTGAGCTAAGCGATTGAAAGTAGAGTCACGCTTATGTCGACTTATGCTTGCGGTGACATCAATTATTGAGCTTGCACTTTTTGGACGCGCTAAGCCGCAAAACCTGCTGTAAATCCATTCGATATATCACTTGTCTGTCATCGCTAGATGCACTTTCAGCGAACTAACACACCTTTGCAGAATAACTGTGTCGATTAAATTAGCTCATGATGTAACCGATACGGTGACTTGTGAGTTTGTTTGCCTTTAGGGCTTGTTTTTCCATGCTTTATCGTCAGAATATTGCTGTTAGTACAAGCCAATAACGTTGTCATAAAAGCATTACAATGAACGAGAAGGGCCGTGCTTTTAGGTTATTTTTCCTGCGTTAAAGTCACGTCATTAGCACTGTTTGAATAAATTTCATGTTATTACATTTCAAGTGCTTGAATCAGTATTTTAGTGTTTTAACTCAAATTCCACAAAAGGTAGAGTAATTTTCATTGACTCAAATGCGAATGGAGCTTATTTTCGGCGCGATGTTTTTTTGTATATCGTGTGATGTCCAAGTAGCAAGGTATCGTTAAGTGTTAAAAAGAAAGCAGTTATTAAGCTTAATAAATCAATATTTGAGTTTGGTTAATCATTTTGCCGGTATGGCATTTTATTATAAGGGCCTTAGTGCATGTCAGAGCCGACAGCCTTAAGTCTTGTCCCACCTGCGGTGGTTTTAGTGCTAGCTATCGTGTTACGTCGTCCAATACTTTCTCTGATGATCGGCACTTTAGTGGGCCTGGCACTGTATGACAGTGCGAATATATTGACTAATTTTACCACGACTTCATTATCGGTGATGGCTGATGAAACCATTGGCTGGTTAATTCTCGTGTGTGGTGGTTTTGGCGCATTAATTGTTTTACTGGTTAAAACCGGTGGCTCGATGGCGTTTGGTCGCCTCGCATTCAAACTGGCTAAAGGACCAAAATCATCATTGTTAATGGCATTTATACTGGGAGTTATTATTTTTATTGATGACTACCTTAATGCGTTGACGGTGGGATCGACCATGAAGCGAGTGACTGATAAATTTAAAGTTTCACGCGAGATGTTGGCCTATGTAGTTGATTCTACAGCTGCACCTATTTGTGTCTTAATCCCATTATCGACATGGGCCGTTTTTTTTAGTGGCCTATTAGTTGACAACGGCATTGCGGGTGAAGGGCAGGGAATTGCTGTTTACATGCAGGCAATTCCGTACATGCTATATGCGTGGTTTGCTGTAGCAATCGTGTTATTGGTGATTTTAGGGGTGATCCCCGCGTTTGGCCCGATGAAAAAAGCACAGCTGGCAGCGGAACAAGGGCGACCCGCCAAAAGACAAATTGATCGAGATGAGATCCAAATATCAAATGAATATGGATTAAAAGCCATTGAAGATGAGTTTAAAAATGCTGACAAAGGTGGCAAGTTACATAACTTCTTTGTGCCTATTGCATTATTAGTTGGTTTTACCGTTTATTTTGATATTGATGTATTAAAAGGCTTAACCGCCACTTTAGCCATCATGCTTCCGTATTATGGTGTGCAAAAATTGATGTCACTGTCAGAGATGATGGAGCAAATGATAGACGGCTTTAAAAATATGTTACCAGCGATTGGCACGGTGATCGCAGCCTTTATTTTTAAAGATGTGTGCGACAAACTGATGCTACCAGAGTTTGTGATTGGCAGTTTAAGCCCTTATATGACACCACAACTCTTGCCAGCGGTTGTTTTTTTAACCATGTCATTATTGGCTTTTACAACAGGATCGAGTTGGGGCATTTTTGCTGTATCGATTCCGATTGTCATGCCTTTAGCCCAAGCGGTTGATGCTAATATTGCTTTAGTTATTGGCGCGTTATTATCGGCATCATCATTTGGCAGTCAAGCATGTTTTTATTCCGACTCCACAGTACTTGCAGCGCAAGGAACAGGGTGTAATTTGGTCAGCCATGCTGTGACTCAACTTCCCTATACCTTAATGGCGAGTACCATGGCTTTTGTCGGCTTTTTGATCTTAGCGTAAGCGTTTTAAAGCAATAAGATAAACCACAGGTAAGCGTCTCTTATTAAGTTTAAAGGGGTTAATTAACCTGTGTTGTATGCCGGCTTGCACCGTAGTATCGGTAGTAAGCGATAAGGTTGCTGCTAATAAATAGGATCTCCATTAACACGGCAGCGGGTGAACCTAGCACAAGGTTGTTAATGAGCCAAATGCTGGTCCCCACAAGCATTAATTGCCGTAAGCGTAAATCATTTTGGCAAAATGCTGCAATCGTTTGCAGCGAGCTTCCCGCAAAACTTAATACGCTTAATAGACCAGAAAAAGTGACGAACAACACAAGCGTATTTAAGCAAAGAAATAACGCCATGACACGCTTTGAATGTGTGAAGAGGCTAACAAAGTAGCGCACTGTTGCCAGTGACATGAGTGCTGTTGCTGTCCATTGTTGCAGCAATGCGAAATGGCAAGTAATGAGCAGGCCTGAAATACATAAACAGAGGACTATCTTTTGTTTATGCTTAAATTGGAATGAAATAATATCTGACACAATTGCAATCGCAATGAGGCATTGTGAGAGAATATAAGCGGACATGTTTAAACCTTAATGTTGTGAGTTTGTGAGTAACACACTATTGAATTCGCTAAGGTTAAAGTGATTGGGTTTTCGGATCATTATCTTATGTTAATCCATTGGTTTTTTTACTTCGCTTTATTGGGGATTCGCGACTTTAATCGAGATAGGCTCACCGGTGTTATTCCGATATAACTGGCTAGCTGAATATTATTGAGCTCTTGTACCCAATGAGGACGATGTTCAATTAAAAAACGATAGCGTTGCTCAGGAGTATTGAGTAACAAGAATGCTTCTTTTTGCTCTTTGTACAGTAGTTGTTGTTTAAGTAAAGCTAATTGAACCTCTTGCCATTGTGGCTGAGATAAAAAATGAATCGGAAATTGCAGGACCACCGCATCAGTTGCGGCTTCTATTTGATATTGGGCAGGTTGTCCTGTGAGCCAACTTGAATAAAGAAAACAAAGTTCGTGAGTAAAGTAAAACTCTTTAGATAAGTCGTTGCCATTATCATTATAGTGGCACGCCCTAAGGATCCCTGAGGCGACAAAAAAAATATAACTTTGGCTTTCATCTTGACGCAGTAAAGTATCGCCGCTGCACACAGACAGGCTTTGTACGGCAGGCAGCACGCTGTCAGTTATAGACACGTCATCAAGGCCAAGCTGATTAAGCACATTGTAAAGGGCTGTTACAGAGGCGCTAAAGTGAGGAGGGGTTACACTATTATGGGTGAACTCATTCAACTGACAAAATCCTTAATGCAGCGATGCTTAATGTGATATGTGGATTGAGCATGCTATTTTCAGCACTAAAGTGCAAATGTTAAATTTTGACTTGGGGCTGTTGATCTTTCACGGTTGTTTTTACCGCAGTTTATTTGCTATTTTCCTTTATTATCACCTAAGCGGGCTAACACATTATTTAGTGTTTAAGCGGAGTGCTATTTTAGCTGAGTACATATGATTAAATATTGAATTGTTGTATTATTGTTATCGCTATGTTTGTTTTACGTTCTATTTAAATCTCTTTAACTCATAATACGTTAAAACGTTTGGCTTAATTGATTTATCCTGCTAAATATAAAAGGGCATACACTCAAGAAAGGATAATCTATGAGCCAAGAAAGCCTATTTAGCCGTACTAGTATTATGCTAACTGGAGCCCTTATTACATTTGGGCTATTTGTTTTTATGTCGCAATTAATTAAGTCAGATAAAATTTATATCGGAACGATAACTGAAGCGCCCCTTTTACATATTTCCAGTGACACTCCAAAGCCTCTACCACCTAAAAAAATAGTACAAGTCATCCCTCAACCACAGCTTGAAAAACCAGTTCGATTGACGTCACCAAATGCAGGTGATAATGATGGCAACCTCGCCATAGAAGCTGAGCTCCCTGTGATGCCTAAGATTGTGGAGCCTTATAGTCACGGCACTATCAGCCAAGATGCACAACCTGTGGTGCAAGTGGCGCCGCAGTATCCAATGGTCGCTGCAAGAGAGGGTAAAGAAGGTTATGTGATAGTGGAGTTTGATATTAGCGCTGTTGGCAGTGTCACGAATGTGAGTGTGATAGAGGCTAATCCGAAGCGAGTGTTTAATCGCTCAGCAGTGCGGGCTATTAAAGGTTGGAAATATAAACCTAAAGTTGTTGAAGGTAATCCAGTTGTGCAAATTAGGCAGCAAGTGCGACTCGATTTTACATTAGATAACACGCCATAATGCTTATTGAGTTTGAAGAGCGGTGCCAGTGTCATGCGAAGCAGCATAAATACTGAGAGGCTATTGTTTGTAAAGTTAATACGCCACAAAGTGCACTGGCAAAAATAGATCGCACATTGTAAAAATGAAGCACAATGCTTTAATCTCTATTCATTATTTTCTAAGCAGAGTCGCTTCACGCGTCATGCATTAAGATTGCGATTTACCATTCAACCCTAACATTTAAGACTAAGCAGCCAAAACAGTCATTAATACCAAGATTACAGTTCGTTGCTTACCGTGCTGATGGGGACTTATCATCATAATGAGTAACTCTTTATACTCTGATCTAAATTAAATTTTTAAATCAATATCTTGCATATATTTATAGGTGTTTTTTTGGCTAGTAGCAATAATATGCGTATTAAGGTAACACTCCACTGAGCGTCTGTAACGGTAGCCTGCTTATGCAGTATTGACGATGCAGAGATATCTTTTGCGCCCATTTGGCTGAATTATCGTGTGTTAGAGTTTTTTTGTTTTACACTTAGTGTACCGTTTAAAATTTGTCCAAATAACTTGCCTTACAATTTATTATTCGGCTGGTTTTGCATTAGATGTTTACGATCACATAGTTAAGCTTAACGCCTTAATCAAGCAGCAGTAAAGCATGTGCAGTGGCATCATTACGACGAGGGAAAGCAATGACATTAAAAATTCCGAAGATTGTGATTGTGGGTGGGGGAGCTGGTGGGCTCGAACTTGCTACACAACTAGGGCGTAAGTTAGGTAAAAAAAACTTAGCGCAAATAATATTAGTGGATAAAAACCGTACACACATCTGGAAGCCTTTACTGCATGAAGTCGCCACCGGATCGTTAGATGCTGATCTCGATGGTGTGGTCTACTCAGCTCATGCCGCTAAGCATGGATATCAATTTCAGTTAGGTACATTTTGTGGATTAACCGCTGAAGATAAATCGATATCAGTCGCTCCTATTACCGATGAAACCGGTAAGGTTTTACTGCCTGAGCGCCAAATTACCTTTGATAAACTAGTGATTGCCATTGGCAGTGTGAGTAATGATTTTAATACTCCGGGAGTGCAAGAAAATTGTTTCTTTCTTGACTCTCATCAGCAAGCGAATCGTTTTCACCATGCATTGTTAGATAGCTTTACTCGCGTACATCAGTCCGATTCGATTAATGAGCTAAATATTGCCATTGTAGGTGCAGGAGCCACTGGAGTTGAGCTTTCTGCTGAGCTGTATCATGTGACTGACTTATTGAAAGTGTATGGTCTTAGTAAGATGACGGCCGACAAACTGAATATTTATTTGATTGAAGCTGGGCCTCGAATTTTACCGGCATTAACGGAGCGCATTGCATTATCTGCCCGTAATGAGTTGGCACAACTCGGTGTTACCGTGTTAGAAAATACGCGTATAAATGAGGCGACAGCAACTGGCTTTTTGACTTCCGAAGGTAAGCTTATTTCAGCCAATTTAATGTTGTGGGCTGCTGGGATTAAAGCCCCGGACTTCATTAAACAAATGGATTTTTTTGAGCTAAATAGAGCCAATCAAATCAAAGTCAAAAAAGATCTGAGAAGTACGGTTAATGATGACATTTATGTCATTGGTGACAGCTGCGCATTTGAACAAGCAGACGGTACTTTTGTGCCGCCTAGAGCGCAGTCTGCCCATCAGATGGCACAATGCGCGGAGAAAAACATCATTAACGATCTTAACGGGCAACCTTCAGTTGAGTATGTATACGTAGATCACGGTTCTTTAGTGAACCTTTCTGATTACAGTAC
This sequence comes from Shewanella sp., assembly GCA_028223395.1. Lineage (GTDB taxonomy): Bacteria > Pseudomonadota > Gammaproteobacteria > Enterobacterales > Shewanellaceae > Shewanella. The sequence continues at coordinate 74,026 of JAOIUG010000003.1, forward strand.
TGTGGGCAGTTTGATGGGCAATCTCACTAAAAACAGCATGTTCATAGAAGGTAAGGTCGCAAGATTTGTCTATATGTCTTTGTATCGAATGCATCAAAAAGCCATCCACGGTACAGGCAAGACGATGGCGTTATGGGTTGCTGAAAAATTGATGAGGGTGGTCAGGCCCAGAATGAAACTGCATTAACAGCCAGTATATTGTTTGGCCCTACCCTAGAGCCGTATTAACCCAAGTAAGCAACATGGAAGTTGCAAGTACTTGATGATGAATTGTAAATGGCAGTGCTGCTCAGCCTGCAGTCACACTGCGATGACTCATTAAATAATGGGTGTATTAGGCTTTTTGCGCGCCTTATTCGTTTTACAAAGTGAAGTCCCCTTAGTTACAATCAATATTCTATCTCGATGAGGTTCTAAACCGCCTTGCGCCTCAATGTTGCTTAGCGCACCACGATATGCGCAAATGATAAATATCCTATCAACTCCTGTTATATGTAAAATATTTACGCAGGACTTACCCAATTTTACGGAAAGCTGATGAGTAACACGATGATTAACTTAGGGTTAGTGTTTGACAATAGTTACGCTGATGAGCTAGAAGGTTTTTACGCCTTCTCTCAAGCAGATAAAGCGCCCAGCGCTGCATTAGTCAGCCTTAACTTACCTTTAGCTGCACAACTTGGGATCACAAACACTGATGAAACTGAACTTGCGCATGTGTTTTCTGGCAG